>JAZKZS010000001.1:0-63994 GCA_045612765.1 Acutalibacteraceae bacterium
TTTGCAGAATCTTTGTATAAAATCATGCATCCCAACTCCAAAGCATATTGCGATAATTTTTTGAAACTTTCATAATCCATAATATAATTCAATTGTTTGCCCATTTTGCACCTCATTTTTCTTAATTATAGCACACTTTTGTAAATAAATCAAGGCGAAGCCTTGCATCTTTAATGAAATCGTGCGTCGCACGATGAAATCCTCGCAAGCTCGGATGAAATCTTCAGCCTGCGGCTTCAGATGAAATTAAATCCACCCACTCGCCGTCGAGGCGAGTTTCACACGCCGCAGGCGTATTTCACATTGCGTAGCAATATTTCACCCACCCGTAAGGGTGGATTTAGTTAAAAAAACCATCTGCTTTCGCAAATGGTTTTTTTCTTGGCAGGGGTAGAAGGATTCGTTCTCGCACTGCGGTGCTCGGTCAGGTTCGGCTCTGACAGTCCACCGGACTGTCATTCACTACCGAACCTAGTTCGAATCCTTTATTTAGCAAACAAAAACAAAAGCACCGACCATAAAGGTCAGTGCTTTTATTTTGGCAGGGGTAGAAGGATTCGAACCCTCACAAACGGTTTTGGAGACCGGTGTGCTACCGTTGACACCATACCCCTATATTCAGTTACGCTTATTTGGTGGAGCATCAGGGACTCGAACCCCGGACCAACCGGTTATGAGCCGGTTGCTCTAACCAACTGAGCTAATGCTCCAAATAAGCAAAGGTTATTATAACATAAATTACCGTTTTGTCAATAGTAAATTTCGAATTTCTATAAACAAAATTTCATTTTGCAACAGGCGTTTTATAGTTTCAGGGGCGTTTTTTTAGGTGTATTATATATTAATATATTATTAAAAAGTTAAAAAAAGGTTACAATATAGGCTAAAAAGTTGACATTTAAGGGTGCAATTTGGTAAAATGAATTAATATTATGGGATAGTGTCGAATATCCATTTTACAGTTTACAGCAAAGGGTGAATATAAATGGTAAGAAGTATGACAGGCTTTGGCCGTGCCAAAAATCAAATTGGCGGCTTTGACGTTACGGTTGAAATTAAATCGGTTAACCATCGTTATTTTGAATTTTCCTGCCGTATGCCACGTGCATATAACTTTTTAGAGGAAAAAATAAAAGCATATTTAAACCAAAAAATTTCACGCGGTAAGGTAGAGGTTTCGGTTATGGTTGACGACCTAAACCAAAATTCTACCGTAATTGAAATTAACCGTGAATATGCCGACGCTTATATTAAAGCTTTAAGTAACTTGTCAAAAGAATATAAGCTTAAAAACGACGTTAAGGTTTCAACCCTTGCTGCCAATGGTGAAATGTTTAAGGTGCGCCGTCAGCAAATTGCCGACGAGGTAATTGAAGCGGCTATAATGCCCGTTTTGGAGGAGGCTTGCCAAAACTTTATTGCAATGCGCAGTGTTGAAGGCGAAAGGCTTTTAAAGGACGTTATATCTCGTACTGATTATATTCTTTCAAAGGTTGAAGTTATTGAAGCGCGCTCACCCGAAACGGTTGCGGCTTATCAAGAAAAAATAACTAATAAAATTAAGGACCTGCTTGGTGATAACACCGTGGACGAGCAACGCATTTTAACCGAGGTTGCTATTTTTGCCGACAAGGTTGCAGTTGCTGAAGAAACCGTTCGTCTTCGCAGTCATATAAAGCAGTTTGCAGGTCTTTTGGAAAGTGACGAGCCCGTGGGCAGAAAGCTTGACTTTATCGTTCAGGAAATGAACCGTGAAACCAACACTATCGGCTCAAAGGCACAGGATATTGAAATTGCTCATATAGTGGTTGACATTAAGTCTGAAATTGAAAAAATTCGTGAGCAAATTCAGAATATGGAGTAGTTTATGAAGCTTGTTAATATCGGTGCGGGCAATTTGGTGTCGGCTGACCGTATTGTAACGGTGGTTACTCCCGAATCGGCCCCTATTAAAAGAATTATTCAAGACGCAAAGGAAAAAGGCAATTTAATTGACGCTACTCACGGTCGCAAAACTAAAACTGTTATTATAACCGACAGCTACCACATAATTTTGTGTTATCTAACGGTTGAAAAATTGGCGGGTCGTATCGGTGACGAAGCGTTTAAGGTATTGGAGGATGACGATGATGAATAAAGGCGGCGTATTTGTTGTTGCAGGCCCATCGGGTAGCGGCAAGGACACATTGTTTAAAGAACTTTTTAAAAGAAAACCCGAAATTAAGTTTTCAATTTCTTCTATAACCCGTCCAATGCGTGTTGGCGAAGTGGAGGGTGAAAAATATAACTTTATTACCCGTGAAAAGTTTTTAAATATGCTCGAAAATGACGAGCTGCTTGAATATAACGAATATATCGGCAATTATTATGGCACACCTAAGGCTCCCGTAATTGCCGCTATTGAAAAGGGCGAGGATATTTTAATTGAGGTTGACGTTAACGGCGCTAAGGAAATATGCCAAAAGCTGCCCGAAGCTATTACCGTGTTTATAATGCCCCCGTCTTATCAGGAATTAAAACGCCGTTTGAGTGGCAGAGGTACCGAAACACAGGACCTTATTGATAAGCGCATGAAGGAAGCTATTTCCGAAATTGCACGTGCTACAGAATTTGACTATATCGTTGTTAATGACGATTTGCAGGTTGCTGTTGACGATATAATTGAAGTAATGTCAAGCAGTCGCTTGGCAATTAAAAGACAAAAAAAATTAATTAATGGAGTGCTTAGTAATGTTGAATCCTAATATTGGTAAATTAATTGGCGGTTATGAAAACAGATACCGTTTAGTAATTGACGTGGCTCATACAGCCCGTGATATTTCACAAAAGCAGGAAGAAACCGGCGAAATTTCAATTGAAAAGCCCGTTTCGGTTGCTATTGACAAGCTTGCAAACGAATTAGAATAATAAAACCTTAAATCTTTAAAGGGAGGGATTGTGTATGTTATCGCCTGTGGCAAGGGTTGCGCTTTACGGTGCCACCTACGCTTTTGACAAGCTTTATTCTTATGCAATTCCGCCTAAGATGGATTTAAAAGCAGGGCAAAGGGTTATTGTACCGTTTGGTCGCGGTAATACCGAAAAACAGGCAATAGTTTTTGAAATAGCCGAAGAGGAAGCTTATCATTTAAAATCGGTTTTATCGGTTATTGATGAAAAATCCGTTTTATCGGACGAAATGCTTAAAATGTGCGAATATATGCACGAAACGGTGTTTTGCACTAGATGTGATGCAGTTTCAGCAATGCTACCGACTGGTCTTAACCACCGCCTTGTTAATTTTTATTCCGCTAATTTGGATTTTGAAGATATCAATAATTTAAGTGATAGCCAAAAAGAAATTTTCAATTTTTTAAAAGCTAAAGGCGAAAAAAGCGAGGATGATATTTTATCAACCTTTGGTGTTGAAGTATCTGCTTTAAAGGTTCTTGTTGACAGGGATGCCTTAATTAAAAATAGCGAAACCAAGCAAAAAATGGGCGACGCCACACAAAAGTGGGTTAAATTATCGGATAATATTGCCGATATAAAGCTTACCGCCCGTCAAAAAGAGGTTGTTGAAATTTTAAATGATATTGAAACCGCTTCGGTTAAGGAACTTCGTTATTTTACGGGTGTTTCAATGTCGGTTATTGAAAACCTAATTACAAAGGGTGTGCTTGTCGCCTTTGAACGTCAGGTTTTTCGCTCTCCCTATAAAACCAATTGCCAGCCGAATTTAAGTGAAATTTATTTAACCGCCGAACAGCAAGCGGCATTTATGGGGCTTTTGGAAAAATACAAAAGTGACAGTGCCGAGGTTTCACTTTTATACGGTGTTACGGGGTCGGGTAAAACACAGGTTTATTTAAAGCTTGTCGATACTGCCTTTCAAAAAGGCGACGGCGTTATTGTAATGGTGCCGGAAATTGCCTTAACCCCCCAAATGATTGAAATTTTTACAAAGCGTTACGGCAATAAAATTGCAGTTTTTCACAGCGCAATGTCTATGGGACAGCGTATGGACGAATGGACACGCATTAAAAACGGCGATGCTTTAATTGCAATCGGTACACGAAGTGCAATTTTTGCCCCCTTTAAAAAGCTTGGGCTTATAATTATTGATGAAGAGCAGGAGCACACCTATAAATCTGAAAAATCTCCTCGTTTTCATACACGTGATTTGGCAAAGTTCCGCACACTTTATCATAAAGGGCTTTTGTGTTTAGCGTCAGCCACACCATCGCTTGAAAGCTATGCGGCGGCACAACGTGGTAAGTATTCACTTTTTACCCTTAAAAACCGCTATAATAACTGCGACTTGCCCGGGGTTGAAATTATAGATATGAAAAAAGAGGAATTAAATGGTAATTCCTCACCAATAAGCGAAACCTTGTATGAAGCAATAAACGACACCTTAAATAACGGCAAGCAGTCAATTTTACTGCTTAACCGCCGTGGACATAACACCTATATCTCTTGCCCTAACTGTGGTTACGTGGCTTCTTGCCCTAACTGCAGTGTGTCGCTAACATACCATTCGGCAAATAAAAGGCTTATGTGTCATTATTGCGGTCATTCGGTGCCAATTTCAAATAAATGCCCCGACTGTGACTGCGAGCATTTGCGTTTTTCGGGTCTTGGCACGCAAAAAGCGGCTGAGGTGTTAGAAGCAATGTTCCCCAATGCAAGAATATTAAGGCTTGATGCCGACAGTACCGTATCGCGCGAATCATATTCAACCTATTTAACAGCCTTTGCCAAAGGTGAGTATGATATTTTGCTTGGTACACAAATGGTGGCAAAGGGGCTTGATTTTCCAAACGTTACCTTGGTTGGTGTTTTGGGTGCTGATGCGGCAATGTATAGTGAGGATTTTCGCAGCTTTGAACGCAGCTTTTCACTTTTAACACAGGTTATAGGTCGTGCAGGCCGTGGCGATAACGAGGGTAGGGCAATAGTGCAAACCACCAACCCCGACGGTCAGCTTATCACCTTTGCCGAAAAGCAGGATTATGAAAGCTTTTATAAGCAAGAAATTGCAATGCGGTCGCTTAACACCTTCCCGCCGTATTGTGATATATGCACCGTTTATACACAGTCTATTAACCGAATTGATGCTGAAAAGTCCATTAAAGAAATTTTTGGCAAAATCAGGGGAATGATAGATAGTGATTATAACGACGTTAAAATAATAATTTTAGGGCCGTCCCCATCGGGAATTGCCCGTGTAAATAACAAATACCGTTACCGAATGATTATTAAATGCAAAAATAACAAGCGTTTTCGTGAAATGCTTAAAAATGCAATTAATATTAAGCTTATTCGTGACGTTACCGTTTCGGTGGATATGAATCCCGAAACAATGCTTTAAAAGGATGTAATTAAATGGCTATAAGAAATATTGTAACCAAAGGTGATGACGTGCTTCGCAAAATTTGCCGCACACAATTAACTTTTGATGACAAGCTTGCAATGATACTTGACGACATGAAGGATACTATGTATCAGGCCGAGGGTGTAGGTCTTGCCGCACCACAGGTTGGACTTCTTCGCCGCTTTTGTATTGTTGACATTGGGGACGAGGACGGCTTAATCGAGCTTATAAACCCTGTTATAATTGAAACAAGCGGCAGTCAAATCGGGCAGGAGGGTTGTTTATCAATCCCCGGTGAATCGGCTGAGGTAGAACGCCCTATGTACGTAAAGGTGCGTGCGCAGGACCGCTTTGGCAACAATATTGTGGTTGAGGGTGAAGGTCTTAAGGCACGTGCATTTTGCCATGAAATTGACCACCTTGACGGAATTTTATATATAGATAAGGTAAAAAGATAATGAAAATTGTTTTTATGGGCACACCCGATTATGCGGTGAAAACCCTTGAAGCACTTATTAATAGTGAACATACGGTAGCGGCAGTTTTTGCCCAACCCGACAAGCCCGTGGGCAGAAAACAGGTTTTAACACCTCCGCCCGTTAAGGTTTGCGCTATGGAAAATAATATACCTGTTTATCAGCCAAATTCGGTTAGAACGGGTGAAGCACTTGAAATTATTAATGAAATCAAGCCCGACGTTATTGTGGTTGTGGCTTACGGCAAAATTTTGCCTAAGGAAATTTTAAGCGCCGCAAAATATGGCTGTGTAAACGGCCATGCATCCCTTTTGCCAAAATACCGTGGTTCAGCACCTATTCAATATGCAATACTTTGTGGCGAAACCGAAACAGGTGTTACAATTCAGGCTATGGATGAAGGCATTGACACAGGCGATATTTTAGAAGTTGCTACAACTAAAATTGGCGATAACGAAACCGCTGAAGAGCTTTTTGAACGCTTGTCGGTTATCAGCGCTGATTTAATGCTTTCTACCATTTCTAAATTGGAAAAGGGTGAAATTACTCCCCAAAAGCAAGAGGGGGAGGCTACCTATGCGCCAATTATTAAAAAGGAAATGGCATTACTTGATTTTAATAAACCCGCTAAAGAGCTATTTAATGCTGTAAGGGGTTATTATTCTTGGCCTTGCGCTTACTTTTTTATGGACGGCAAGCGTATTAAGGTTATAAAAGCCGCAGTCGGTTGTAAAGCTTCAACGTCGGCAGGTACCGTTGTTGGTAATAACGGTGTATTATCCATTGCTTGCGGCGACGGTGTTGCACTTGATATATTGGTGCTTCAAGCCGAAGGCTCAAAGGTGATGGAAGCTAAGCAATACCTTTGCGGTAAAGCAGTTGCTTTGGGCACTGTGGTTGGTGAATAAAAATGGCAAACGCACGTAAGGTTGCCGTTTTGGCACTTGGCAAAATATTTACCGACGGAGCATATTCAAACCTTACGGTTAATTCTTATTTAAAGGAAACCGACCTAACCCCCGCCGATAAAGCCCTTGCCACCGCTTTGATATACGGTGTTTTAGACAGAAAAATTACGCTTGATTTTGTTATTTCTTCCTTTGTAAAAACACCAATTAAAAAGCTTTCACCATTTACACTTAACGTTTTACGTACTGCACTTTTTCAAATAATGTTTATGGATAAAATTCCCGAAAGTGCGGCGGTTAATGAAGCGGTAAAGCTTATTAAAAAGTCAAAAGAAAGCCGAAATTCAGGCTTTGTTAATGCGGTGCTTCGCAATGTTTTAAGGACTGAAAGCTTGTTACCAACGGGGGACACGGTTAAGGATTTAAGCGTTATTTATTCTTGCCCCGAAAGCATTATTGAAAGCTTTATAAAGGATTATGGCAAGGAAACGGCGGTTATTCTTTTGAATGAGGCTTTAAAGCCTGCACCCTTAACCGTAAGGGTTAATACCGTTAAAAGCAATATTGAAGCCTTTTTAACCGAAATGCCCGACGCCGTGGCAGTAAAGCCATACGGTGCGGTGGTTATTAATAAAGGTATTGATATAAATAATAATATATTATATAAAGAAGGACATTTTCACATACAGGATACCGCATCGCAAACGGCGGTATCGGTGCTTGCACCAAAGCCTAATGACCGCGTGCTTGATATGTGTGCCGCCCCCGGTGGCAAAAGCTTTTCTATGGCTTTGCTTATGGAAAATAAGGGCGAGTTAATATCTTGCGATATTTACGACCATAAATGTGAGCTTATAAAAAAATCAGCCAACCGTTTAGGTCTTGATATTATTAAGCCTACCGTACAGGACGGCACGGTTTATAACGCCGACTTGGGCGAATTTGACTGTGTGCTTTGTGACGTGCCTTGCTCGGGTCTTGGTATTATCCGTCGAAAGCCTGATATAAAATATAAGGCTTTTGCGAAATTTGACGACCTTTTACCAATTCAAAAGGCAATTTTAAACAATGCTAAAAAATACGTTAAGACAGGCGGAAAACTTTTATATTCTACCTGTACCTTGCGCAAAGCCGAAAATGAAGATATTATAAACGAATTTTTAGCGCAAAACAGTGATTTTAAATTAGAATACAGTCACACCTTTATGCCGCATATTGACGGTACTGACGGTTTTTACTCAGCATTATTAATTAAAAATTAAGGAAAGGGGAGCCGTTGTGGAAAAAATAGATATTAAATCTTATAATGAAGCCGAATTGCTAGAGTATATGACAACTCTTGGTCAGCCGAAGTTCAGAACGGCTCAGCTTTTTAAATGGCTTCAGCAGGGTGTTGAGGATTTTGAACAAATGACAAACCTTCCAAAGCCCTTGCGTGAAACCTTAAAGGAACAATGCTATATTGCAAATGTTAGCATTGTAACAAAATTTGTTTCAAAAATTGACGGCACGGTTAAATACGTTTACGAGCTTTTCGACGGTGAAAGAATTGAATCGGTTGTTATGAAGTACGAACATGGCTATAC
Source organism: Acutalibacteraceae bacterium (assembly GCA_045612765.1). Lineage (GTDB taxonomy): Bacteria > Bacillota > Clostridia > Oscillospirales > Acutalibacteraceae > UBA737. The sequence continues at coordinate 8,327 of JAZKZS010000001.1, forward strand.
CGTTTGCATTTCAACTCAGGTTGGTTGCCGTATGGGGTGTAGCTTTTGTGCATCGGGTCTTGACGGACTTTTTAGAAATTTAACCCCGTCCGAAATGCTGGCGCAAATAACCAAGGCACAGCAGGATAACAACATTCGTATATCCAACGTTGTTATGATGGGTATGGGCGAACCACTTGATAACTTTGATAATTCGGTTAAGTTTTTACAGCTTGTATCAAATGACAATGGCTTAAACATAGGGCTTCGTCATATTTCGCTTTCAACCTCGGGCGTGGTAAGCAGAATTAAGGATTTAAAGGATTATAACTTCCCAATAACCCTTTCAATTTCGCTTCACGCACCGAATGACGAAATACGGAGCGGTATGATGAAGGTTAATAAACGGTGGGGCGTTGACGAGCTTTTGGCGGCCTGTAAGGAATATCAAGAGGTCACAACACGTCGCATTTCGTTTGAATATGCCTTGATTGAAGGTGTAAACGATAGCGATGCCTGTGCTGATGAGCTGGCAAAAAAGCTTCGCGGTATAATGTGCCACGTTAATCTAATACCTGCAAATCCGGTTAAGGAAAATTCCTTTAAAAAGCCGGATATGAATAAAATTATACATTTTAAAGAAAGACTTATTAAAAAAGGGATTAATGCAACTGTTCGCAGAACCTTGGGCGCCGATATCGATGCTTCCTGCGGTCAGTTAAGACGTAAAGTAAAGGAGGGGATTGGCAGTGCGAATTTACAGTAGTATTGACGTCGGTAAAGAGCGTTCATTAAATCAGGATGCTTTCTTTGCGGGCGAAATAACCAATGATATTGCTTTTGCCGTTGTTTGCGACGGTATGGGCGGCGCTAATGCAGGCGATGTTGCAAGTCAAACCGCCGTTAAGATTATTAGCGAGTATATCGTAAATTCATACCGCAGAAAAATTACAATAAGTGATTTTTTGAAAATCTTAAAAAATGCTTTAACAAGCGCAAATATCACCCTTTATGATATGGCCGAAAAGGATGAAAATTTAAAGGGTATGGGTACAACGGCGGTTGTTGCTGTGGTTAAGGGTAACGAGGTGGCAATAGCCCATGTGGGTGATAGCCGAATATATCTTGTTAATGACGAAATAACACAGCTTACCCGTGACCATTCGGTAGTTCAAACCTTAATCGAATCGGGTGAAATTTCTCCCGAAGCTGCGGCGCTTCATCCACGTAAAAATGTTATTACACGTGCTTTGGGTGTAGAAGCTGACGTTTCGGTTGACACGGCCGAGCTTGTTTTGCAGGATAATGAAACCCTTTTACTTTGTACAGACGGTCTTACCAATTTTACAACATTAGAAGATATACTTAAAACATTTAAAGAAAACGATATTGCTTTAGTTCCCGAAAAGCTTATAGAGCTTGCTAATGCGGGCGGTGGCGGTGACAACATTACGGCTGTTACCCTTACCAAATAATGCGAAAGGAAGAATTTTATGGATAAGTATGTAGGAAAACGCCTTGACGGCAGATATGAAATACGTGAAATTGTCGGCGAAGGCGGAATGGCCCGTGTTTATAAGGCTTTTGATAATCAGGAAAATCGTTTGGTTGCTATTAAAATTTTAAAGGAAGAATTTTTATCCAACGACGAATTTTTGCGCCGTTTCAAAAATGAATCCAAAGCAATTGCAATGCTTTCACATCCTAACATTGTAAACGTTTACGACGTTTCTTTTGGCGACCTTATTCAGTATATCGTTATGGAATATATCGAAGGTATAACCCTTAAAGAATATATTGAAAATCAAGGTAGCCTTCGTTGGAAGGATGCTGTGCATTTTGCAATGCAAATTTTAAAGGGCCTTCAGCACGCACACGATAAGGGTATTGTTCACCGTGACGTTAAGCCACAAAATATTATGGTTTTGGCCGACGGTACAATTAAGGTTACCGACTTTGGCATTGCACGCTTTTCACGCAGTGACCAACGTACCATTACCGATAAGGCTATTGGTTCGGTTCATTACATTTCACCTGAACAGGCGCGTGGCGAAAAAACCGACGAAAAGGCCGATATTTATTCGGTTGGTGTAATGCTTTACGAAATGCTTACAGGCAAGCTTCCTTTCCAGGCTGAAAGCGCTGTATCGGTTGCTATTATGCAGCTTCAGCGTGACCCACAACGTCCAACTGAAATTAATCCTTCAATCCCAATGGGACTTGAACAAATCACTATGCATGCAATGCAAAAAAGTCCCGACAGACGTTACCGTTCAGCTTCTGAAATGCTTTGCGATTTAGGCAATTTCAGAAAAGACCCCGCAATGACTTTTTCATACAACTACTTTGTGGACGATTCGCCTACACGCTTTGTTGGTGGTGTGGTTGAGCCTGTACCCGAGGTTAAGAAAAAAAACAAGGTAAAAAATAAAACCGCCGAAAAAGAAAAAAGCGGTATTTTGCCAATTTTGTTGGGTATTACCATTGCTTTGGTTTTAGCTGTTGTTGTTTTGCTTGCTATTTTCCTTCCTGACCTTTTTAGCTCTACCGGAGGTAGTATTGAAACACCAAAATTTATTGGCATGAAGTGGGAAGACGTTAGAAATAGCGAAGAATATGACATAAACTTTAACTTTGAAGAACCAAAATGGGGTTATAGCGCTGAATATGAACAGGGCTACATTTATGAACAGTCAATAAAACCGGGCGACAAGGTAAAGCCCGACACTAATATAACCCTTTACGTTAGTATGGGACAAAAAACAACTAAGGTTAATGACGTTCACGGTATGGCTGAGGCACGTGCAGTAAACGAACTTCAGGCAAACAAATTTAAGGTTGTTATTACAACGATGGCAAGCGAGGACGTCGAAGAAGGTCTTGTTATTCGTACCGAGCCACAGCGTGGTACGCCCCTTAGCGAAGGCAGTACGGTTACTGTTTTTGTTTCAACCGGTAAACCTACCGAATATGTAACTGTTCCTAATGTTATTGGTGAACCGTTAGAACAGGCTAAGGAAAAATTGACCGATAATAAGCTTTTGGTAGTGGTTGAATATGTGGATATTAGTTGGAATGAAAAATATCAACCCAAGGGCTATGTATTAAAGCAAACACCCGAAAGCTCGCCAACAAAAATTGTTGAAGGCAGCACGGTTACTGTTTACGTAAGTATGGGTGCATATACGGCTGACCTAGAAATTCCTTTGCCGTCAAATTATAATGGTGAAAATCAGGCTTATCTTTCGATTTGGAAGGATGACCAAGAAATTGACGTTAGCGGAAAGCTTGACCTTAGCCAGCTTAAGAATTATACCTTTGAAGGTGTAGATTCTAAAAATAAAACCGCTACCTATGTTATTAAAATTAAAACCGAAAATTCAAGTTGGTCAGAATATATGAAAATTAGGGTCAACTACCGTGCTTCAAGCAAGGCGGAGCTTATTACGGTTATTAGTTAATGGGTATGACAGGTATAATTATTAAAGCGCTTTCGGGTTTTTATTACGTTGAAAGTAGCGATAAAATTTATGAATGTAAAGCAAGGGGAAGCTTCCGTAAAAACGGGGTTTCTCCCTTGGTGGGGGATAAGGTAGAAATTGATATTATTGATGATACTCACGGTGTAGTTGATTTAATACTTGACCGTAAAAATCTTTTAGCACGACCTAACGTAGCTAATATAGATAAGCTTTTTATTGTTTCTGCCTTTCAAACTCCTGCTCCTAACGCCTATATTATTGATAAGATAACTGCAATAGCAGTTTATAATAATATTGAACCTATAATTGTGTTTAATAAATGTGATATGGGTGATTTTGGCAATTGGCTTGAAATATATAATAATGCGGGTTTTAAAACCTATGTTGTTTCGGCTGAAACGGGTGAGGGAATAGACGCCTTAAAGTCTGAACTTAAGGGTGTGACAAGCGCATTTACCGGCAATTCCGGTGTTGGTAAATCCAGTATATTAAATCGCCTTTTCGGTGAATGTGTTATTAAAACGGGGGAGGTAAGTCAAACCCTTGGACGTGGCCGTCACACCACAAGGCATATTGAAGCCTATAAGCTTTCTTTTGGTGGTTATGTTGTGGATACTCCGGGATTTTCTTCAATCGAAAATGAGGAGCATGAATACACTTTTAAGGAACGTTTGCCTGAATTGTTTTTAGATTTTTGTGATTACATTGATAATTGCCGTTTTACAGGTTGCTCTCACACCAAAGAAAAGGGCTGTGCTGTTATTGCGGCGGTAGAAAACGGTGAGATTGAGAAAACACGCCATCAGTCATATTTACAATTAACTGAAGAGCTTAAGGATTTAAAGCCGTGGGAAAGCGCAAATTATAAAAAAAGGTAACATTTTTAAATTTTCCTTATATAATATTAGTGTAAGGGGGATTAAAAAATGCGCCGTGGCTTTACGCTTAATCGAGGTTTAACTGCAATTGCTTTTGCAGTTGGGCTTTTAGTCAGTTGCTTTTGTCCTCCTAGATTTTTAGTTGCTGTGCTTGCAATTTGGGTAATAATACTTGGATTGTCGGCCGCCAAATGTTAGTGGAGGGAATTCTTTGAAGGTAGTATTATTAAAAAGCCCTAAATTTTTAAGCGGATTTTTGCGTGTCGTTTTCGGCATTAAAAAGCAGGAAAGAATAGATACATAAAAACGGAGAACCAATTTTGGTTCTCCGTTTTTTGTAAACTATACTTGTCAAATAAAAGCAAGGTGTAATTGCTTGTGTTTTAAAAAATTTTTTGATATCATTTGTTTAGCATGTAATGTGTTGCACGGTATTCTTATGGGGAACATCCATGCTTTTTTGCAAAGGTTTTGAAAAAATGGTCGCAAAAGCCATATTCGTAAGAAATTTCCTTAAGAGATTTTTGGGTTTTACAAAGCAATTCTTCACTTTTTTCAAGCCCGAGGTTGCAAATATACCCCACTATCGAAATACCGTATTGTTTTTTGAAACATTTTGCTAAAGCAGAGTTGCAACAACCGAATTTTTGTGATAAAATAGTAAGTGCAATTTTAGAAGAAAGATTTTTTGTATATAATCCATTACAAGCTGTGGTAATTGGTTAGAATACGAAAACAGTTTATTTTCACTTGTTATGTATTCGGCCAAAACAGTCATAATGCTTATATATGAATAAATCAAGTCGCGTTCTATCACCTTAACGGTTGAAGCAATTTCTTGTCTCATAGGCACCTTGCAAACAAGTAGAATCGTGTAAAGTACGCTTTTTACGGATAGTTTATTTTTTATAGACACTTTCAATATGTAATGGTATAATTTGTTTGTGATTATTTATGAGGGCGAATTTTCGAAATGAGGAAAGCAAATTTGGAACAGATTACTAATGCGATTAAAAATTTTAATCTTGAAGGTGCTGTCAAAAGCGTTACCCCATATGGTAACGGTCACATAAACGATACGTTTTTGGTAACCTGTTTTGCAGAAGATGATTCAAAGCATCAATATATTCTTCAAGCAGTAAATAATGACGTATTTAAGCTACCTGCACAGGTTATGGAAAACATCGTAAGGGTTACCGATTATCTTGTTGGTCATGTTGAAAATCCACGCGAGGTTGTAAAGGTTATACGTACTCATTCCGGTGGCTTTCATCATAAGGACAAAGAAGGTTTCTTCTGGCGTATGTATGATTTCGTTAAGGATTCAATTTGTATTGAACGTCCCAAAAGTATTGAGGATTTTTATCAATGCGCAGTTGCGTTTGGTAAGTTTCAAAGATATTTGTCTGAATTTCCTGTATATACTTTACACGAAACCATTCCCGATTTCCATAATACGCCCAAGCGCTACAACGACTTTTTAAAAGCTGTCGAAGAGGATAAGCTAGGTCGTGTCGCATCGGTTCAGGATGAAATCAACTTTATTAAAGAGCGTGCGGATTTTTATTATGTTCTTATCGACAGTAATAAAGCCGGTGTTTTACCGCTTCGTGTAAGTCATAACGATACCAAATCAAACAACGTAATGCTTGATGCTGCTACACGTACCGCCCTTTGTGTAATAGACCTTGATACTATTATGCCGGGCTTTTCGGTTACTGACTTTGGCGATGCTATCCGTTTTGGCGCTTCAACCGCAGCCGAGGATGAAAAAGACCTTTCAAAAGTATGGATGGATATTGATATGTTTGCAGCGTATACAAAAGGTTTTTTGGAAGGCTGCAACGGCCAGCTTTTTGATAGTGAAATTATGCTTTTGCCCGAAGGCGCGAAAATGATGACAATCGAATGTGGCATGCGTTTTCTTGCTGACTATTTACAGGGCGATACGTATTTTAAAACCCATTATGCAGGTCATAATCTTGACCGTTGCCGTACACAGCTTAAGCTAGTGGCTGATATGGAAAGCAAATGGGATGAAATGAAGTCAATAGTAAAAGAATATTGTAAGGGGTAATTAAAATGGCAAAAGACATTACTTTGGTAGTGATGGCTGCAGGCATGGGCAGTCGTTTTGGCGGTTTGAAACAAATGGAGCCTGTTGGCCCTAACGGTGAAGTTATTCTTGATTTTTCAGCTTATGATGCTATAAAGGCCGGCTTTACTAAAATCGTGTTTGTAATAAAGCACGAAATCGAAGCCGATTTTAAAGCCATTGTAGGTAATCATATTGGTGAAAAAATAAAGGTTGAATATGCTTTTCAAGAGGTTGCCGATTTGCCCGACGGTTTCAAATGTCCTACTGACCGCACAAAGCCTTGGGGCACAGCACAGGCAATACTTGCTTGCAAGAACATTGTTAAAGAACCCTTTGCCGTGGTTAATGCTGATGATTATTACGGCAAAACCGCATTTAAAAAAGTGGCTGATTTTTTAAGGGAAGACGGCAACGATTATGCAATGGTTGGCTTCCGTTTAGAAAATACCCTTACTGAAAACGGTTATGTTTCACGTGGCGTTTGTGAAATTGATAATGGCATTTTAACTTCAGTTACCGAACGTACCAAAATTTTAGATTGTAAGTTTACCGAAGATGACGGCGCAACATGGGAAGCGTTATCACCCGATTCTGTTGTTTCAATGAATCTTTGGGGATTTAAGCCTGACTTGTTTGGATATATTGAAGAAGGCTTTAAGGCTTTTTTAAGTGAAAAACTTAATGTTCCTAAGGCTGAATATTATTTGCCAACTGTGGTTTCACAGCTTATCGATAATGGTGAAAAGCAGGTTAAGGTGCTTGTAGCCGAAGATAAGTGGTATGGCGTTACATATAAGGAAGATAAACCGAATGTTGTAAATGCACTTACTAAAATGGTTAATGACGGTCTTTATGACTGATATAAAAAAGGAGTAATATATTATGAATTTTATTAAGGTAGAAAATTACGAACAGTTAAGCGAAATGTCAGCAAAAATCATTGCCGACGTTGTAATCGAAAAGCCAGACTGCGTTATAGGTCTTGCTACCGGTTCTTCACCTGTTGGCACCTACAAAAAGCTTGGCGAATGGAATAAGGAAGGCAAGCTTGATTTTTCAAAAGTAACGTCAATTAATCTTGACGAATACGAAGGTCTTGAAGGTACTCACGACCAAAGCTATCGTTATTTTATGAATAAAAACTTTTTTGATTTTATTAACATCGACAAAGCAAATACTTATGTTCCTAATGGTAAGGCAGATGATATCGACGCTGAATGTAAGGCTTATGATGAAAGAATTCAAAAGTTTGGCATTGACATTCAGCTTTTGGGTATTGGTGTAGATGGTCATATCGGTTTTAACGAACCAGACGAATTCTTTACTAAAGAAACACACAAGGTTGTACTTGACGAATCTACTATTGTTGCAAATTCACGTTTCTTTGAAAGCATTGACGACGTTCCTAAAACTGCTCTTACAATGGGTATGGGCGGCATAATGTCTGCTAAAAAGGTTTTACTTGTTGCAAACGGTCAAAACAAAAAAGAAATTCTTGAAAAAGCATTTTTCGGTCCCATTACTCCCAAGGTGCCTGCATCAATTCTTCAATTACACAACGATGTAACTGTAATTTTCAGCGAAAAATAATTTTTAAAGGGGAAGTTTAAAATGAGTCTTAAGAAAAAAGGTAAAAGCTTTATTGCTGAATTCCGTGATTTTATTATGCGTGGTAACGTTATTGATATGGCTGTCGGTGTTATTATTGCAACTGCTTTCGGTAAAATTACTACCACACTTGTAAATAACGTTATAATGCCACTTCTTGGCTTTTATCTGCTTGATGGTATTGATTTGAGCGCTTATGACATTATTTTAAAGCCCGAGGTTTTGGTTGATGGTGTTGTTACCGAGCCTGCTGTTGTTGTAGGTATTGGTACATTATTAGTTGCTATTGTCGACTTTTTAATTATTGCTTTTGTAATTTTCCTTACAATTAAAATGTTGGGAAAAATTAAAGAAATGTCTGAAAAAGCAATGAAGAAAAAGGAAGAGGAAGTTGCAGTGGAAGCTCCTAAAGGCCCCACAACTGAAGAACTTTTGACCGAAATTCTTGCTGAAATTAAAAAGAATAAGGAATAAAATTAAACGTCCGCAAAAAGAGGCACACTTCATAAGGAAGTGTGCCTCAGTTTTATTCGCCTTACGGCGAGTTTTATTGCTTCGCAGTTGTATTTGGACTTAAAGTCTAAATTATATTCGTTCCGCAAGTTTTAAAGCGAATATAATATCACTTTGCGTGCTAAGGTAAAATAAAACTGTAAGGCCTGTCTCACAATAACACGAATAGCCTTTATCTATGAGATGAGTATTATTTCAAAGCATGTAACCCACTATGACACTTTCAACAGATAAGTGTCAATTTTATTATAAAAAATAAGTAGGGAGACACTTCTTTACGAAGTGTCTCCCTACGGGTGTTTTTATTGTATAACGAAAATCACTATCGCGTGGTTTATATTATTAGTATAACTTAACCTGTACCCAAAGGGTTTCGTAATAAATGCGAATTTTATCGTCAATATCCTTATAATATTGCACCTTTGGCATTTCGTCTTCGTTGGGATACAAAATATCGTTTTGATAATAGTAATAATCTTCGTTTTCAATTACCGCAGTATTTGGTGAAGCATAGCCGATATATTCGGCGTTGGCAGTTGCTATTTGGGGCTCTAAAAGGAAGTTGATATAAAGCATTGCGGCTTCAACGTTTTTTGCATTTTTAGGAATACAAATAGAATCTATAAAGATATTTGTACCTTCTTTGGGATAGAAGAATTTAAGGTCGGGGTTGGTTTCGGCCATTGTTAAATAGTCGCCCGCATAATAGGGTGAAATAGCGGCTTCGCCAGTTTCCATTTTGCCGTAAACCTCGTCCATTACGTAAGACTGAAGGTTTGCCTTGCCTTTTTTAAGCTTGTCGGCGGCTTTGTCCCAATCCTTTAAATTGGTACTGTTAATATCAAGTCCCAAAAGCATTTGGGCAGACATAAAGGCGTCACGTGGGTTGTTAAAGTTTAAAACCTTATCTTTATACTTTTTGTCCCACAAAACGTTCCATGAATGTTCAATCTCGCCGACTAACTTGGGGTTATAAATAATACCAACCATACCAACGCTGTAAGGCACGGTATATTCGTTTTTCTCGTCAAAATAAACCGATTTATAGCGGTCGTTTATAAGGTCGTAATTCGAAATTTTCGAGGTGTCAATTTTTTGAAGCTCGCCCTCTTTAATAAGGCGCTGAATCATATAATCCGACGGGATAATAATGTCATATTTAACACCGCCGTTTTTAACCTGTGAATACATTGTTTCGTTGCTTTCGAAGGTTAGGTAATTAACCTTAATGCCTGTAAGCTTTTCAAATTCGCGGTTAACGTCAATGGCGCCGTCGCCACCGTCCGAAATATATTCGCCCCAGTTATAAACCGTAAGCTCGGTGCCTTCGAATTCGCGTGTGTATTCGGCCCTTAAATCCAAATCGTGATATTCGTAACCGCAACCGCAAAGCATTAAGTAAAGCATTGCAAAACAAATTAAAACACTTAAAAGCTTTTTCATTTTGCACCCACCTTTCGTGAAGCGGCTTGCTTTTCACTTTTGCTTTGAAGCATATTGTAAAAAATAAGCAGTAAGAACACAACAAAGAAAATAATTGTTGAAAGGGCATAGGTGTCGGGTGTTACCGACTTTTTAGTCATATTGTAAATAACAATGGGGAGAGTTTGGTATTTACCACAGGTGAAATAACTTATTACAAAATCGTCAAGTGACAGGGTAAAAGCCATAATAGCGCCAGTTGCAATGCCAGTTGAAATGGAAGGTAAAATAACCTTAAAAAAGGCTTTAAAGGGTGTGCAGCCAAGGTCCAAAGCGGCGTCAACTAAGTTAGTATCAGTCTGACGGAGTTTAGGCATAACCGATAAAATAACGTATGGTACGTTAAAGGTTATATGTGCCGCAAGCACGGTAAAAAAGCCGAGCGATTCATTAAGGTTAAAAATATTACCAATAAAGATAAACAAAAGCATTAATGAAATACCTGTAACAATGTCTGCATTCATCATTGGTATATTGGTTACCGAGGTAATAACCGACGCTGCAACCTTTTTGCGAATTGCCAAAATACCAACAGCGGCGGCAGTGCCAAGTACGGTTGATATAAGCGCCGAAAGCACCGCAATTATAACGGTGTGCTCAAGCGCGGTAAGCATTGTTGTGTCGTATATAAGGCCTTGGTACCATTTGGTTGAAAAGCCTTCAAATACCCAAACCGAGCCTGATGAATTAAATGAAAAAACAATCATTACGGCAATTGGCGCATAAAGGAAAAGCAAAATTAAAGCGATATAAAGGCGGGATAATAATTTCATATAATTACCCCCTCGCTGTCATCGTCAGAGAAGCGGTTCATAATAAGCATACAAACCAAAATCATAACCATAAGCACCATTGAAATAGCTGATGCTACATTGTAATAATCTGGACCTGCATTGAAGAAATATTCAATAACATCACCCACAAGCATGGTTTTGTTACCGCCAAGCTTTTGCGAAATGTAAAAGGTACTAACCGATGGCACAAACACCATTGTAATACCCGAAATAATACCGGGACGGCTTAATGGCAAAATAACGCGTCTAAATTTGTTAAATGCGTTAGAACCAAGGTCTTCCGACGCTTCTAAAAGTGATTTATCAATTTTAGACATAACCGAATAAATCGGCAAAATCATATAAGGTATAAAGTCGTAAACCATACCCAAAATAACGGCGCCGGGGGTGTTAATAAGCTTTAAAGGCTCAAAGCCTAACTTACCTAAAAGGGTGTTAATAATACCTGTGTTGGCTAAAATACTTATCCAAGAATATGTACGGATAAGAAAGTTCATCCACATTGGTATCATAACAATCATCATTAACATTCTTTGCGAAGAAATGTTAACCTTTGTCATAAAATATGCCATTGGGTAGGCAAGTAAAAGGGTTATTACAGTTGCGATAGCGGCATATAAAATTGAAATACCAAAGGCTTTTTTATACATACTGATTTGCTTAATGTTTTCAAGTGTAAAGCCACCGTCAGCGTTTGTAAAAGCAAAATAAAGCATTATAAAAAGCGGAACAACAATAAATATTGCCGACCAAACAACGTGTGGAGCCGCTAAAAGCTGACTGCCAAAACTTTTTTTGTTCATTTATTTTATTCCTCCTCGATAATATCGGAGAGGTGGTCGATTTCTTCACTATAGCTTGAATAGTCGCCGTAAAGACCCGAATATTCACTCTTTTTCATAATGTGGATGGCGTCAGGCTCGATATAAAGACCAACCTTGTCATCTACAAAGTGTTCATCGGTGGTTTGAATCATCCATTTAAAACCGCCAATGTCAACAATAATTTCATAATGTACACCAAGGAAGGAAACCGACGTTACAACGCCTGTAAGCATACCCTTGTCAACAGGTACAATATCAACGTCTTCGGGACGCACTACAACGTCAACCGCTTCGTTTGTGTCAAAGCCCTTGTCAAGACAGTCAAATTTATGAGCCGAAAATTCAACGTAATAGTCCTTAAGCATTTTACCGTCAAGAATATTAGATTCGCCAATAAAGTCGGCAACGAAGGCGTTTTGCGGTTCGTTATAAATATCCTGTGGGGTGCCGATTTGTTGAATCTTGCCGCCGTCCATAACAACCACACGGTCAGACATGGTAAGGGCTTCTTCTTGGTCGTGTGTTACGAACACAAAGGTAATACCAAGCTGCTGCTGAATTTTCTTAAGCTCCTTTTGCATATCCTTGCGAAGCTTTAAGTCCAAAGCGGCTAGAGGTTCGTCCAAAAGTAAAACTTTGGGGTGATTGGCAATAGCACGTGCAATTGCAACACGCTGCTGCTGACCGCCCGAAAGTGTGTCAATATGGCGTTTTTCAAGGCCCGAAAGATTTACAAGCTTTAGCATTTCTTCAACCTTGGCTTTAATTTCGTTTTCGGGCATTTTTTTAATCCTTAAACCGAAAGCAATGTTTTCGTAAACGTTCAAATGCGGAAAAAGGGCATAACGCTGAAAAATGGTGTTAACCTGACGCTTATAAGCAGGCACACCATTTATTTTATTACCTTCAAATAAAACATCACCCTCATCAGGCTCTAAAAACCCTGCAATAAGACGAAGAGTGGTGGTTTTGCCGCAACCTGACGGGCCCAAAAAGGTTATAAATTCTTTATCCTTAATTTCAAGGCTTAAATCATCCAAAATAACCTGCTCGCCAAATGCTACGGATATGTTTTTGAGTTGTACAATATTTTCTTTATCCATAAAGAAAGCATCCCCCTTTGTTCAACAACAACCGTGAAGCTTTACACGGTCTTAGTGTCGACACAAGAATAAATTTTTACCCTGTGCGATACCCGCCGTTTCGACTTTTCGCGCCCTGAACAAAGGGTTTTTCATAGTTTTCTCGCTTGATTTTAGTATGCGGAAACTACGGCGTGAAATTTGAAGCAGCGCTCTACACAGATGCTTTGGAAAACTAAAGTTTTACCTATTGTAAACTATACTATTAACAGTCAAAAAAGTCAAGTATCAAACGCTAAAATTCTACAAATTATTTAATATATATTTATATAAAAATATGTTGCTCTATTTGTTATGATGTGATATAATAATATGAATTATAATGCAATAATAGTGTTTTGGCGAAAGGCGGGTGTTAAAATGAGGATTTTAGGCATAGACCCAGGTTATGCTATTGTGGGCTATGGCGTGCTTGATTATGCTAAAAACCGCTTTGCAGTTGTAGGGTACGGCGCAATTACCACTAAGGCACACACCCCGCTTGAAGACAGGATTATGGACATTTATAACGATATGTTAACCATTATCGACAAATATAAGCCTGACGAAATTTCAATTGAAAAGCTTTATTTTAACACTAACACTACTACTGCTATTGCGGTTGCTGAAGCCCGTGGTGTTATACTCCTTGCGGCTAGTCAAAAGGGTGTAAAAATTAACGAATATACACCTTTACAGGTTAAGCAAGCCGTTACAGGCTATGGCAAGGCGGAAAAGCATCAGGTTATGGAAATGGTAAAAAGCCTTTTAAACCTTAATAAAATTCCAAAACCTGACGATACTGCGGACGCATTGGCAATTGCAATTTGTCACGGTCATTATTCTGATTCTATTTTAAGGAGATAATTTTATGATAGCATCTCTTCGTGGAAAGCTTATTTATACCGATAATATCTCTGCAGTTGTTGAATGTGGCGGTGTAGGTTTTAAATGCTTTGTTACAAAAAATACTTTATATAATCTTCCGCAGAAAAACGAAGAGGTTTTTCTTCACACCTATATGGTGGTGCGTGAGGACGCAATGGACCTTTACGGTTTTATTGAAAGGGAAGAACTTGAATGCTTTAAGCTTATAACATCGGTTTCGGGTGTTGGCAGTAAAATTGGTCTTGCGTTGTTGTCGGAATTTACGGCAAACCAAATTACCCTTTATATTGCAAACAACGACCCCAAGGCACTTACCGCCGCAACGGGTGTTGGTATAAAGTTGGCGCAAAGAATTGTGCTTGAACTTAAGGACAAAATTGGCTCGCTTGACAGTGGTGAAGCAATTGAAATTAAGGCTGTTGGCAATGCAACCGTTAACAGCAATTCTAAGGAAGCGGTAGCGGCACTCCAGTCACTTGGCTATACCCAAAGTGAAGCATCCTTGGCGGTTGGCAGACTTGACCAAAGCTTATCTACCGAAGAACTTATAAAACAAGCACTTAAATCTATTGCAAGGGGGCTTTAATAAATGATTGAACAAGAAATGGATTTTGAAAATCGTATCGTTTCACCTGATTACAGCTATGAAGATACGGCGGAATTATCCTTAAGACCTACTACACTTGGCGAATATATTGGTCAAGACAAGGTTAAAGAAAATTTAAACATTTATATTCAGGCCGCTTTGCAGCGCAAGGAAGCACTTGATCATGTGCTTTTATATGGCCCTCCGGGTCTTGGTAAAACTACCCTTTCAAGCATTATTGCAAAGGAACTTGGTGTTAATTTGCGTGTAACCTCTGGTCCTGCAATTGAAAAACAGGGCGATTTGGTGGCAATTTTAACCTCACTTAACGAGGGTGACGTGCTTTTTATTGACGAAATTCACCGTTTACCTCGCAACGTTGAGGAAATTTTATATCCCGCAATGGAAGATTTTTCGCTTGATATTATTTTGGGCAAGGGTCCTTCGGCAAGGTCTATCCGTTTAGACGTTCCGCATTTTACACTTGTGGGCGCTACCACCCGTTCAGGTCAGCTTACCGCACCACTTCGTGACCGTTTTGGTGTGCTTTTAAGACTTGAGCTTTACACACCTGAACAGTTGGCACAAATCGTTACCCGTTCTGCAGGCATTTTGGGTATCGGCATCGACCACGACGGCGCATTGGAAATTGCTTCACGTTCACGTGGCACACCCCGTATTGCAAACCGCCTTTTAAAGCGTGTGCGTGATATTGCACAGGTTAAATACGAAGGCGACATTACCGAAGAGGTAGCACAGGATGCTTTGGCAAGGTTTGAAATTGACGAATTAGGTTTAGATGATTTCGACCGTAAAATGCTTTCAACCATTATTAATGCTTACAGTGGCGGACCTGTCGGTCTTGATACCTTGGCGGCGGCAATGGGTGAGGAAGCGGTTACTATTGAAGACGTTTACGAGCCATATTTAATGCAAATTGGCTTTTTAACACGTACCGCCCGTGGCAGATGTGTTACCAAGCTTGCATACGACCATTTAGGTATTGGCTTTAACGATAAGGATGCACAACAATCTATTTTTTAAAAGTGGGATTTTATGAGAACAGTAGAAGGATTTAAAGATTACGAGCTTATAGACGCCGATTCGGGCGAACGTCTTGAACGTTGGGGCGATATAATTTTAATAAGACCCGATCCACAGGTTATTTGGTCGGGTAAACGACAGGACAAGCGTTGGTATAGTGCCAATGCAATTTACCACCGTTCACAAAGCGGCGGCGGTTATTGGGAAAGGCTGTCCCACGTACCTGACGTATGGGCAATTAAGTATGATGACCTTACCTTTCGCCTAAAGCCAATGGGCTTTAAACATACAGGTCTTTTTCCTGAACAGGCGGTAAACTGGCGCTTAGCAAAGGAGCTTATTGAAAAAGAAAACCGCGAGGTTAAGGTTTTAAACCTTTTTGCTTACACTGGCGGTGCTACGGTTGCTTGTCTTTCGGCAGGGGCAAGTGTTACACACGTTGATGCATCAAAGGGTATGGTGCAATGGGCAAAGGAAAATGCCGTGGCATCAGGTCTTGAGGGCGGAAGTGTTAGGTGGCTTGTAGATGACTGCCTTAAATTTGTAAAGCGTGAAATAAGGCGCGGTAATAAGTATGATGCTATTATTATGGACCCGCCGTCTTATGGACGTGGACCAAACGGCGAAGTGTGGAAATTAGAGCAACAGCTTACCGAGCTTTTGCAGGAAACCGGCAAGCTTTTGTCAGACAATGCGGTATTCTTTTTCCTTAATTCTTATACCGCAGGTCTTTCACCTACAATTTTAAACTATATGGTTAAAGAATACGTTGTGGGCGGCCGTGAGGGTGAGGTTTTCACCGACGAAATCGGTCTTCCCGTTACTGCAAAGGGCATTAGTATGCCTTGTGGAAATACAACAGTTTGGATGAAAAAATGAGCAATATTATTGAAATAAAAAACGTAACCTATAACTATACCGAGGACGAGGTAGAATATACCGCTGTCGATAACGTTTCACTTAACATTGAAAAAGGAAGCTTTACGGTTATTTTGGGTCATAACGGGTCGGGTAAATCGACCTTGGCTAAAATGATGAACGGCCTTAATAAGCCAAGCCTTGGCGAAATTACGGTTGACGGTATGAGCACCTTAGACGAGGAAAACGACCTTTTAATTAAGCGACAGGTTGGTATGGTTTTTCAAAACCCCGACAATCAGCTTGTGGCTTCAATTGTTGAAGAGGACGTAGCCTTCGGCCCTGAAAATTTAGGTCTTAAACCTGAAATTATCCGTCAGCGTGTAGATGAAGCACTAAAATCGGTTGGAATGTATGAATTTAAAAATTCTACACCCCATCATCTTTCGGGCGGTCAAAAGCAAAGAATTGCCATTGCGGGTATGATTGCAATGAAGCCCGAATGCTTAATTTTGGACGAGCCTACCGCAATGCTTGACCCTAAAGGCAGGGCTGAAATTGTAGAAACTATTTTACGACTTAATAAAGAAAACGGTATGACGGTTGTGCTTATTACTCACTATATGGAGGAAGCCGAAAAGGCCGACCGTGTACTTGTGATGAACGACGGTAAATTTATTGCCGACGGCACACCGAAGGAAATTTTTAAAAACGTTGCGCTTTTAAAGTCGGTTGGGCTTGACGTGCCCCAAACTACCGAGCTTTTATACGCACTTAATAATAACTCAATGGCGGTTCCTACCGACGTTTTGTCTATTGAAGAAACCGCAAAGGTTATTGCAGCTTATTTGGAGGAAAAATAATAAATTGTCAGTATTAGAGGTTAAAGGATTAAGCCACACCTATGGCGGAAATACACCCTTTTACAGCGATGCTATCAGTAACGTTAGTTTTACTGTCGAGCAGGGCGAAATGATAGGTATTATCGGTCATACGGGGTCGGGCAAATCTACACTTGTACAGCACCTTAACGGCATTTTAAAGCCAACACAGGGTGAAATATTTATTGACGGTAAGGATATATGGGAAAAACCTAAGGAAATACGTAAAATACGTTCAAGGGTTGGCCTTGTTTTTCAATATCCCGAATATCAGTTGTTTGAAGAAACGGTTTATGCCGACATTGCTTTTGGACCAAAAAATATGGGTCTTACGGGTGACGAGCTTAAAAACCGTGTTTTAGATACCTGCCGTTTAATTGGTGTTAAGGACGAATATTTGCAAAAATCACCATTTGATTTATCGGGTGGTGAAAAGCGCCGTGTTGCCATTGCAGGTGTTATGGCCATGAAGCCGCAAATTATCGTTTTTGACGAGCCGACAGCAGGGCTTGACCCTAAGGGCAGACAGGACATTATTAAAATTATTAACGACTACCGTACCGCTACAAATGCAACCGTCATTATAATTTCACACAGTATGGAGGATATGGCCGTTATGGCGGACAAGCTACTGGTGCTTTCAAAGGGCGAGGTTGTTATGTTCGCACCAACTGAAGAGGTTTTTGCACAGGGTGAAAAGCTTCGTGAAATTGGCCTTAACGTGCCAATTGTTACCCGTGTGTTTGATATGCTTCGCGAAAAGGGTATTAGCGTACCTAACGACGTTTTCACGGTAAATCGCGCGGTTGAGGTTTTAAAACAAATAAAGGCAGGTGACCAAAATGCTTAAGGATATTACTTTTGGTCAGTATTTTGATTCTAAATCGGCAATTCACAAGGCCGACCCAAGAGTTAAAATTGTACTGCTTGTTTTAATAATCGTTTTCATTTTTCTTGCTAAAAACTTTTGGGGTTTAGGCCTTGCGGCGATGTTTATTTTAATAACAATGCTTGTGTCTAAAATCCCTATTAAAATGTACTTTAAAAATCTTAAGGCTATTTTACCAATTTTAATTTTTACAAGTATTATCAACGTGTTTTATGGTGAGGGCGAAACACTTTTCACCATTTTTGGTCGGTTTGATATTACTGTCGGCGGGTTAGAACGCGCAGGCTTTATGGCGCTTCGCATAATGCTTTTAATTATTGCAAGCTCAACCCTGACTTATGCTACCACACCTAACGATTTAACCGACGGTATAGAAAGTCTTTTATCACCCTTAAGGTTTATCGGTCTTAAAACGGCGGTGCATACACTGGCTATGATGATGACCATTGCTTTAAGGTTTATTCCTACATTGGTTGAGGAAGCTGAAAAGATTATGAACGCCCAAAAGGCAAGGGGTGCCGACCTTGAAAGCGGCAATTTAAAAGAAAAGGTTAAAGCACTTATTCCTATTTTAATTCCGCTTTTATTTTCAGCGGTACGCCGTGCGGCAGAGCTTGCCGATGCAATGGAATGCCGTTGCTATAACTCGGGTGAGGGTAAAACCCGTATGAAGCAGTTAAAGCTGCATTTTCGTGATTTTGCATTAACCTTAATTACTGTAATTTTTGGTACAGGGGTTATTTTGCTTAATATTTTTATGTAAGGGGTGACAGCCGTGAAGCGTGTGCTTTTAACAATTGAATATGACGGTACTGACTTTCACGGTTGGCAGTTTCAACCTAATTTACTAACCGTTCAAGGCGTGTTGGAGGAGGCGCTAACAAAGCTTTTTTCAAAGCCTACAACGGTTATTGGTACCTCACGTACCGATGCAGGTGTTCACGCTAATGAATTTTGTTGCCATTTAGACTGTGACGACAATATACCCGACGTGGCGTTTTTACGTGGTATAAACTCACTTTTGCCGCCAACGGTAGCGGTTAAAGGCTGTAAAACCGTTCCTAATGACTTTCACGCACGGTATGATGCAAAGGGCAAAACCTATCTTTACCACATTTATAACAGCAATAAAAAGGACGCCTTTAAAACCCGTTATGCTTGGCATATTGAAAGAAATTTAGATATTGATAAAATGAACGAATTTTGCCAAATGATTGTTGGCACACACGATTTTTCGGCTTTTTGTTCAGCGGGTTCAACGGTTGAAACTACCGTGCGAACTATTAGCGAATGTTACGTTAAAAAACAGGGTGACGAGGTTACATTAACAGTCACTGCTGACGGATTTTTATACAATATGGTACGTATCATTGTAGGCACTGCTGTTTGGGTGTCTGACGGGCGTGTAAAGCTTTGCGACATACCCCGAATTTTAGAAACAGGCAACCGTGAGGGTGCAGGAATGACCGCCCCCGCACATGGTTTATTTTTAGAAAAGGTTTTATATTAGGGTGATAAAATGCCTGATTACAAGCGTAAAAAAAGAAGTTATTTTACCGCAAAGCCAAAGGCTGATAGGTCAAAATTTGCGGCAAAGGGCAAAAAGAAAAATAAAATAGAAATTGACGAGGTTGTACAACCGCCTAAAAGAAAGCACAACCTTAATGTTTTAAAGGGTAATAAGCTTGAAATTCGTAGACGTTGGCAACGTATTGCGGCCATAGTTTTAGTAATAATTTTGGCGGCGGTAATTTGCGAGCTTTCAATTCCTGCAGGAATTGTCGAATCAGTTACAACCCTTGTATATTCATTTGGTAGCGGTAATTATCCTATCGATTTTGACAGCACCAATACCGAAAACGTGGTTTCCAAGGGCAATTTTTATTACGTATTAACCGACAATGAGGTAATGGCAATAACCAAAGGCGGTAAGGTTGCATTTGCCCATAATCACGGTTTCGAAAACCCCGTTATTAAGACATCAAAAACACGTGCTTTGGTTTTCGATCAGGGCGGTACTTCAGCAATAATATTCAAGCTTGGCGGTGTAAGCTCTACCCTAAGCTTTGAAAAAGAAATTATAAACGGTGTTATAGGTGAAGACGGTACCTATGTTATTGTGACAGGTGCAGACGGTTACGTAGCGGCGGTAAACGTTTACACAAAGCGTGACAAGCTGGTTTACCAATGGTATTCTTCAAATGATATGATAAATAACGTTGCGGTTGCACCAAATGGCAAAAAAATAGCAATTTCATTGCTTTCGTCAAACGTTAGCGGTTTTAATTCAAAGGTTATGATTTTGAATTTTAAATCGGCTAATGCTGAATTCACTAAAAATTACGACGGTGAAATAGTTTATAATTTGTCGGGCGTATCTTCACGTGGGGTAGGTGTTGCTACTGCAAATACCTATGATTTTATTCGTTGGCGCAAATATGAATCAAAGCAATATGAAAATGAATATAATTTACAAATGCTTCGTGAAAGTAATAAGGGCACCCTGCTTTTGTACAACCGTGAAAATGATAAGACCGATAACCGAATTGTAATAATTTCAAAAAAAGGCGTGGTTAAACACGAAATTAAGTTTAATGGAATTATTACCGATATTGCTTATGAAAATAATCATATTTATTGTATTTCCGACACAAAAGCATATATTTTAGATATGGACGGTAAAATTGTTCGCAGTGCAGATTGCGGCTTTGGAGTTGTTCGCTTTTCTGTAATATCTCAAAAAGAAATAGTCGTTATTACCGATAATCAAATAAGCAAAATCAAATTTGAATAGGGGCTGTTTTCGTGACGCTTGAATCTTTGTTACTTGACTTAATTTTAGTTATTGTGGTTGGCCTTTCGGCTTATTTAGCGGCACGACGTGGATTTGTACGCACCTTCATTGAGGCAATAGGCTTTGTGGCGGCCACAGTTTTAGCCTTTGCTATTTCTACACCGCTTGCAAATCTTACTTACGATAAAATAATCGAAACGCCTATAACCAAATTGGTTTTAAGCGAAGTAAACCAAACCTTAGAGGATGAGTTTGGTGAATTAACAAATTTTCAAATAGATTCTGAAATAATCGATGAATTTGAAGCTGAATTTAACGGCTCGTTAGATACTGCTATAAAAAAATTACCGTATTCATTACAAAATCTTATTGAAAAGTCAGGAATAGCACCTGAAGAATTGTTAGAAAATACAAAAGATATTGCATATAATGAAGATACTGTACAAGGTACAGCGCAAAGATTGGTTTTCGATATATCGCAAAATAAAATCAGGCCAATTGTTGCGGGTGTAATATCATACGTGTATTTAGTTGTGCTATTTATAATTTTGCTTATTATAATTAAAATTTTTGCACGTTTTCTTAATAAGGCATTTTCATTTAGTCTTGTTGGTAGGATTAACACCCTGCTTGGCGGTGTTTGCGGCTTGGCAAATGGTATGGTTTTTGCCGTGCTGTTGTGCCTTATTATTTACAGCGTGGTTTCCTTTACCGAAAATGGTATATGGATTTTTAGTATGGATAATATAGATAAAACCTTTATCTTTAAATATTTAGTTAATTTAATAAAAATTTAGGAGATTTTAAACCAATGAAACTTTGTTCCAAATGCAAAAAACGTCCTGCTGTGGTGTTTGTTTCGGATATGTCAAACCCTAGCGCCGAACCAAACGGTCTTTGCCTTGTTTGTGCTAAAGAGCTTGGCATTAAGCCGGTTGAGGATATGCTTAAAAAGATGAATATATCTGATGAAGATATTGAACAAATGAGTGAGCAGTTTATGGATATAATGTCACTTGATGGGGAAGGCGAGGATATCGACGACGCCGACCTTAACGACGAAACCTTTGATATGGGCCGTGCGCCTGCAATGCCGAATATGTCCATTTTTAATAAGCTTTTCGGTATGGGTGGCGACAGCAAAGAAGAAGCCCCAAATGGCGAAAAAGCACCCGAAAAGGAAAAGAAGGATAAGTCTAAAAAGAAGCGCAACCGTTTTCTTGAACAGTATTGCACTAACTTAACTGATAAGGCTAAAAACGGTGAAATTGACGTTATTATCGGCCGTGATAAAGAGCTTTATCGTACTATTCAAATTCTTTCACGCCGTTCTAAAAATAATCCTTGTCTTATTGGTGAGCCTGGTGTTGGTAAAACTGCCATTGCCGAAGGTTTAGCACTTCAAATTGCTAAGGGAGAAGCCCCCGCTCGTCTTTTGGATAAGCAAATCCATTTGCTTGATTTAACAGGTCTTGTTGCCGGTACACAATTCCGTGGTCAGTTTGAAAGCCGTGTTAAAGGCTTAATAAGCGAGGTTAAGGAAGCCGGCAATATTATTTTATTTATTGACGAAATTCATAACCTTGTCGGTGCAGGTGATTCGGCCGAAGGCTCAATGAATGCCGCAAATATCTTAAAGCCGGCTTTGTCACGTGGTGAAATTCAGGTTATTGGCGCCACAACCTTTAAGGAATACCGTAAATATATTGAAAAGGATGCCGCACTTGAACGCCGCTTCCAGCCCGTCACCATTGAAGAGCCTTCCTTGGCTGAAAGTGAAAACATTTTAATGGGTGTTAAGGGTTATTATGAAGGCTTCCATAATGTAACAATACCCGACCATATCGTTAAAAAGGCGGTTATTTTGTCTGAAAGATATGTAACCGACCGCTATTTGCCCGACAAGGCAATCGACCTATTGGACGAAGCCTGCGCTTGTGCAAGTCTTGCTAATACTGCGGTTGACGAGCTTTATAAGGTTAACAAAAAGGTTGCTGAATATTCAATTAAGCTTGAGGAGTTAGAGGCTGACGTTGAAAACCCCGATTATGAAAAGCAGGCAATGGTTAAGGCTGACCTTGAAAAGTATAAAAAACAGGCTAACGAGCTTTGCGAGGCGACCGTTACAACCGTTGTTAGTGATATGGATATTGCCAAGGTTATCGAGCTTTGGACAGGTATTCCCGCAACCAAGGTACAGGAAAGCGACTTTGAAAAGTTAGCCCTTTTAGAAAGCAAGCTTAACGAAAAAATTATCGGTCAAGAAGAAGCCACAAAATTGGTTGCAAGCGCAGTTAAGCGTGCAAGAGTTCGCACAAATAATTTGCATCGCCCTGCATCCTTTATATTTGTTGGCCCTACAGGCGTTGGTAAAACCGAGCTTGTAAAGGTGCTTTCACAACAGCTTTTTGATACACCTGAAACCTTAATACGCCTTGATATGTCTGAATTTATGGAAAAGCATTCGGTATCTCGTATTATCGGTGCGCCTCCCGGATATGTTGGTTATGATGAAGCAGGTCAATTAACCGAAAAGGTTAGAAGAAAGCCTTATTCGGTAGTGCTTTTTGATGAAATTGAAAAAGCGCATCCCGACGTTTTGAATATCCTTTTACAAATTCTTGATGACGGCACAGTTACCGACGCACAGGGTAGAAAGGTTAATTTTGAAAACACAGTTGTTGTTATGACCTCTAATGCAGGTAGTGATCGCAGTGAAAACCTTTTGGGCTTTGGTAAAACACAGGCTGAAGGCAGTAAGGAAAAGGCACTTAAAGCGCTTGAAGGATTCTTACGTCCTGAATTTATTGCCCGTGTTGACGAAATTGTGGTATTTTCACCCCTATCAGATGTAACACTTCAAAAAATTGCGGCAATTATGCTTTCGGAATTTGCCGAATCGTTAAAGGATAAGCTTATTACCTTTAGGTATGATGATTCGGTTTGCAAATATCTTGCAGTCAAGTGCGACGGGATTAAAAAGGGCGCGCGTGAGCTTCGCAATCTTATCCGCCGTGAAATTGAAGCCCCCATTGTTGATTTAATTATCGAAAAGGGCGAGGGTAATATATCCGGTATTAGCACAACTGCCGACGGTGAGATTAAAATTAACATGCTATAAAAAACAAAAGCCGTGGTGTAATCGCCACGGCTTTTGTTTTGAAAATTTAACATTTTCATTTTGAAAACATATAATGTGTTGAATTTGTTTGATTAAATTAAATGAATTTAGGCAAGAATATAATCGGAGTGTGAAAATGTTATGAATATTAAACGTGGAGAAATATATTACGCCGATTTAAGCCCTGTAATTGGGTCTGAGCAGGGTGGAATCCGCCCTGTACTTATTATTCAAAATGACGTTGGAAATAAATACAGTCCAACTGTTATAGCGGCGGCAATCACAAGTCAACGTGATAAAACCAAATTGCCTACGCACATTACGGTAGATGCCGTTGGTTGCGGTCTTTCAAAGGATTCAATCGTTTTGCTTGAACAGGTACGCACAATTGATAAAAAGCGACTTAAAGAAAAAATGGGAAGCCTTGATATAACCGCTATGCACCGTGTGGACAAGGCGCTAAGTGTCAGTTTTGGGCTTGATATAGCAGCAACGGGCTTTACTACATAAGTAAAGCCCGTTGTTTTTTTGTTTAAATTTTAATTGTTTCACCGGGTTTTACGGTGTGAAGTGTACCGTCAACATTAAACCAAATTTGCTTAAGGGTGGGATTATAAATTCTGCTGCCGTCAGCACTGTAAACAAGCGAATTATAAGCCGCAACATAATCGTAAATTTCAAGGTTTGTTGCATACCAGGTATCATTCTTGTTGCTAAGCTTTTGACAAATTTCTTCAATTCGTTCCCAGTTATTTTTATCGCTAAATTCGTAAGCGTGTCCCCATAAATAGAAAAGCTTTGGCTCACGTCTTGCGCCGTATGCTTGTTCCTTCCATTCGACAAACTTATCGATAAGGTCCATAACCTCGTTGTTGTTATGGTGGGCGGTGGGCATCCATCTATACCAATTTTGCGGTAAGTTAAAGCTGTCGTTAATTTGACCTAATGTGCGAGCGTAAACGATATCAAGCTCCTTGAGATATGCTTCAATACTATCAATGGTTGCGCCATTATTAAGGTGGACAATACCTGTATCGGGGTAGGCAAGACCACGTACGATTGTATCAAAATCTTTTTCAAGACCTAGGCGACAATTTAGTACGTCCTGTATACCATCAATAGCTCTTAAATTACCGTTTGCGCGGTGTAGTGCGCCGTGGGTTGCAATTTCATGACCGGCGTCAATAAGGTGTTTTTTAATTTCCTCTCTAGTTAAGTGCCAATCAGTATCGGTTTTGGCAAGCCATTCACTGTTTAGGTTAAAGGTGCCCTTAAGGTTGTACTTGTTAAATATACCTGCAAGGCGAATATCATCACGGCAACCATCATCATAACTAAAGGTTACAGCCTTTAGTTTGCCTTCGGGAAAGCGTAAAAAACGATATCTCATAAAATTCTCCTTTATTCAGCTTTTAGTTCAAAAGTAAGGGTTTCGTAATCACGCATTTGTGTCACAGGTAACCCCAAATTCATAAGTGTTTTACGGTAAGCGATAATTAAAGCATTCGTTACCGCCTGCGCATTCTTCAAAAATAACCTTAGGGAAGTTTGTGGTTAGTTTGCGCATAAGCTCGTAAACGCCTAAAATATAACAGTGACCAAAATTACCTTGCTGTTCGGACAAAAGCGTAGCCGAACCCACATCTGTAATGTTTCGGTTGATATCCCATTATACATAACTAATGTCGTATTTGTCAAGAATTTTTGCTATTTATTCATAGATGTAATTTATTCGGTTGAAATTACCGCTATCTTGTTAAAAAGCAACATAGAAATTAAATTACTTGTGAATTTAATTAAGTGAAATCACCGCTTTTACACTATTGTTGATTTTACTTTGTTTTTTGTTTATTTTACAATATACATTTTTTAAAATAAATGATAACATTTTTTATGATACGATAATTGTGCGTTATTGTTATTGCAAACGAATAAAGGAGGATTGTTATGAGCAAAATTAAAATTGGTGTTTTGGGCCTTTACAGAGGTTCAAGTATGATTAATTATTGTCTCGCGGCAGATAATGCGGAGCTGGTTGCTATTTGCGACAAATGAGTTGAAGGTGTTGAACTTCAAAAGAAAACACCCCGACAGTAACATAGTTTACTATACCGATTTTGACGAATTTTTGAATCATGATATGGATATTGTGGTGCTTGCAAACTACGCCAACGAACATGCACCCTTTGCAATAAAGGCAATGAAGGCAGGTAAGCACGTATTTTCTGAAGTTTTACCTGTTCAAACTATGAAGGAAGCGGTAGAACTTATTGAAGCGGTTGAAGAAACCGGTATGCATTACGGCTATGCTGAAAACTATTGCTATATGGCGGCTCCCTATGAAATGAGAAGACTTTACCGTGAAGGTAAGTTGGGTGACTTCCAGTATGGTGAAGGCGAATATATTCACAACACCGAAAGTGTGTGGCCTTCCTTAGCATATGGCGATAAAACACATTGGCGTAACAATCAATATGCAACCTTCTATTGCACCCATTCTTTAGGTCCGTTAATTCATATTACAGGCTTAAGACCTGTTTCGGTTGTGGGTACTGAAAGCTTATTAAACCAAAGAAATCTTGCAGTGGGTAAGCAAACAGGTCTTTTTGGTATTGAAATGGTAACACTTGAAAACGGCGGAATAATTAAGAGTATTCACGGTGGACTACGCAAGGATTCGGTTTGGTATTGCGTATACGGTAGCAGAGGCAGTGCCGAATCTGCGCGTGAAATAGCAAATTGCGATGCGAACAAACGCATATACGTAAATCTTGACCCCAATGAAGATACCTTTGGTAAGGGCGAGATAAGTACATATATACCCGAGCGTGAACTTGACGTACAGGCAAATAAAGCTGGTCACGGCGGTTCAGATTTCTATTCGATTTGGCACTTTGTTGAAAAGGTTAAGGGCAACCCTGATGCTGACATAATTGACGTTTATGAAGCAATGGATATGTTCTTACCTGGTATGTTTGCTTACCGTTCGGTATTGAAGGGAAATATTCCGATGGAGATTCCCAATTTGCGTGACAAGGCAGTACGTGATATGTACAGAAACGATACTATGTGTACTGACCCCAAGGTTGCAGGCGATATGTTTATTCCTGCATTATCCACAGGCGTTCCTAACATTCCCGATGAAGTATATGAAAATCAGAAAAAAATGTGGGAAGATAGCTTAAAATCAGGTAATAGCTACGTTGATATTGTGTTATCTGATGGCGAAGGCAAAACCACTAAGAAGAAATAAATTTAAGGAGAATATTTATGGTTTACATTATCGACACTGCTGATTTAGCAGCAATCAAACACATTAACGAATTTTATCCTGTTGACGGTGTTACTACTAATCCTTCAATTATTGCAAAGGAAAATACCGATTTTATTGCAAGACTTCGCGCAATAAGAGAAATCATCGGCGAAGATAAAATTCTTTGCGCTCAAACCTTACAAACCGATGCCGACCTTATTGTTGAAGAAGGCAAAAAATTGCAGGAAGCAATCGGCGGTAATTTTTATTTAAAAATTCCGATTGGTGAAGCAGGTCTTAAAGCAACTATGGCGCTTAAAAAGTTAGGTATTGGCGTACTTATGACAGCTATTTTCACACCCTCACAGGCGCTTATGGCAGCAAAAGCAGGTGCCGATTTTGTAGCACCCTACGTTAACCGTATTGATAATGCCTGCGGCGATGGTGTTGGCGTTGTAGCTGAAATTGTTAACCAATTTGAAGCATACAACATTACTACCTGTCGTGTTATGGCTGCAAGCTTTAAAAACGTTTATCAAGTAAATGCTTGCGCGTCTGTTGGTTGCCACGTTGCAACAATTTCTCCCGACATTTATAAAAACCTTATTTCACACCCCCTTACCGAAGTTGCAAACGAAGGCTTTAACAAAGACTGGAAAGCAGTTTACGGCGACAAACAAATTATAGATTTTTAAGGTGTTGAAATGAAACAAACTTCATTAGAACAAGCAAAACAGGTTTATTTAATTGAAAAAGAATGCATTGAAAAAATGGCTGACTTTTTCGATGAAGAAGCCTATTCACAGGCGGTAGAGCTTTTAAAGAATGCCGAGCGTATCGGTGCAACAGGCTGCGGTCACAGTGGTATTATTTGTCAGCATTTTGCACATTTAATGTGCTGTATAGATAAACCCTCAAAGTTTATCTCTCCTGCTGAAGCGGTGCATGGTGGTACAGGCTTTTTGCAAAAGGGCGACGTTTGTGTCTTTGCATCCCGTGGTGGTAAAACTAAAGAACTTTTACCTATATTGGATATTTGCAAGGCTAAAGGTGTAAAGGTAATTTCTATTACCGAAAATTTAGAATCACCCTTGGCACTCGGCGCTGACGTTGTTTTAAAGCAGTACGTAAACCGTGAAACCGATAAATATAACTGTCAGGGCACAACCTCATCAACTGCATTAGCAGTAATCTTCCACGTGCTTCAAACCGCACTTATGGAAGAAATTGATTTTAAAAACGAGCAGTTTGCTTTAGTGCATCCCGGCGGTGCAGTAGGCGAAAGACTCAATAATAAATAAACTTATAAATTTTGGAGGAAATAAAAATGGAATTTAAGTTTTTTCAAAAGGAATTAGAATTACAGTCACGCGGTTGGATTCCCACCTTCCACGACATCTCAAAGGAAATTATTGAAATTGTAAAGGCATCAGGCGTTAAGAATGGTACTGTTACTATCGCTTCCCATCATACTACCTGCTCGGTAATGGTACAGGAATGCTCACACGATATTGATTCATTCGACCTTGAATATTTACAACACGACCTTTTAGATATTATGAGAAAGATGATTCCCGACTACACAAATGAAGGCGATTATCGTCATCCCGGCCCCATCCACGCACAGTTTGGCCGTTACGTTAACGAACCCGGTGACTTCACAAGTATGAACACCGACGGTCACCTTCGTTCAGTATTCTTTGGCAGAAGCGAAACTATGACAATTAAAGACGGCGAATTAGACGGTGGTGAATTTGCACACGTTTACTTCGTTGACTGGGACCACGTTCGCGCACGTCGTCGTCAAGTAAACGTAACCGTTATGGGTATTGGCGATGCCGAAATCGACAGAAAGTGGAACAACGGCGAAGTTATTAACACCTTACATAAGTTTACTGATGAAGAAAAGGCTTATGACGTTCACTATACTCTCCAACAGGAAAGATAAGAGGCAGTAAAATGAAAAGAAAAATAAGAGTTCCATATTTTGAAGTTGGTACTAAAAACTACGTATATGGCGACAAGCTGCTTGAATATGCAATTGCTGCGGATAAAGCTGCTGAAAAGTACGATATAGACGTGTTGTTCATTTGCCCACCTATTGAAGTTCGCAGAGTTGCTGAAAATACCAAGAACTTGTTTGTATTTTCTACATATATGGATACCTTACGCCCCGGCAGAGGCTGTGCTGATATTTTACCTGAAGGCTTGAAGGCTGCTGGTGCGGTTGGCGTTATGGTAAACCATTGCGAAAAGCCTATGAGCTTACCACAAATCAAAGCTACAATTGATCGTGCGAAAGAGCTTGATATGTACGTATTCGCTTGTGCTGATACATTGGATGAAGCTAAAGCTATGGCTCAATTACATCCTGACATCATTAATCCCGAACCTTCTGAAATCATTGGTGGCGGTAATGGCTCAAGCCCAATGTCATATGTAAAGGATTCAATTCGTGTTATTAAAGAAATTGACCCCGAAATTATGGTTGAACAGGCCGCTGGTATTACCTGCGGTCAAGAGGTTTATGATTTTATTATGGCAGGTAGTGAAGCGGCAGGTGCGGCTTCAGGTATTATGAACGCAGCTGACCCAATTGCTATGATAGATGAAATGATTGCCGCTACACGTCGTGCGGCTGATGATCTTAAAAAACAAGGTTAAGAGGTATAATTATGGTTTTTAAAAAGGCTTTAAAATTAGAATCCCGTCATCGCGCAGTATCCTTCCACGATATTACAGAACAGGTTAAGGATATTGTTAAAGAATCAAAGGTTAAGGATGGTATTGTTGTTGTTTATTCACACCATACCACCTGTTCTGTAATTACACAGGAATGTGCCTTTGATATGTCTATGACAGGCCTCGAAACACTTCAACAGGATTTAGTTAACGTGTTTGAAGAATGGATTCCTACCTGTAGATATGAAGGTATGTATTTACATCCCGGCCAAAAGGCGCTTGACTTTGCTGAAGAACACGGCGAAGACAACTTTGGTTGCCACAATACCGACGCGCACCTTCGTTCTTCTATAATCGGCAGAAACGTTACCGTTGTTATTGACGACGGCGTGGCTGATTTAGGCGAATTTGGTCGTGTGCACTTTATCGACTTTGACCAAACACGTGGCAGGACACGTACCGTTCAGGTAATGGTTATTGGTGAATAATATGAAAAAAATTAAAATTGGCTTTTTGCCGCTTTATGTAAAGCTTTATGATGACGGCGCACCTAATATGCGTGTTAGAATTGACGGCTTTGCTAATGAAATTTTAAATTTACTTAAAGCTAAGCCTAATGTTGAGGTTATTGCTTCTGATGTTTGTCGTCTTGAAGGTGAATTTAAAACCGCGATCGAATTGTTTGAAAACGAAAAGGTAGACAGCATTGTAACCTTGCACCTCGCATATTCACCTTCACTTGAATCTGAAAAGGTTTTAAGCGGTACAAATTTACCTATTGTTATTCTTGATACAACACCAACCTTTGAATTTACTGACGATGATGATAATGTTTCAATATCATATAACCACGGTATACACGGCGTACAGGATATGTGTAATTTGCTTGTTCGCAACAATAAGGAATTCTTTATTGAAGCTGGACATTATCTTGAAAGCGACGTTATTGATAGGGTTATAAATTGTGTTAAGGGTATTAAAATTGCTAAGGAATTTGGCAATTCACGTGTTGGTACCATTGGCGGCGAATTTGCAGGTATGGGCGACTTTAGATTACCTGAAGACCTTTATGCGAAAATTGGCATTGAAAGGGTAGAACTTTTACCCGAAGAAGCTAAAAAATATTTTGCGGCTGTTAGCGAAGATGAAATTGATACGCTTATAGCTGACGATAAGCAAAAGTATAACTTTGACGTCGAAATACCAGAAGAATTCTTAAGAAATGCACTTAAAGGTGACTTGGCGGTTAGAAAATGGCTTGAAGACAAAAAGCTCACTGCATTTACTGCTAACTTCCTTGCTGTTAATAAAGATTTTGGCCTTGCAGGTATGCCTTTTGCTGAAGCAAACAGAGCTATGGAACGTGGAATAGGCTATGCCGGTGAAGGTGACGTGTTAACCGCAGCCTTTACGGGTGCACTTATGAGCGTTAGTTATGAAGCTGCATTTATTGAAATGTTTTGTCCAGACTGGAAAAATAATCTTATTTTTATAAGCCACATGGGCGAAATGAATACTGCACTTTCGGTAGATAAGCCTAAATATATGTTAAAGCCAATGAAGTATTCAGATATAGATACAACCTGGCTTTGCGGAACATATAAGGCAGGGAAAGCAACACTTATCAATCTTTTACCAATTGCCAACAATAACTTTAGAGTAATTGTATCTTATGTAGATATGAAAACTCCCAAGTGCGATAAATTCCGTGGTAATGCTACAAGCGGCTGGTTCGAACCTGCAAAAAATATAGGCGATTTCTTGCAGGATTACAGTAAATTGGGCGGCACACACCACCTTAATTTAATGTATGGTGATGCAAGAAAAATGGTTGAAACCTTTGCTGCCGTTATGGGATATGAGTATTGCGAAATCTAATCATTGAAGTTTGAAAGGGTGTAATTAGATTGTTAGTGTTAAATGATTATGATAAAAAGGTTTATGAAACAGAGTTAAAATCTTTTTTACCTAATGAATTTATCGATTGTCATGTTCATGCTTGGAAGAATGAATTCCCTAGATACGGTTCTTCAAACGGTGGCTCAACTTGGGTTAGAAAGTTATCGCAAGAGCTTTTAGTAGAGGATCTTGAAAACATATATAACCAACTTTTTCCGGGTAAGATTGTTACACCGCTTGTTTTCGGTAGCTGCAGTAGAAATATTGAACTAAATAATGCTTATATTTGTGATAGTACGGAAAAATTAGGTTATCCGAGACTTTTTAGAACTGATTATGCTATGTCGGCTGATTATCTTGAAGAAAATGTTAATAAGGGTGGTTTTTTGGGTCTTAAACCGTATTTGGCAAATTGTCCACCATATATCCCTTCAAGTGAAATAAGAATATATGACTTCCTTCCAAAAGAGCAGTTAGAGGTAGCCGACAAAAACGGTTGGATAGTAATGCTTCATATTCCAAGAAGCAAAAGACTAAGAGATGAAGTTAACTTAGCTCAAATTATGGAAATTGAAGAAAATTATCCTAATCTAAAGCTTATAGTGGCCCATATAGGAAGGGCATATTCAAAGCAGGATATAGGCGATGCATTTACGCTACTTAAAAACACAAAAAATCTTGTTTTTGATTTTACTGCTAACGTATGTGATGATGCAATTAAAGCTTGTATAGAGGCTGTGGGTACTAAACGTCTTCTTTTCGGCAGTGATTTGCACGTTTCATTTATGAGAATGTACCGCATAGTTGACGAAAATGGCGTTTATAAAAATGTTGTTCCCAGAGGACTTTATGGCGATGTATCAAATGATCCACATATGCTCGAATCTGATGAAAAGGATATTACAATAATGATGTATGAACAGATCAGAGCATTAAAAAGGGTAGCAACTGATCTTAAATTAAGCGATACACAAATAGAAGATATAATGTTTAATAACTCGAAACGATTGATTTACGGAGAATGAAATGAATTACTTAATTGGGCTTGACATAGGCACAACTGCAATCAAAGGCGTAATTATGACGGTTGACGGCACGGTGCAAAATACCGTTACCGGCGGTTATAATTATTACGGTGAAGAAAACCAAAAATTATTAAAGCCTGACGATTTTTTAAATGCGTGTTTTTACACAATTAAAGAGCTTGCGGCATCTGTAAATAAGGATGACTGCATTTTGTCGGTTTGCGCCTGCTGTGCAAGCGGTAATCTTATTTTACTTGATAATCAAAGCCAACCTATTACTCCAATAATAGGTTGGCAAACCGTCGTTAGTGAGGAGGATAAAAACAACTTCTTCACTAAGGAGGAACAGGCCGAATTTTATGAAACTGTGGGGTGGCCGTTAAATTGCCGTTTCCCAGCGCTTTATCTTGCGGCAATTAAACAACATAATCCCGAATTATTACAAAATGCCAAGACAGTTTGTATGAGTGCGGAATATTTAAATTTTGCTCTTACCGGTAAGTTTGGTATTTCTCATTCTATGGGAACACCGTTTTTCTTAATGGACCAAGCAAAAGGTGTATATAATGCCAAATTGCTTGAAAAGTTGGGTATTAGTGAAGAAAATTTACCTCCTATATATAATAAAGGTACGGTTTTGGGTGTCGTTTTGCCTGAAATTGCAGAAAAACTAGGCCTTTCAGCCGATACAAAGGTTGTTTTGGGCAGCTTTGACCATCCGTCAGGCGCAATGGGTTCTGGTGTGTTTGAAGAAGGGGAGATGCTTTTGTCCTGCGGTACCTCGTGGGTGGAATTTTTCCCTGTTTCTTCGCGCGAATTTGCAATTTCTACAAAAGGGCTTGTCGACAGGTTTATGCTTAACGGTGCGCCCTATTGTGTTATGAAATCAATTACAAGCGTTAGCGAAAAAATTGATGCGTTAAGACTTCATTATTTGGGTGAAATATCCCATAAGGAATATGACGATTTGGCAAAGGCGGCAAGCCTTGGCTGTAATGGACTTAGGTTTAATTTTACCGATGAAGATTATGAAATTGGCGAAAAGTATGCCAAAAGCGATATTGCAAGGGCAATAATCGAAGGCGCGGCTTTAATACTTAAAGAAAACCTTGAAATGCTGGAAAAAAGCGGACTCAGAGCCGAAAAGGTTACCATGATTGGTGGTATAAGCAATTCAAGTGTTTGTGTTAATATCGTGTCTGAGGTTTTAAATCGTCCTGTAAGGGTTGCAAACGGTCAGGCTGCAGGTGCAATTGGTGCTGCCCTGCTTGGCGGTATCGGCGTTTGCGTATATAAGGATGAAAAGTCAGCTTTTTTACATATAAACAATTAGCATTTTAAACGTTGCAATATAAAAAATACTGGTGGTTGTAATGAATATTGAACATTTAAAAAAGGTTGCTTGCGATGCTGTAGATGAGTACGCTGAAGAGTTAATTTCTATTGGTAGAATGCTTCGTGATATGCCTGAAACGGGTTTTAAAGAGTATAAAAGTTCTGCATTTGTTAAAGAAAAACTGGAAGCTTTAGGTCTTGAAGTAAAGGATAAAATTGCTATAACAGGACTTAAATCTGTAGCAAAGGGTAAAAATTCGTTTGTAAACGTTGCTTTGATAAGTGAACTTGATGCTCTTTCTTGTCCTAACCATATTTTTGCTGACAAAACAAATGGTGCAGGCCATGCTTGTTGTCATTATACTCAATCGGTAGTGTTAATAGGTGTAGCTACTGCTCTTATTAAAACGGGAATTATAAAAGAATTAGACGGCGATATTACTTTTATGTGTGTACCCGCCGAGGAAGCAATTGAAGGCGATTTCAGGCGTTCACTAAAAGAAGAAGGTAAAATAGAATTTTTAAGTGGAAAACAAGAGTTTATCAGGCTTGGTATGCTTGAGGACGTTGATGCCGCAATATGTCAGCATCCCGTTCCTGCCGGTAAAGAGGAATATTACGCTTGTGGACACACTTATAACGGTATAATAAGTAAGAAAGTTGTATTCAACGGCAAAAGTGCACATGCGGCCCTTTGCCCTGAAAATGGAATCAATGCTTTGCAAGCGGCGGTTAACGCTATAAATAATATTAATTCACTTTTAGAAACCTTTTCACTTAATGACTGTGTTCGCGTTCATTATATAATTACAAATGGCGGCACAAGCTCTAATATTGTGCCGAATCGTGTTGAAATGGAAATGGGTGTTAGGGCAAAAACTACCTCAAAAATGATAGAAGTCAACAAAAAGGTTAATGAGGCATTAAGAGACGGCGCACAGATAATAGGCGCTACAGTTGACATATTGGACTATAATGCTTATCTTCCGTTTTCGCAAAATAGTGAATTGACTAACATATTTCTTAAAAATGCCGCGTTATTTACCGATAATGTTTTTGATATAAGCAACGACCATCGTGGCTCTTCAACTGATGCAGGTGATTTTGCAAGTGTTGTTCCAACAATACATCCAGTTTACGGTGGTGTTCATGGCGTTTTACATGCAGATGATTGTTATATTGAAAATGAAAGGCTTGCTTATGTTCAATCTATCAAACCGATAGTTTGTACAATTATAGAGCTTTTAAGCAATCAAGGCATTTTGGTAAAAAACGTAATGGATAACTTTAATCCCGAATTTCAAAATGATTCAGAATATATTGATTTTTATAAAAAACTGTTTAGTGGTAGTTTGTGAATATGACTATAGATAAAAGTAATTCGTATGAGTTTGCCCATATTTTGCTTGATATGGGCGAAGCTATGCTTTGTTCGGGAGCCGAGATTAACCGAGTTGAAGAAACTTTTTTAAAATTAGGTGCTTCATATAATGTTAAACAAATTAATGTTTTCGTTATTCCTGCACTAATAACGCTTACAATCAGGACCAATGATGGATTTGAGTTAACTCAATCTCGCAGAATACTTTCAAAGAGAATAACAACCAATTTGTATAGACTTGAAAAGCTTAATAATATTACACATGACTGCCGCAATAAAACTTTTAGTTTAGAAGAACTAAAAAAACTGATATCGGATAGTAATAAACCGGTATCGATTTATCCCTTTTTGTTTGGCAGTGCACTTGCTGCCGCAAGTTTTAGTGTGTTTTTCGGTGGCAGTATATATGACGGACTGATTGCAGGATTGTTGGCATTTATTATTTGCTTTTTTCAAAGAACCGTTTCAACAGTTCTTTCAAACCGAATTATTTTAAGTTTTTTATGTGCTTTGCTTGTTGGAACATTAGTTGGCGTATTAGGGCAAAATTTTCCCTGGTTTCATACGGATAAAATACTTATAGGTGATATAATGCTGTTGATTCCGGGAGTGGCGGTAACTATTTCGGTTCGTGATATAATTTTAGGTGATACAATTTCCGGAACATTGAGGCTTGTTGACAGTATGTTTTTAACCGGTGGATTGGCTCTTGGATTTTGGCTTTCGTTTGGTTTGGTTGGTGGCTGATATGGATATAGTAAAAACAGTTATAACTGCTTTTCTTGGCAGTTTGGGGTTTTCGTTATTATACGGACTAAAAAGAAGACACCTATTATTTGCCTCATTAGGAGGACTTATTTCTTGGGGAATGTATTTGTTGTTTTCTTTTGTTTTTAATCAAAAAGCTATATTTTTACCGTGTTTTATTGCTACTCTTATTACCGCAACATACGTTAACTATATATCAATTCGTGTTAAGGCGCCTACACATTTGTTTTTGTTACCTGCCATAATACCTTTAATTCCTGGTAGTACCTTGTATTATACCTTTTTAAACTTTTATAAAAAGGAATGGAGCTTGATGTTTGAATTTGCAGGCGAAACTTTTGCTTTCGTTTTTGCAATAGCTGCAGGAATGAGTGTGGTTTGGTTGTTTAAATCAGTCAGAACAAAATTAAATAATAGGAGTCAATAAGAATTAGCAATATTAGAGAAGAAGCATTAGAATTACATAAGAGGTTAAAAGGAAAAATAGAGGTTAATTCCAGAACAACCGTTAGCGATAGTTATTCGCTTTCATTGGCGTATACTCCAGGAGTTGCAGAGCCTTGTTTGGCTATAAAAGATAATCCTAACCTTTCTTTTTCGCTTACAAGGCGGTGGAATTTAGTGGCAGTTGTTACTGATGGTTCAGCTGTATTATGGCTTGGTAATATCGGTCCTGAAGCCGGTATGCCTGTTATGGAGGGCAAGTGTGTATTATTTAAGCAATTTGCCGACATAGATGCTTTCCCGAATCAAATTAATAATGTTCTCGCATTTCCCGGAATTTTCCGTGGTGCTTTAGATGTAAGAGCCAGTGAAATAAATAATGAAATGAAGTATGCGGCTTCGTATGCAATAGCCAATCTTATAAGTGAGGAAGAATTAGAAACCGATTACATTTTGCCGAAGGCTTTTGATACTCGTGTTGGTGCTGCTGTAGCTTCAGCAGTCGCAAGGGCGGCGAAGGATACGGGTGTCGCAAAGATTTAGTGTTATGAAAAGGTGTGTTTAATATGGCAATAAAACCTGAGAATATGAAACATATAATTAAACCTTGTAAAATAACTAATAATGTTTATTTTGTGGGTACTTTTGATTGGTCGTCATCAAGTCATTTGATTGATACGGGCGACGGGTTAATACTAATAGATTCGGGCTATCCGTATGCAATGGATAAGGTGCTGTCAAATATAGAAGAATTTGGGTTTGACCCTTCGGATATTAAATATTTGCTTATTAGTCACGGACATTATGACCATATGGGCTCGTCCTTGCTTTTACGCGAAAAATATGGCACCAAGTTACTTTTAGGCGAGGCTGACAGGCTTTATGCCAATGGTGAGCTTGACTTGACCTGGGCTAAGGAATTGGGCTTTGAATATACTATGCCCTTTGAACCTGATGTTTTGTTAAATGACGGCGATGAAATAACTTTGGGTAACACAACTGTTAAATGTTATCATACTCCCGGTCATACACCAGGTACCATGTCTTTTGTTTTTAACTCTTATTATCAAGGAAAAGAATATGTGTGTGCGTCTTTTGGCGGCGCGGGTATCAATTCTATGGAAAAGTGGTTTCTTGAAAAATATTCATTATCCGATAAATGTCGTGAAGATTTCCGCAATTCACTTCACAAAATGGCGAAAATCAAGGTAGATATTCATTTAGGAAACCATCCATTTAATAACCAAACAAAAGAAAAAATTCAAAAGTGGCAAGAAAATCCCGATATGGAAAATCCATTTATTAATCCAAATGAATGGCAAGAATTTTTGAAAAACTGTGAAAATAATTTAGACAATATGATTTTAAAGGAGAATAACAATGACTGATTTGGAAATTTATGCACCAATAGATGAAAAGCCGCTTGACCATATAGTCGAGGGTTATAGTTATACCTCTATTTTAAGAAATATTGCCTTTGTTGGTGACAGTCTTTCTTCGGGCGAATTTGAAACCTACAACAGCGAGGATAAACCCTGCTATCACGATATGTATGAATATTCGTGGGGACAGTTTATAGCGAGAAAAAATGGGTTAACTGCATACAATTTTTCTTGCGGTGGTATGACCGCAAAGTTTTATGCTGAATACTATGCTGCTGCTAAGGGCTTTTGGTCTACTGACAAGGCTTGTAAAGCGTACGTTATTGCACTTGGTGTAAACGATATTTACAACAATAAAATGGAAATAGGCTCAATAGAAGATATTGATGAAAATGATTATAAAAAAAATAAGCCGACTTTCGCCGGCTTTTATGCTCAAATTATAAGCAAATATAAAGAAATTTGCCCCGATGCAAAATTCTTTTTTGTAACCTTCCCTAAGGAAGACGATGCCGAAAAGCAAAAAATGGCTCAGGATGTTAGAAAGCTTTTATATGATTTTTCCGAGCATTTTGATAATTGTTACGTATTGGATATTTATGAATATGGCCCCTTATTTGATAAAAAGTTTAAAGAACGTTATTTCTTGCATGGCCATATGAATCCAATGGGTTATTTGCTTTTTGCAAGCATGATTGATTCGTACATTGATTATATTATCAGACATAATATGGATGATTTTAAATATGTAGGGTTTATAAATTCAAATATTGAATACAGGCAAAATTAGTTAAAAAATTTAGCTTTTTTAACATTCTCAATAAAAATCGGCACTTGTTATAATTAAACTGTATTTGAAGTGCGAAGCAGATAAGTACAATTGTAGGGGTATAGCTTTACCTACCTCGCTTATGTAGATTTTTATATTGTACCTATTTTTGAATAAATTAAATAATACAAATTTTAATGAGAGGAAAAGTATAATATGTTTAAAACATTTGCTATACGGGATGCGAAAATGGATAATTATGCAAAACAAGCACTTGAATTATATAATACCACCACTGTAAATCGTGGTGAAACGGCTGACAGACCATTTTGGAATATTAATTCCACACAGTTTATTTTTGCCCCTGCTTTTCAATTTCCAAGAATACCGGCTGCAAAAAAATACTTATTTGTTGCAACTGATAAGAATGGGGTTGAACATAAATTTTTCGACAATTTTCCTACTGCAGACCTTACGCCTATTTGGAGCGAGATACCCACAGGACTTGTTGAACTTAAAGTGTATGGTATGGACGAAGATGAAAACATCGTTTCACCTTGCGGTCTTAGAGCATTCTTTAAAGCTGACGGTTTCCCTGGACGTACCGCTATTCCAAAAAAGGCAACAAATTATAAAGAATGTGCGATGTCGGCGCTTAATTACGTAATAGATAATCCTGCTTACAGATATTGGATAGAAAAGGGAATTCCGGACCCGGAATACTATCACAATGTTTATCCTTCAAAGATGATAGCGGGTATTGTTAATGCGATGATAGCTTATTCAAATCTTAATGCTGAACGTGCTGAAGAGGCTATGCTTCTTGCAAAAAATGCTGTTGATTATCTTATTTCGTTAACATACGACAGCACTACAGGGGTTGAAGGTGTTCCGCCTACTTATTCTTTTAAAGGTCTTAATGCCGAAACTGTAATTGCCACCGCACCTGCCGCTGAGCGATGCAAGGACACGGTTATGATGTTATATCCGGCATCAGCGGGCAGAGCATATATAAAGATGTATAAAGCAACCGGCGACGAGAAATATTTAGAGGCCGCAAGACGTATTGCTGATTATTACGAAAAAACAGTGCTTCCTTGTGGAAGCTGGTACCTTGTTGTAGACATTAAAACAGGTAAAAATGTCGGTAATAATATTTGCAGTCACTTTGGAATACTTTTCTTTTTAAACGAAATGGCAAGTATTACAAATAGTGCTTCTCTTCGTGCGATTGAAGAAAAATATTTTGCATATATTGCAAAAAAATGTCTTAATGAATACAAATGGGAAGGACAATTTGAAGATATTGTTCCGAGTGGGAACTATATTAACCATACACAAGTAGTGGCAAATGATATGCTTGTGTATATCGTTGATAATAAGCTTTCTGAAGACGAAATGCTTGATGCTGCAAAAACACTTATGAATTTTATTGAAGACCAATTTGTCGTATGGGGAGAATTTGATCCGCGCATAAAGAAACGTTTTGCTAACGTAGATGACAAGTGGTATTCTCCTGCAGGTCTTGAACAGTACGAGTGGTATGTTCCGATTGATGCAAGCACTACCAAGATTATGAACAGTTTTAGAAAAATGTATATAGCCACAGGTGATAGGTTATATCTTGAAAAGGCTCTTGCACTTGGTGATATGATAACGAAAATGCAAAATAAACAAACAGGTGCAATCCCTACACATTGGATGAAGGCTGATTGTGCGGAAAATCTTGAGAATTTTTGGATAAACTGTCATATAGCTTCGGCACTTTGGCTATATGAATTATCTGAATTTGAAGATTAAAATCTTCAAAAATTAGTGTTTTATCTTTTATATTAAAATGTGAGGGTCAACTGCATGAAATTGGATGGGTATTATACAAACGTTGATGAAAAACCATTAGACAAAATAGTTAAGGGTTATAGCAATACTTCTATTTTCAGAACAATTGCATTTATAGGTGATAGTCTTTCGTCGGGCGAGTTTGAATCTCGTGATAAAGAAGGAAACCCAGGATATCACGATATGTATGAATATTCTTGGGGTCAGTTTATTGCACGAAAAAACGGTCTAACGGCATATAA
The DNA here is from genome assembly GCA_045612765.1 of Acutalibacteraceae bacterium. Taxonomy (GTDB): domain Bacteria; phylum Bacillota; class Clostridia; order Oscillospirales; family Acutalibacteraceae; genus UBA737. The sequence goes on from JAZKZS010000001.1 coordinate 49,186, forward strand.
TTTCTCTTGTGGTGGTATGTCTGCTAAATGGTATATTAACAGTTTTGCTGCCGCAAAAGGACATTGGTCTAAAAATAAGGCGTGCCAGGCTTATGTTATTGCACTTGGTGTAAATGATATTTACAACAATAAAATGGAAGTTGGCTCATTAGAGGATATTGATTCCGAAGATTATAAAAAAAATAAGCCGACTTTTGCCGGATTTTATGCTCAAATTATAAGCAAATATAAGGAAATTTGCCCCGAAGCAAAGTTCTTTTTTGTAACTTTCCCTAAGGAAGACGATGCAGAAAAGCAAAAGATGGCTCAGGATGTTAGAAAGCTTTTGTATGATTTTTCCGAGCATTTTGATAACTGCTACGTATTGGATATTTATGAATATGGACCTGTATTTGATGAAAAGTTTAAGGAACGTTATTTCTTGCATGGCCATATGAATCCAATGGGTTATTTGCTATTTGCAAAGATGATTGATTCTTATATGGATTATATTATTAGGCATAATATGGATGACTTTAAATTTACAGGTTTGATCAATTCTAATATTGATTATAAGTAATTTTTAAACGATATTTTAAATTCATATTGGCTTTATTAATAAGTAATATGTATAAAAGGTACCGTTAAATTCAAAAAAATAATGGTAAAAATATACATTTATAAAAAAATGTGTTTATAAATTTTGCACAAAACTAAAATAGGTAAGATTTACCTTAAAATTTGGCGATTTAACAATAAAAAAAGTTGTTTTTACAATATCCGAAATCGACGGTAATTTGTTAAAATTATGGTGGAAGGTTGACTAATAAAGTTCAAATTCTAGTGATATAACATCGGTTTTTTATATGCGTTAAAAATAAGCAAGTAAGAAAATAATATCTTACTTGCTTGCCATAATTTTATTATTATTATAATTACTATCTTCACTGTGTGTTTTAATGCAAAAAATTACTCTTTCGGTATGCCGCGGGGGACATTTCAAATCTTTTGGAAAAATGTTTATGGAAGTTTGCTGTGTCCTTAAAACCGCAAATCGAGCAAATTTCACTAATCGTCTTTGAAGAATTAAGCAAATAATATCTCGCAAACTTCATTCTTGTGGTTATTAGGTATTCTTGAGGTGACATCTTCATCTCACGGGTGAAATTTTCTCTAAAAGATGAAATCGACATTGAACATAAATTAGCTAATTGCTGCACGGTGACGGTTTCACTGTAATGGTTTTTTATGTGGGTTAAGGCAGGAGAGAGTTTGTTAAGTTGTTTGTTGTAACGAATGGCTATTTCACAATCACTATAACTTCTACCTTGTTCGGTAATATGTACTAGCAATTCACCTATAAGGAGTCGGCATTTTAAAAGTTTGTTTTTTTCCTTACTGTGCGACGTTTCAATTATTTTTTTAATATATTCGCATATTTCAGGGTGTTCATCGTATTTTATAATTCCTGTAATTCCGTTTTTGGATTCAACTAAATTATCCCAAAGGGTTATTTCAAAACCATTACTTAAAAACACATCAGAAATATTAAAATACGAATAGTCGCAAACACATTTTTCGTTACTTTTACCTCTTGAAAGATGAGGCTGAAAGGGAAAGAAAAATTCTGCATCACCTTTTTTAAAGGGTTGACGTCCGTTTTCGGAGATGCATTCCCCAGCGCCGTGATAGCAATAACCAATTTCAATACTATTGTGATAATGCAATTCGTGTATGGCTGAATTTGAAAGTTCTACCTTTGGGAAAGCAGGAAGTTTGTAAGGAAACATGTTGAATATTGTTTCCTGAAAAAACGAATCAAAGATAGCGTTGTTTTTTGTTTTCATTGTTTCACAACCTTTCAGTTAGATATTAACACATTTACTTAGAGATTTCAAGAAAAAATGTGCAAAACACTATTTTTCTTGTTGATTTTACAATTATGACAAATTTCATTATATGTAGGGAGTTGAATTCTTTGAAAAAAGTTTTTATCTGGATTTGTTGTTTGTCTATTTTGGTTTCGTCCTTTGCGGTCACGACTCTGGCAGCAAATGCTGAAACTAAAGCTTCGGACAGCAAGGCTGTTAGCAAATCAAACGACATTTCAAATTCTTATTCGGAGTATGCACAAAAATCGGAGTTAGAAAATTCGACTTCCGATATTACCATACAAGCGGTTAAATATTCCGAAAACAAGGGTGCCGAGTTAGAGGTTGATAAGTCAACCTATAACGTTGAAATGTTGGTATCGAAGGGTGAAACCGGTTCGGTAACATATAAGTTCACCGCACCGTCGGCCGGCAAATACTATTTCCATTTGTACTATGCCACAATCGAAGGCGGTGGAATGGATATAAATATTGGCGTTAAGCTTGATGATAAGTATCCTTTTGATGAAGCTAAGGAGCTTTCGTTTAAAAGATGCTTTAAAAATGTTGGCGAAATTCGTACGGATAAGCTTGGTAACCAGTTCGCTCCCGAACAGGCTGAACATTTTGGTAAGTTAAACGAATATGCTACTGATGCATTGGGACGTGAAAGCGAACCTTATTTGTTTGAAATAACAGAAGGCGCACACACTTTAGAAATCATCTTTGTTGATGAACCGGTTGCAATTGAAAAGATTGTTTTTGAAGCACCAGTTAAAGTTCCTACCTATGACGAATATATTGCAGGTTTAAACGGAAAGCCTGTTTATAACGGCGACGAAATAATTATTCAAGGTGAAAATGCCGATTATAAATCAGCAGCTCAGTTGGTTCCCCTTGCAGATATTTCCGATAAAAACGTAATGTCTGCTGACGGTAGCTTTAATAACGGTATTACCGAAAAAATCAACTATATCGGTTCTACAAACTGGCAAAGCCAAGGTGAAAAGTTAACTTGGAAGATAAATGCTCCTAACGATGGCTTGTATGTGTTGTCGTTTAAGTTTAGACAAAAGTATGTTCCCAATGGTGTTTCTTACAGAAATTTATTGATTGACGATAAGACACCTTTTGCTGAAGCAAGCTCGATAGCATTTGAATATGATTCCGTTTGGGATTATATGACTCTTGCTGATTCTTCAAATAAGCCTTATTACGTGTACTTATCAAAAGGTGACCATACACTTTCATTAACTGTTACATTAGGTGATTTTTCCGAAGTTTATCGTGACCTTTCAGCTGTTGTTGAACAAATGGGTTCAATATATAGAAAAATCGTTATGATAACCGGTGAAACAATCGACTCAAACCGTAGCTATGAATTATTTAAGCAAATTCCTGAATTAAACAGCAGTCTTGAAAGTATGATTAAGGAACTTAAGCGTTTAACAGCAAGAATTGAAGAAATTCAGGGCAAACGTGGTGGTTCGGGTGTATCTACTATCAATAACGTTGTTTTGATAATGGAACAAATGCTTGAGAATTATTATACCGCGCACAATTATAAGGGTCAGTTCTATACACAATACTGTGCATTAAGCTCTTACATAACAGAATTATGTGAATTACCCTTGGATATTGATTATTTCGTTCTTTCATCTGAAGATTACGATATTAAATCAAACAAGGCAAATTTCTTTGAAGGCTTCATTTACGGCGTTAAGAGATTTTTGTTCTCATTCGTTGAAGATTACAACGTTGCTGCCGAAAGTGACGATGCAATAACCATTTGGGTTAACTGGGGCCGTGATCAAACAAAAATACTTAACAATTTAATTCAGTCTTCATTCACTGAAGAAACGGGTATTGACGTTAACTTAAAGGTGACCAACGCAACCATGATACAGGGTATTCTTTCGGGTAATGGTCCTGACCTTACCTTACACATGGCAAGAACTGCTCCTGTAAACTATGCAATGCGTGGCGCACTTTATGATTTGAAGCAATTTCCGGATTATGAAGAGGTAATTAAACGTTTCGGCAAGACCGCAACCTTACCTTATGAATATAACGGCGGCGTGTATGCATTACCTGACACTCAGTCATTCTACTTAATGTTCGCGCGTACTGACGTATTGGAAGAATTAAACATTACCGTACCAAAAACGTGGGATGAATTTATTACAGCAATGGCTATTATCCAGCAAAATAATATGCAGGTTGGCCTTCCAATTTCACAATTAACATCAATTGCACAGGTTAACTTAGGTTTGGGTAGCTTATCATTGTTCCCAACGGTTCTTTTACAACGTGGTGGTACTGTATATAACGAAGACCGTACCGCAACTGTATTAGATAACGTTGTATCGCTTCAGGCATTTGAATTCTGGACAAAAATGTTTACCGAATATAAAGCGCCTGTTTCCTTCGACTTTTACAGCCGTTTCCGTACAGGTACAATGCCTTTGGCAATTCAAGGTTATACACAGTATATTACACTTAGCGTAGCTGCTCCTGAAATTGCAGGTAAGTGGAGTGTTTATGAAATTCCCGGTTTTGTTGATGAAAACGGTAATATTGTTAACACACAAACCGGTGGCGGTACTGGTGCATCAATCCTTAAGGATACTAAGCATCCTGAAAAAGCATGGGAATTCCTTAAGTGGTGGACATCAGCCGAAACTCAGGCAGCATACTCACAAAACGTTGAAAATGTTTTAGGTGTTGCAGGTCGTGTCGCTTCAGCTAATAAGGAAGCTGTAACCAAGCTTTCATGGCCAAACGAAGTATTAGATGTATTAATGGCATCTTGGGAAGATGTTCAGGAATTGCCTGAATTGCCAGGTGGCTATTATGTACCTCGTTCAATTGATATGGCGTTTTGGAATACATACAATAAGTCAGAAAACCCCAAGGACTTATTACTTGAATGGAACGAAATAGCCAATAAGGAAATTGAAAGAAAAATTAAGCAATATGCAGAAAGGTGATAAAAATGAAGAGTAATATTTCTAAAAAAAGATTTCAAAATTACGAATTTCATATATTGTGGTTGCCTTTCTTAGTGCTATTCTTTATTTTCACTATTTTACCTATACTTTCATCTGTTGTACTAAGCTTTACTGATTTTGACGCAGTTTCAGTTCCAAAGTTCATTGGTCTTGAAAACTATTTCAGAATGTTTACCGGTGACGAAGTTTTACCGGTAGCCTTAAAGAACACAGTTCTTTTTGCAGTATTTATTGGCCCCTTTGGTTTTGCACTTTCATTCTTCTTAGCATGGATAATTAACGAATTCGGCAAAACCGCACGTAGTATTTTATCATTCCTATTTTATTCACCCGCGTTAGTTGGTAACGCATACTATATTTGGCAAATTCTGTTCAGTGGTGACAGCTATGGTTATGCTAACAGTTTGCTTATGTCGTTAGGTCTTATTAACGAGCCTATACAGTGGTTTAGAAACGAAACCTATGTTTTCGGAATTATAGTTTTAGTTCAACTGTGGCTTTCAATGGGTGTATCGTTCCTTGCTAATATTGCAGGTCTACAAAATATTGACGTTGAATTGTACGAAGCCGGTGCGGTTGACGGTATTAGAACCCGTTGGCACGAGCTATGGTACATTACCTTACCTTCAATGAAGAGTATTTTGCTTTTTGGTATCGTAATGCAAATTCAGTCAGCATTCTCTGTAAGTGCTATTCCTATGGCACTTGCGGGTTATCCCTCGGTAAATCACGCGGTAGATACTATACTTTCTCACTTACAGGACGTTGGTGCTGAACGCTTTGAGATGGGATATGCTTCAGCAATATCTGTATTGCTATTTACATTAATTATTATTACTAAGAAGATACTAACAAAATTTGTTGAGTCTGTGGGAAGGTAGGTTTAAAAATGAAAAACAAAAAAGCTTACCGAAAATATACTCGGTCACTTGCCGGAAATATATTTTATTTTGGATTTTTAATTGCTTTTGGTTTATTTGCAATTTTGCCACTTATTTATACGGTTATCACTTCTTTTAAACCATTGGATGAACTTTTAATTTTCCCACCAAGATTTTACGTTGTAAGACCCACATGGGAAAACTTTAAGGTTTTACCTACAATTTTATCAAACCTAAAAATTCCGCTTTCACGTTATATTTTTAACAGTTTGTTTGTAAGTGTGGCTTCAACAGTATTACATATTTTTGTTGCAAGTGCTGCCGCATATACAATTTCAAAGTCTAAAATTAAAAATAAAAACACAATTTTCGCATTAGTTCAGTTTGCACTTTTGTTTAACGCTTACACACTTGCTATTCCGCGCTATTTGATATATTCAGGCTTGGGTATGATTGATACTTATTGGGTATATATTTTACCGTACGTTCCAAGCACATTGGGTGTATTCCTTATGAAGCAATTTATGGATACAGGTATACCGGACGCCTTGCTTGAAGCTGCTCAAATTGACGGTGCCGGACAGTTTAGAATATTTTTCCGTATCGCATTGCCTCTTGTTAAGCCTGCATGGCTCACTCTTGCGCTATTCGCATTTAGAGATATGTGGACAATTACAGGTTCAGGTACAATTTTCACAGAATCTATGAAAACTTTGCCTGAAATTACTACTACAATCGCATCTGGTGGCCTTGCTCGTTCAGGTTCGGCAATGGCAATGGCTGTTATTATGATGATACCGCCTATTATTGTATATTTGGTTTCTCAAAACAGTGTAAAGGAAACTATGAGTACATCAGGTATTAAATAAGGAAGGGGAGTTTATATTGAAAAAATCTGTGAACAAAGCCATATCTTTGATTGTGCTTGTTTGTTTGGTTTGCTGTATTTTTGTTACAAGCGTTTCAGCAGCGTCATTCGAAAACGTCCCCTATGAATCCTTTGCATATTGGGACAGTTCCGAAAAGGCAGTACCTGTTAAAGCAATGTTTAGCATTGAAGCAGAGCTTACAGGTGCCGATTTCGGACTTGATGACGGTTTTTACGTTCCTACCGATATATATATAGACGATCAGTATATATATATATTAGATGGAGATAATAGCCGACTTGTAATAGCAGAAAAAAATACTTATAAAACAGTTTCGGTTATTGCTGACCCTGTTTATAACGACGAAGAATTACGCTTTAGAAAAGCCGAAGGCGTTTACGCTAAAGATGGTAAGGTATATATATGTGATACCGATAATGAACGCTTAATTATTTGTGATATTAACGGTAATGTTTCAAGGGTTATTACCTGTCCTGAAAATGACGTAATTCCTGACGATTTCTTATTTGCTCCAAGCCGTTTGGCTTGTGACAGCAAGGGCTTCTTCTACTTAATCAGTAGCGGTTGTTTCTACGGCGCAATGAGATTTGACAGTGATTTTAATTTCTTAGGCTTCTATGGTGCAAACATTACGTCTACATCGGTTACAGACGTTTTAACAAATCTTATTGGTAAAATTTTCAACACCAATGAAAAAATTAGTGGTCAAGCTAAGAAAATACCATTCCAGTTTGTTGACTTAAGTGTAGATGCTCACGATTTTGTGTTTACCGTTACCGACTCGGGAGAGAATGGTGCTATACGCAGACTTAACCCAGGTGGCACAAACGTATATAAGGTTTTAAGTGGTAGTAAATACATTTCTTCAGACTCAATGGCATTTGGCGTTTTGGGTTCGGTTAGAAGAACCTTTGTTGACGAAACTTCATCATTGGTGAGCGTATCGGTAGATGCTAATGATTTCACCTATGTTGTTGATGCTAAGTTTGGTAGAGTGCTGGTATATGATAAGTTTGGCGTAATGCTTTGTGCATTTGGCGGCGGTTTGGAAGCCGGCACCAACAAGGGTACATTTGAAAAGCCAAAATCTATTCATGTTGATGGCGATTTCTTATATGTTGTTGACGGTGGCAAAAATACAATTACTGTCTTCCGTGTTACCGATTATGGTAAAAAGCTCATGCAAGCATCCTCGCTTACTAACGATGGCGAGTATGAAAAATCAAAGGCCCTTTGGCAAGAAATTCTTGCTGAAGATGCAAACTGCCAAGCAGCGTATAATGGCCTAGCAAGAGCTATGCTTACCACAGGCGAATATAGTGAAGCATTAAAGCTTGCCAAAATGGGCCAAAACACCGAACTATACGGTGAAGCCTTTGTAAAGGTAAGAGCCGATTTTATCGACAATAATCTTTACCTTATATTTGGTTTGGCGTTTGTTGCGGTGGCTGCTATTGTAGCTTTCGTGTTTGTTAAACGCAAAAAACAAATTGTAATTTTCAAAGATAAAACGGTTTTAGATGCAGTTGGTGCTTGTGTGCATCCTTTTGCTGCATATAAAAATTTAAAAGAAAACAAGCGTAAAAACATAATTATTGCTACAGTTTTCATTTTATCATTCTTCGTGGTTACACTTCTTTGTGACTTCTTTATGGGTTATATGTATGGTTACGTTAATGTTTCATCATATAATGCTATATTTACATTCTTGGGCACATCAGGTGTAGCTATACTTTACACAGTTGCCAACTGGGGCGTTTGCTCGGTTCAGGGCGGTAGAGGCAGAATGTACGAGGTTTATATTGCGGTAGCATATAGCTTGGTACCTTTAATTATTTATCGCTTATTCTTATTAATTATTTCAAATATTTTAACAAGTGAAGAGGCTTTCTTCCTTGGCGTTTTTGAAATCGTAGCATGGATAATAGCCGGTTTCTCGTTACTTGTTGCAAATATGGAAATTCACGAATACGATTTTTTCAAGGTGGCTAAAACAACAGTAATTATTTTACTTGGTATGGGTCTTATTATTTTCTTGTTGTTTATGGTAATTGTTTTGATTCAGCAATTAGTCACTTTCGTTGAAACAATCTATAATGAATTGCTGTTGCGTTAGGGAGGTAGTTATATGAAAATTAAAAAATTAGCCTGTCTAACATTAGCATTAATGATTATCGCAACTGTATGTAGCTGTGGCAACGAAGACGTTACCATTTTACAGGCACCTTATGATAAGGATACACAGTATGAATTTTTACAGGGCGATGCAGTTAATATCGGCGATTATACCCTTACTTTTGATGAAAAGTTAGGTTTCCCGATTTTAGCTAAGGAAGGTGCCACTAAAGTGTGGGATTCTTCACTTGCTGACACCTTTATTTCTTCTTCAATTTTTGTGAAAATTTATGACCCGACCTTTGAAACCTTTTCGGTTGTAAAATCAGCTGATGCTGTTAGAGAGGGTAGGGTAAAATCCGAAGCCATTACTAATGGTTTAAGGGTTACATATTATTTTGACGAATACGAAATTGCAATTCCCGTTTATTACACCATTAATGAAACCGGTTTAAAGGTTAAGGTTGTTCCTTCCGAAATCGAGGAACATGCCATTAGCGTAATGTCAATATCGTTAAACCCTTATCTTTGCAATGTTAAAAATGAAAAAAGCAATGATAAGTATTTGTTTATTCCTTCTGGTAGTGGTGCTTTAATGTATACCGATGTACGCGGCGAAGTACGCACATACGAGGAAGAGGTTTACGGCAATGACCTTGCACGTGAAGAAAAATGGCGTTACAACAATGCTGAACAAATTAATCTTCCTGTGTTTGGCGCAGTAGACGGTAACGACGCTATCTATGGCATTATTACTTCGGGTGCGGAATATGCATCTATTGGTGCGTTAGCCGGCGAAAGAATTGTTGGCTATTCGGGTGTTTATCCAATATTCAACGTAAGAGCTTATAATTCAGTTCAAATTAATATCGGTGGTGTAACCGGTCTTAAGCAGTATATAAGAATTGCTGACAAGAGAAATCCCGAAACCTTTGAAGTTCAGTATTCAATGCTTACAGGTGAAGATGCTTCATATAACGGCATTGCTGATGCATACCGTGAATATCTTAAACTTGATAGTGGCGTTAAGAATAAACCTTTAAATTTAACCTTGCTTGGCGGTGTTATGGCAGATAGAAGCGCATTAGGTATACCTTATAAAACCTTCTCTGCTACAACTACTATTTCACAGGCAACTGATATTATTTCGCAGGTTTATGAAAAGAACGGTTCTTCAATGAACATTCGCTTGTTAGGCTTTGGTAATACGGGTCTTACTGTTGATAAAATTGCAGGCTCATTCAAGGTTAATAGCAAGATTGGTTCTAAGTCTCAAATTAAGAAATTTGAAGAATTTTGCAAAGACAATGGCTTAGATTTGTTTATGGACTATGATGTTTTGCAGTTTGTTCGTTCGGGTAATGGTTATTCAAAGCGTAACGACGTTACTGTTGACACAACTGACTTCCGTGTTAAAAAGTATACCTTCGATATTGCTTTAAGGAATGTTGATACTTCTCAAAAAGGCAAGTACCTTTTGGGACGTGATATGTTAACTTCAGCTGTTGGCGATGTTTTAAAATCGGTTAAAAAATATAACTTCAGCGGTGTATCACTTGATACTTTAGGTAGAATGGCATATTCCGATTTTACTAATACACAGTATTACGGCAAGGGCAAAATCGATGAAGATGTAGCTAATGCATTAAAGAAGGTTACCGATTCAAAGCTTAAGCTTCTTACCGTTGCATCAAACGATTATGCCGCAAAGGCTTCAAACTTTATTGATGCTATTCCTACCAAGAGCTCTGGTATTGATTCGCTAGACGTTGATATTCCGTTCTATGGTATGGTTTTCTCTGGCGCTAAGGAAAATTCGGTTGTTATAAACCTTTCTTCTGAACCCCGCAAGAAGTTCCTTAATGCAATTAAAACCGGTAGTGGTCTTTCATTTGTGCTAGCTGCCGATGTAAATTCTGACGTTGTTGGTAGCGTATACAGCGCATATTTGGCTGCTGATTATGAAACCAATAAAGCCCTTATTAACGATTATTACGCCGAAGCAGAGGCTTACTTAAAGTCAGTTTCGGGTGTAAAGGTTAAAACCTATGAAATTTTAGAAAAAGGCGTTACCAAGACCGTGTTTGAAAACGGCGTTATTGCCTACGTAAACGAAACAGTTAATGATGTTGTTTGCGACGGTATTACAATTAACGCTATGAGCTATAAAGCGAGGTGAGTGGATTGAATAAGAAGAAAAAGAGAAGAGGCATTGAAGCTCGCAACCGTCTTGTTGGTAGAATGTTTATTTTACCGTGGGAAATCGGTATGTTAATTTTCATTATCGTTCCACTTTTACTTTCGGTTGTTTATGCATTTTGTGAAGTTACCCTTGAAGTAGGTGGCATGTCTTACGATTTTGTGTTTATTGAAAATTTTAAGTATCTTCTTAAGGAAGACCCCTATTATACAGATACTTTAATTTCCTCAATAACAACCCTACTTTATTCAGCACCTATAATTATTGCAATTAGCTTGGTTTTGGCAATTTTGCTTAACCAAAAGTTTAAGGGCAGAACAATTATGCGTGCGGTGTACTTCTTACCGGTAATTATTGCCGCAGGTGTTGTTTTGAATATTCTTACAACACCTATACGCGGTCAGCCCCCAATTATTCAGCTTGGCTCAGGTTCAACCACCGCTATGAGCGATACTGCAAACTATCTTGACGCAACTGCTTTGCTTCAAGGCTTAAGATTCCCTCAAGCTGTAACTGACCTTATGTCAAAATATATTACTATGATATTTAACCTATTATGGCATAGTGGTATACAAATTGTTTTGTTTATATCAGGTCTTCAAACCATTCCGGATTCACTTTACGAGGTTTCTAAAATCGAAGGTGCATCCAAATGGGAAGAATTCTGGATGGTTACCTTCCCAATGCTTCGTGACGTTACAATCTTGGTAACCGTGTTTACCTTGGTTGAAGAAATGGTTTCAACAACAAATGAGGTAATGTCCAATGCACAAAGTATGATTACTTCACAACGTTATGACTTGCCTTCGGCAATGATTTGGTTCTACTTCCTTTGTGTGCTTTTAGTTTGTGGCGTTATCTTTGTTCCAATTTTCCGTTCATTTAAACGGAAATGGGATTAGGGAGGTGCTATGAATGAATAAAAGGCTTACAAACAAAATTACGGCAATTGTTTTATCAATTGCACGTTGGGTATTCCTTATATCCGTTGGATACATAGCAATGTTCCCATTATTTGCTATGACATCCTCATCATTCATGTCTATGGCAGACGTGCTTGACCAAAGTGTTGTTTACATTCCTAAAACAATTACTTTAGAAAATTATATTGAGGCAATCACCAGATTAAAATATTGGGACGCTTTAAAAAGTTCGTTCATATTTCCTGTTGTGGCAGGCTTAATTGAAGTTGCAACCTGTGCAATTACAGCATACGGCTTTGCAAGGTTTGACTTTAAAGAAAAGAATATTTTATTTGGTTTGGTAATTATTACTATTGCGGTTCCTGCAACACTTCTTATGATTCCGCAATACGTAGCATTCTACAACTTTGACCCTGCTAAAATTATAACCATGATAAATGCAATTTTCGGCACAAATATCAATATTAACCTTATTGATACCGTTTTTGTAATGTGGTTACCTTCTTTGTTTTCAGTAGGGCTTCGTTCAGGCGTGTTTATATTTATTTACAGCCAGTTTTTCAAGGGCCTTCCCAAAGAATTTGAAGAAGCAGCTTACGTTGACGGTGCAAGTCCGCTTATGGCTTTCTTAAAGGTAATTGTTCCATCTTCTTCAGTGGCAATCACAACCGTTTTGGTGTTTTCTTTGGTATGGCACTGGAACGAATATTACACAACAAGTATCTTCTTATATGAAGAAAACCGTCCTATTGCAGTAATGCTTGGTACATTGCGTGAAAACGTACAAATTCCGGCAGGCGTGCTTATGGCGGGCGCTCTTTTATTTGTTTTACCAATGCTTATAATTTATCTTATTTTACAAAGAAGATTTATTAAAAGTATAGACAAGGTAGGAATTGTAGGTTAACCCCTGCAATAAAATATAAAAAATAAAAAGAAGGGATGATTTTTTATGTTGAAAAAAATCATAGCACTCGTCCTCGCACTCACATTATGCTTTGTATTTGTGGGTTGTGGCGACAACACCTCAGACGGCGGCGAAGATGTGGAATATACCTACACTATGCTCACAAATAAGCCTGACGACTGGGACACTAACTGGAAGGCATACTTTGAACAGGATGCTGACGGTAACCCCGTTGCCCTTGGCGGCGACACCGCACCTGAATTCGTTGCAAACAAGTATCTTGCACGTGGTGTAGTTCAAAAGGAAGACACCAACAATGATACAAACAAAGGCGACGGAACAGATGCAACCGACAACAACAGCAAGGTAGATGCAAAGCCTACAGCATCGACCAAATTCGAAAAAGACCCTTATTCAGACATTCCTGAAGCAGTAAAGGGCACAACCGTTGAATATCTCCTTTGCCGTTCAATCACTGAAAACGACAAGAAGATTGCTGCTAACTTTGAAAAGTTAACAGGCATTAAGGTTAAGTACACCGTTGCTAACTATGGTACTTATGGCGATATCGTTGCAGCTCGTGTTGCAGCTAAAAACGCACCTGACATCATCAACGCTGAACGTGTTGCTTACCCCAACGGCTTAGTTTCTCTTTGCGATCCTATGGATGTTGCAACCTTCAAGCTCGACGACCCATTCTGGGATAAGGAATCAATGCAAGCTTGTAAGATTAACGGTAAATATTATGGTGTATTCACCAAGAACGATATTTACCACGACGCAAGAATGATTATGATTAACGTTGACGTTATGAAGAGAGTTTTAGGTAACGACTACGCTACTAAGTCACCTCGCGCACTTTGGAAAGCTGGCAAGTGGAATCTTGAAGCTATGTATGACCTTGCTACCGTTATTAAAAAGGCTGGTTACACACCTCTTACCACAATTTCACAGTACGACTTTGCTTTGGCATCAGGCCAAGACCTTGTTAAGTTCAACGGCACCAAGTTTGAATCTAACCTTGCTAATAAGGATTTACGTAAAGCTTGGGAATGGTTTGCTGAATGGTACAAGTCAACAGGTTATATGGAAGACTATAACATGAACAACTTCCTTGCTCAAAAGGATGTAATGTTCATCAACACAGTTTACAACTCATACAATGAAAACTCTATCGCTGGTATGGCTACATTCGAAGTTGACGCTGTTCCTGTTCCGGGTGTAAACGGTGTTACAAGTGCACCTTGCGACTTCCGTCCTTTCTCACTTGCTAAGGGCGCTAAGAACCCTGTAGGTTCTGCATACTTCTTACGCTACCTCCTCGACATCAAGAACAACTTTGCTGAAGATGAAGCTGTAAACGCTAACGTTTTAGAAACTGCAAAATACGTTTCAATGCAAATGCCCAAGACATTTGAATTCTCTTCAAGCCTTTTGAAATTCGTTTCTGACACTTCAGAAGGTAACGTTCGTACTAAGCTTTTAACAGCTAAACAAACCGCTACTGCTTTCTCACAAATCGAAAACCTCGTTGGTAATGCAGTTAAGAAGGTTAACCAGTCAGTTCTTAAGGTTAAATAATTTAACTTTTGGCGATTTGACTAATTATCACGGTGATTTTACCATAGTGTAATTTCACCGTGATAAAGTATAATATTACAAATAACATATTATATGTTTTTGGTTAATTTTCACTAAAATGAGGAGGATTTAAATGAAAAAAACACATTTATTGAAGTTTTTTTCAATTGCACTTGCTATTTGTGTTTTAGTAGCTAGTGCAGTTACTGGCATGGTTACATCCGCCAGTACAGAAACTTGGAGCACCTGGGACGGTGCCTCAGCTTCCATGTCACTTTCAGGTTCCGGTACTGAAGCTGACCCATATTTAATTCAATCCGCAGCAGACCTTTTATATGTTTCTGCTCAAGCAAATGCCGAAGGAAGCACTTATTTTGCAGATAAATACATCAAATTAATGACAGGTATTGACCTTGCAGGATATGAATTCCCGGCACTTACCGCTTTTAAG
>JAZKZS010000002.1:0-2551 GCA_045612765.1 Acutalibacteraceae bacterium
CGATTTTTCAAGTTTTGTGAAAATATATGCTATTTCCGATTGACTGATAAAGTATTTATATGTATACTCTAATATGTTAAAAATAAAACTAAAAAGGTATGATTTAATTGCAGTTATGGATTTTATTTGTTGCCCTGTTCGGATTATTTAAGGGTATACGAGAGCCGATAAAGAAAAAAGCCCTCGAAAAAGATAGCCTTTTAGGCGTTCTTTTCATCTACACACTAATAGGATTTATCATGGTGTTACCCACCGCTCATGATGTTTTAAAAATAACACCGTGGGTTTTCTTTCTCATATGCATAAAATCGTTTTCGATTTTCTCTGCATGGATGTCTGCCTTTATATCCGTGAGAAAAATGCCCGTTAGCCTTTACGGGGTTATAGATATGTCACGAGTGCTTTTTTCCACCTGCCTTGGCATTCTCTTCTTGGGCGAAAAAATAACGCCCAAAGGTTCAATAGGACTTATAACTGTGCTTTTAGGACTTTTTCTCGTTAACCGAAAAAAGAATCGCAAAGACGAAGATGTTGATTTAAAATACATCTGGCTTACTGTTCTTTCGTGTTTTCTTAATGCGATTTCAGGAACGCTTGATAAATATATAATGTCGGGATATGAAATAACGAGCGCTCAACTTCAGTTTTGGTTTATGCTATTACTGACTTTATTTTACGGCATTTTCATTCTTATCAGAAGAGAAAAAATCAATCTTCGTTCGTGCCTTAAAAATCCGTATATATACGCCCTCAGCATCCTCCTCGTCGCAGGAGATAAAATGCTCTTTATCGCAAATTCATACCCTGACAGTAAGGTGACGGTTATGACGCTGATAAAACAATGCTCTGTTTTAGTCACCGTTATTGCAGGAAAGCTTATTTATAAAGAGAAAAACACCGTTTACAAACTTATTTGCGCAATTGTTATTTTAGGCGGCATTTTAATAGCGGTGGTTTAGCAGGGCGTCCCCGCAATTAATACGCCGTTACTTAGTACAAATCGACAACCTAATCCCCCGACAGTTGAGATGCATATAAATTAGTGTTTTATGGGGCAATTCAATTCGGAATTCGTAATGCGTAATTCGAAATTTTTGGTGTCTGCGACGCATAAAAATATGATGAATATTAATAGATAATTCTAGGGGCGAACAGTGTGTCAAGAGTATGATTGTATACACTTGTGCAAGATGATTGTATACACATTACAGTCTTGAAATTTTTCGATTTAAAAGTTTACCGGTTTCGGTAGAAAACTCGGCGATTTTAAAATTCCTATAACAAGCGATAAAGGAATCCCCTATGGGATTCGGGCGAAATTCTATGTATTCGTTAATCATCGTTTCGCTCAAATAAACTTGCCATTTATCAAATCTGACATAACCCCAACTATTAACTTTAATAACATGGTGTTGCCCGCCGTATTCATATTTTTTCACTTTATCTGTATATGTCCTGTCGCTTGGTGTATAAACCTCGGCAGGACATTTCATATTTAGTGCTTCATGAGGACGGATGTTATTATATTTTATTCGCCAATTTTGTAATGCAAAATCTGCGTCGTTTACATCTATAAAATCATTATGATTTAATAATTCATTTTTCATAGTTCTATGAAATCGTTCGATTTTTCCTTGAGTTTGTGGATGTTTTATTCTTCCATGTATTGGTAGGATATTATTATTCATCAACCATTTCTCAAATTGCGTATATCCTTGCCTAAACCCCGCAAATTGTGCACCATTATCCGAAAGAATTGAATTAGGCATACCGTATTCGTAAAAAGCCTCTTTAAAACAAGGAATAACCGCATTTGCAGTACTTGTTAATGCTTTTATTTTAATTAAAAACCTTGAATGATCATCAATAATATCCAATGGAAAACATTTGTTATGATCTTTTGTTAAAAATTCACCTTTAAAATCTGTTTGCCACATTTCATTACAGTGTTCTTTTTCAAAACTAACAAACGCTTTATGTTTTAGGCTTTCTTCTTTCGTGATACAATCATTCCGTTTGAGAATATTGTTGAATGTTTTAACGCAAGGTAAATCTTCATAACCTTGATTCTCTAAAACCTTACGAAGTGTTTTTGCTCCCCAACCAGGATTGTCTTTTCGCAAAGCTAATATTATATTTTCAAGTTCAAAATTTGTTTTATTGCCAATTACTTTTCTAGCGTGACTACGGTCTGATAAATCATTCGTAATCTTGGAACGTTCTAACCATTTATATCCTGTTCGACGTGTTATTCCAAACTCTCTACATAATGAACTGAAGTTATTACTGATTTTGGCGGCATCAATAAATTCTTTTCTAATTTCTTCCACAGTTTTACTCTCCCATGGCATTTAAAACACATCCTTTTTTGTATTTTATTTGCCTTTATTTTAACATAAAACTGTATACCATCATCTTACACTACCTGTATACCATCATACTACACTGTACACATTGGTCGCCCGAATGCCCCCAAAATTCAACGAAAATCAAACGGGCGAACACTGTTCGCCCCTACAATTATCAATTAATATTCATCATATTTTTTTAT
>JAZKZS010000003.1:0-23042 GCA_045612765.1 Acutalibacteraceae bacterium
TTATCGGGCAAGCCTTCCCCTTGAGGGGAAGGGGGACCGCTTGCGGTGGATGAGGTGTAATTTGCAGTAATTGAACGGTTTTCCACCTCAACCGCCTCGTATACTCGGCACCTTCCCCTCAAGGGGAAGGCATAGATAAACTCCCAATTTATAAAATTTCCCATTAACCCCTTGAATTATAGCGAAAATATGTTAAAATAAAAGGGTAAATTAAACCTTAAGGAGTTTTAAAAATGAAAAAAGAAGTATTAGTTGAAATTTCTGCTCGTCATATTCACGTTTCACAAAAGGATTTGGAAATCCTTTTTGGTGAAGGCTATCAGCTTACCCCCAAGAAAGACCTTTCACAGCCCGGTCAGTTTGCTTGTGAAGAAAAGGTTACCATTGTTGGTGCTAAATCTTCATTAAAGGCTTCTATCCTTGGCCCTGTTCGTCCTGACACACAGGTTGAGCTTTCTTTAACCGACGCACGTGCTATCGGCGTTACTGCTCCCATTCGTGAATCAGGCGACGTTGCAGGCAGCGGCGCTTGCAAAATTGTTGGTCCTAAGGGCGAAGTAGAACTTGCACAAGGCGTTATTGCTGCAAAGCGCCACATTCACATGACCCCTGCTGATGCTGAAAAGTACGGCATTGCTGACAAGCAAATTGTTTCAGTTAAGGTTGAAACCAACGGTCGTTCACTTGTTTTTGGTGACGTTATTGCACGTGTAAGTCCTTCTTACGCACTTGCAATGCACATTGACACCGACGAAGCAAACGCTGCTTTAGTTGGTCCTAACCAAATGGGTGAAATTCTTGACTAATTTAGGTATGTCCATAGGTCTTTACCTACATATTCCCTTTTGTAACGGCAAATGCGCTTATTGTGATTTTTATTCAGCCAATACATCCGAGGAACTTATCGACAGTTATTTAACTGCACTTATAAGAGAAATAAAACAATGGGGCGGCAAAATAAACCGTCCCATTGATACTATTTACCTTGGCGGCGGTACACCGTCACTTTTAAACCACCGTTTAGTGCCGCTTTTAAAGGCGGTTTATGAAAATTTTAAAGTTTTAGATAATGCCGAAATAACTTTAGAATTAAACCCTGCCGACAACGTTTTAGAAATTCTCGAAAACGCCAAAAAAGCGGGTGTTAACCGCATTTCTATTGGTGCGCAAAGCGGAATTGATGATGAACTTTTAACCCTTGGCAGACGCCACACGGTAAAAGATACCGAAATTGCGGTTAAAACCGCACGTCAGCTTGGCTTTAATAATCTTTCGCTTGATTTAATGCTAGGACTTCCCGATAGTAGCTGCCAAACACTGCAAAAATCGCTTGATTTTCTTATAGATTTAAAGCCCGAGCATATTTCGGCTTATATTTTAAAAATTGAAGAAAACACAAAATTTTACAAATTAAAAGATACCCTAAATTTGCCCGACGATGATGCGGTAAGCGACCAATATTTGTTTATGTGCGAATACCTTGAAAATAAAGGCTTTTGCCATTATGAAATTTCGAATTTTTGCAAAAACAATATGGCAAGTCGCCACAATTTAAAATATTGGAAGTGCCAGGAATATTTAGGTATCGGCCCGTCGGCACATTCGTATTTTGAGGGCAAACGTTTTTATTACCCACGTAACCTTAAGGCCTTTATAAATGGCAATTTCCCCACCCCCGACGGTGACGGCGGTGACAAGGGCGAACAAATTATGCTTGCACTTCGCCTTAAAGAAGGTATTGAAACCGACGATTTACCCACTAAAGCCGTAGAAAAATGTGAACTGTTTGCAAAAAACGGTTTAGGCATTTTGCAAAACGGCAATTTTGCGCTTACCAATATCGGTATGCTTTTATCAAACACCATTATTTCCGAAATTTTGGAGGAATTTTAGCTAATGAGAACACTTAAAATTCACCTTATACGCCACGGCGCAACCGACGCTAACAAGCAAGGCTTATACATTGGCTGTAAAACCGATATGCCACTATCCCCCGAGGGTATGAACGAGCTTGTTGATATGCGCCGTGATATTGAATACCCCGAAATTGAACGCCTTTATTCAAGTCCGCTTTTACGTGCAAAGCAGTCGGCGGCGGTTTTATATCCAAATATGCCGGTTTATCCCGTTGAAAATTTAAAGGAATATGACTTTGGCGATTTTGAAGGCAAAACCGCACAGGAATTAGAGCTTGACCCACGCTTTGCCCAATGGGTTGCGGGTAAAATGCCCACCCCCAACGGTGAAAGCAACGGTGATTTTGTAAAGCGCCTTTGTGTTGGGCTTCAGCAAATTGTTATGGATATGCTTGAAAACGATATTGAACACAGCGCAGTTATTATGCACGGCGGCGCAATTATGATGCTGCTTGGCGCTTGCGGTGTGCCACAGGCAAAGCCTGTTGAATGGAGCGCCGACAGCGGTCAAGGTTATAGCCTTTTGGTTACCCCTTCCCTCTACCATAAAACAGGTGTTGTTGAAGTTGTGGGGATAATTTAATTTCAAAATTACTTTATATGAATTAAGCGAGGTGAAAATTCACCTCGCTTTGTTATTGATTTTTAGTTTTAAGCTTTTTGGCTATATTAAAGTCGGAAAAAATTATTTACCTTTAATTGCGCTAATTAAAAATTTTGCAATGTCGGTATTATCTACCGTTTTGCCTTTAAAATATTCACTGCCCTTACCAACTGCAAACACACGAACGGGTGTTGCGGTGTGTTCGGTAGTGGTTAATAAATCGCTTAAATATTTTGTGTTATCCCCTTCAAGCTGAACACCACCTGTCTCGTGGTCGGAAGTAATTAAAAGCAAGGTGTCGGGGGTCTTTTCCATAAACTTTAAAGCTGCCGCTACCGTGCGGTCAAGTGTTACAACGCTGTTAAGCTTGCCGTTAATATCATTGCCGTGACCGTATTTGTCGGTGCCGGCGCTTTCTATCATAAGAAAGAAGCCGTTTTCATTTTTAAGTCTTTTAAATGCAACCTCGGCGCAATTTGCAAGGTTATAGGTAGGAATTGAAGAATAACCGTCCAAAAAGCCTAAAAACGCCTTTTCGCAATTCTTGTCGGTGTCAAGCACGGTGTTAAAACGCTTAAAATCCTTCGCTACGATATAACCATTTTCAAAAATTGTGCGCTCTTCATCGCCCAAAGCCACAAACACGCTGTTATAATCTTCGCCCATAAGCACGTCGGGCTTAAATTTAATCATTGCGTTTATAAGCTCGGCCGTGTCAGAACGGGAGTCGTTATGTACGGTAAAGGCGGTTGGTGTTGCACCCGAAATAGCTTCGTCGGTAATAATGCCAACCTTTTTACCAAGCGAGCGCGCAAGCTCAGCCAAATTTAAAAGGTCGTTACCGTTGGAGTCTTTACCAATAAAGCCGTTATTTGTTTTTACGCCTGTTGCAAGGGCTGTACCCGATGCAGCCGAATCGGTAACGGCGTTATCGGCTGAATGTGTGGTTGCAAGGCCATGATTTTTAATTTGGTTTAAAACAAGGCCAAAATCATAAACACCGTCGGCGTGCTTTTCCGCCAAAGTAATATCGTTAGGACCCATACCGTCGCCAATGATTACAATTATATTTTTAGGTGTCGAAAACTTGCCGTTTATAATTTTTTCGGCTTGTGCTTTGGTTATTACAATTTCACCTTGGGTGTACCAACCCTGCTGTTCTTCATTTTTTGTGGTGTCACCTTTTTGGCCGCAGGCTGTAAAGGTTAAAGCAAGCGCTAATGATAAAACCGCCGCTAAAAGCTTTTTCATATTAAAACTCCTTAAATTTTATGCTTTAATTGTACTTTAATATTACTTTGTTGTCAAGCGAGGCAGTAAAAAAGGAGACACAAAAGTGTCCCCTTTAAGCATTATTACTGGTTAGGTTATTTAATTTTCTTAACTTTAAATCGGTCAACAGCATAGCTGTTTACATCAGCCTTTGCAGTTTTTAAAATTTCGGCCATATCCTTATCAAATTCTGTATCCTTTAAAAGATGACGGACTGTAATATCTAAATTTTCACGATAGTAAGGGTCAGCCTTAATATCCTTCTTAACAACTAAAATGTAACCTGCTTTGTCTTTCTTTGCAATAACCTTTACTTCGTTGGTTGCCATTTTGTTAATGTCATCGAAGTAATCGTGGTCAAAGCCGGTGTCCTTAGTGCCAAGGATTTGTGCATATTGGTCAATAGGCTTAAGTTCTTCCTTTTTATCCTCTTCCTTGTTTGCTTCGTCCTTATTAGCGTCTTCCTTCTTATCTTCTTCAGGCTTTATGTCGTTATGTGCGTTATAAACCTCTTCAAAGGTCTTTTTGCCATCTTGAAGTTCCTTAAGGTAAGCGTCAAGCTTTGCTTTAATTTCTTCCTTTTCCTTATCGGTTTCCTTGTCGAAGGTAACGTCAATAAGGTCAGCAATTATAAAGTCCTTATAAAGCTTTGCTTCAACATCGGCAGCGGCAATTTCCTTTTCGCCGCCCTTACCATAAAGATGTTCAAAGTAAACTGAAGCATAGTAAGTATCGATAGTGAACTGTAAATAGGTGTTAAAGCTTACGCCATTAGGTTCGAAATATTCGCCATAGCCATAATATACCCAATAATAGTAAGCCATATTTTGTGCTTCGGTCATTTGGTCGTCGCTAAGCTCAGCCTTGGCATCCTTACAAAGCTTTTGATAAGTGCCGATTTCTTCCAAAATTTCAATTGCGCGTTCTTTTACCCAAACTTCAAACTTTTTACCGTCAAGCTTTTGCTTGAAGTAGTCAACATCGGTTGAAGCGTTGTCACCCATAGCGTTGTAAACTTCGCTTTGACCTTCGTTATATGCATTGATAAGAGCGCACATATAGTAAGCTGATGTGTATTCGAAACCGTTTACAGTAACTGCGATTTCGTCTTTCTTGTGGCATGCTGTTACTGAAAGCGCCATAACAAGCGCAATAACAACTGCGATAATATTTTTAATTAACTTCATTTTAAATCCTCCGAAGAATTTTTACAATACATCTATTATATATTAAACCTTCAAAAAAGTCTACTAAAATTTTATGAATTATAGTGCATTTATAAGTTCACGCACAAAATCCGACAAGTTTTGATTTTTTAAAAGCTTTATGGTATAAACCGGCTTATCAATAACGTTTAGCATAAAGCGGTTTTGGTACTTTTCGGTAAGCTTATGCACAACCTCGGGCTGAATTGAATTAATTTTTAAAATTGCAGTGTTACCGTTTGCAGTAATTTCGGCAATTTTGCTATCAGCCGCCTTGTTACGTAAAACTGCAATATCAATAAGCCCCATAACCGCCTTAGGTGGTTCACCAAAACGGTCACACAATTCGTCAATAACGTCGGTTGCGTCGTCATCACTTCTGATGGCGGCAATTCGCTTATAAAGACCCAGTCGTGCCGGCAAGGACTGAATATAATTTTCGGGTATGTGCGCCGAAACGTTAAGGTCAACCGTACAGGGAATATCATCATCGGGTATAATGCCGTTTTCTTCTTTAACGGCGTCACTTAACAGCTTAAGGTACATATCATACCCTACCGATTCCATATTACCGTGCTGTTCGCCACCCAAAATACTGCCGGCGCCCCTTATTTCAAGGTCACGCATTGCAATTTTAAAGCCCGAGCCAAATTCGGTATATTCCCTAATGGCTTCAAGACGTTTTGAAGCTATATCGCTTAACTGCTTGTTGGGTGTAAAGCAAAAATAAGCATAAGCACGGCGTGGTGAACGCCCAACACGACCACGTAATTGGTGAAGCTGTGAAAGCCCCATTCGGTCGGCATTTTCGATTATAAGGGTATTAGCGTTTGGCACGTCTACACCCGTTTCAATAATGGTGGTGCAAACAAGCAGGTCAATTTCGTGTTCAATAAGCTGCTTCCACACGCTTGAAAGCTCATCCTCGGTCATTCGGCCGTGGGCAACCGCAATATTAATTTCGGGTATTTTGGCTTTAATACGTGCGGCACAGCGGTCTATGGTTTCAATATTATTGTGCAAATAATAAACCTGACCGCCACGGCGAATTTCCTTGCGGATAGCGTCGGTTAAAATGCCCATATTTTGTTCCAAAACATAGGTTTGCACGGGGTGTCTGTCCCCAGGTGCTTCATCAAGGGTGGACATATCACGCAAACCCGACATTGCCATATTTAAGGTGCGCGGAATGGGCGTTGCCGAAAGGGTTAAAATATCAACCGACGGGTAAAGCTCCTTAAACCTTTCCTTTTGCGCCACGCCAAAGCGTTGCTCCTCATCGATTATTACAAGCCCCAAATCCTTGAATTTTACGTCCTTTGAAATAAGGCGGTGGGTACCCACAACCATATCAAGTCGACCGCATTTAAGGTCGGTTATAATTTTTTCTTGTTGTTTCGGTGTTACAAAACGGTTTAAAAGCTTAACGTTCACCGGCATTTCACCAAAGCGCCTTATAATAGTGTTATAGTGCTGAAGTGCCAAAATTGTGGTTGGCACTAACAATGCGCATTGCTTACCCTCACTTATACACTTAAAGGCGGCACGAAGGGCAACCTCGGTTTTGCCAAAGCCAACGTCACCGCACAAAAGTCGGTCCATTGGCACGTCACGTTCCATATCACCTTTAATTTCGTTAATGCACCTTAATTGGTCATCGGTTTCGTCGTATTCAAACCTGCGTTCAAAATCGTTTTGCAAATCGGTATCGGGCGAAAAGGCATAACCCTTAACCGCCATTCGTTTAGCGTAAAGTGCGGTAAGTTGTTTTGCCATATCCTTAACAGCCGCCTTAACACGCTTACGTGTTTTTTGCCATTCGCTACCGCCCAAACGGTTAATTTTTATTTGCGAATCTTCAGTAGCGGCACCAATATAACGCGAAACCAAATCAAGTTGGGTTACAGGCACGTACAAAACGTCACTTTTAGCATATTTAATTTTAATATAATCCTTAGTGACACCGCCGTTTGTAATGCGGTTTATGCCGTCGAAAATACCAATGCCGTGGGCTTCGTGAACAACGTAATCGCCCTTTTTAAGCTCGTCAAGTGAGCCGATTTCCTGCCCTTTTTTCGACTTTTTCTTGACACGCTTGCGGTCGGCGGCAATATAGCGGTGGGTTATTAAAATAAATTTTTGTGACGGCACTTCAAACCCGTCGGAAATACCGCCCGTGGTAACAAAAACCCCACCCGCTTTAATTTCGGGGCTTTGGCTTAAAAGGGCGTTTATTCCCCTTTCCTGAAGGGAAGAAGTCAGCACCCTTGCAGCACGGTCTTCGCCCGCTAAAATTACGGCACAGCCTTTATTTTCTAAAATATAGGTAATATCTTCAATTAAAACGTTGATATCCCCACCCCAAGCGGTCGAGCGCTTAAGGTTAAAGTTTATAATATTTTTAGGGGCAATTTCGTAACTGCCACGGGTGAAATTATCCATTATAACCGCTTTTTCGCAGTTTGAATAAAATTCGGTTTTTGAAGACCAAAGCTTTGCGGTTTTTTTGTTTAAAAAGCCTTCTTCCAAAAGGTTTTCGGCATCCATTTCGTTTTGTGATGAAATAGATTTTAACCTTTCACTAATATTTACACTGTCGGATAAAATAATTAAGGTATCATCCAAATAATCAAAAACGGTTGTAGTGAAAATTAGCGGTATATAACGGTCGGGCTGAATGGTTATGCCGTGCTGTAAAGCATCAATATCACTTTCAATTTGCTTTTTTTGGTTTTCGGTTACGGTTTTGCTTTTTAAAAGCTTTAAAAGCTTTTCTATAAGCTCGTCAGTATTATAAAGCACCTCGCAAGCGGGGGTGATTTCAATATCATCAAGGCTGTCGGTGCGGCGTTGAGTTTCAATATCAAAATATGAAATACCGTCGATTTCGTCGCCCCAAAATTCAATTCTTACAGGGTGTTTGCAGTTGACTGGGTAAATATCCACAATACCGCCACGAACTGAAAACTGCCCTATACCCTCGCAAAGCTCACTTCTTGTGTAGCCACTGTTTAAAAGCCTTTCACAAAGGGTGGCAATTTCCACACTGTCGCCGCTGTTAAGTGTAAAGTTTGCCGCCTTTAATTTTTCGGGCGGTAGGGTGTACTGCAAAGCGGCGTCAAGCGATAGTGTAAGCACGCCAAAACCCCCGCCTAAAAGCTTAGACAGGGTGTCGGTGCGTTTATGCTCGTATTCTTTTGAATAGCCTTGCACGTTTGTAAGGCAGTAGTCCCTTAACGGAAAGTTGACCGCGTTTACCTTTAAAGACAGTAAATCCTGCAGCAAACCATCGGCGGTGGCTTCGTCGGGGGTAATAACGGCGATTTTCTTTTTTGTGTGACTGAAAAGTGCCGAAATTATTGCCGCCTTATGCACGTTTGAAAGCCCTGTGCAAAGTGTTGGCAAACGGCCCTTTTGACAGTCGGATAAAAGTGAATTATAATCGCTGTCATTTTTAAAAACGTCGTTAATAAAGTTCATTTTAATTGTTGTATTTATTCATTGCTGAATCAATACCCTTTGACATAATTTCTTTTGCGGCTTTGGTGGCCTTAAGCAAGGCGGCGTCAAGGTTTTCCTTATCACTTTCAGGAAATTTTGAAAGCACCCAATCGGCAAGATTATAATCAGGACGAGGCTTTTGACCAACACCAATTTTAATACGGGTAATATTATTGTCGCCCATGAGTTCAATAATATCCTTCATGCCGTTGTGACCGCCGTGACTGCCGTTTCGCCTCATTCTAATTTTACCAACGTCAAGTGAAATATCATCATAAATTATAATGATTTTATCCTTAGGTATTTTGTAAAATGCGGCAATTTGTGTAACGGCACGGCCCGAATTATTCATATAGGTTTGGGGCTTTACCACAAGCACACGGTTTTTTCCAATGGTACATTCACCAAAGGCGGCTTCAAATTTATGCTTATTAAAATCACCGTCGTTTTGCTTCATTAAAAGGTCGGCTGTCATAAAGCCAACGTTGTGACGGGTGTTTTCGTACTGAAGCCCTGGGTTGCCAAGACCAACGATAAGCCAGTCAAATGTGGGTTTTTTTGAAAAAATCATTATATCACCGAAAGTATTTTAACATATACCCGCCCTTTATTCAAGCAAAAAAGACTTGACACATATAAAATAAAGTTGTATTATGTTTTTGTGAAAGCGTTGATAAGGACATTAGCTTATTCGCTTAGTTTTTAGAGAATGTGGGTCGGCGGCTGTAAGCCCACTAAACTGGCTTTAAGTGATACCACCTTTGAGCTGTACGGGGGTTAAAAACCCGTGCCGTAAAACCTGCGTTAAAGGTATTCGAGTGCCGATTTTTTCGGAATTTGGGTGGAACCGCGGAGATTTTATAGCTTCGTCCCTTTTATTAGGGATGAAGTTTTTTATTTTTTAGGAGGAAATGAAATGATTAAAGTTACTTTAAGAGATACCGTTAAAGAATTTTCGGACGGCATTAACGCTTATGAAGTTGCAAAATCCTTTGGTGGCGGCTTTTACAAAAACGTTTGCGCCGCAAGAATTAACGGTGTAAACAGTGATTTGCGTACCGTTTTGAAGGATGGCGACACACTTGAACTTTTAACCTTTGAGGATGAATATGGCCGTTGGACCTTCCGTCACACTGCATCACACATTATGGCACAGGCTGTAAAGCGCCTTTACCCCAATGCAAAGCTTGCAATTGGCCCTGCAGTTGACGACGGCTTTTATTACGATTTTGACATTGACGAAAAGTTCACCCCCGACGATTTAAAGAAAATTGAAGACGAAATGAAGAAAATCGTTAAAGAGGATATTGAGCTTACACGTTTTGCACTTCCAAAGGCTGAAGCAGTTGCAAAGTTTGAGGCTGAAAACGAGCCTTATAAGGTAGAACTTGCCGAAGGTATTGCCGACGGTGAAGAAATCAGCTTTTATGCACAGGGCGACTTTACCGATTTGTGCGCAGGCGCACACCTTATGAGCACAGGCTCAGTTAAGGCATTTAAGCTTACCTCGGCTACCGGTGCTTACTGGCGTGGTGATAGCTCTAAAAAAATGCTTTGCCGTGTTTACGGTACCGCTTTCCCCAAGGCAAGCGAATTAGAAGCACACCTTGCAATGCTTGAAGAAGCTAAAAAGCGTGACCACAACAAGCTTGGCCGTGAGCTTGAAATTTTCACAACGGTTGACTGCATTGGTCAGGGGTTACCGATTATGCTTCCTAAGGGTACTAAAATTCTTCAAATTCTTCAGCGCTTTGTTGAAGACGAGGAAGAAAGAAGAGGTTGGCTCCGTACAAAAACTCCCCTTATGGCAAAGAGCGACCTTTACAAAATTTCGGGCCACTGGGACCATTACCGTGATGGTATGTTTGTTATGGGCGACCCAAATGATGAAAGCAAGGAATGCTTTGCACTTCGTCCTATGACCTGCCCCTTCCAATACCAAGCATATTTAAACCGTGCACGTTCTTACCGTGATTTGCCCTTACGCTACGGTGAAACCTCAACCCTTTTCAGAAATGAAGAATCAGGCGAAATGCATGGTCTTATCCGTGTTCGCCAATTCACCATTTCAGAAGGTCACTTAATTTGCACCCCCGAACAGTTAGAGGAAGAATTTAAGGCATCGCTTGAGCTTGCAATCTTTATGCTTAAAACCTTGGGTCTTTATGAAGATGTTTCTTACCGCTTCTCACAATGGGACCCTGCTGATAAAGAAAAATACATCGGCACACCTGAACAATGGGCAGAAGCACAGGATATGATGGGCAAAATTCTTGACCACCTCGAAATTCCTTACAAGGTTGGCGTTGGCGAGGCTGCATTCTACGGTCCTAAGCTTGACATTCAAATTAAGAACGTTTACGGTAAGGAAGACACCCTTATCACCATTCAAATCGACCAAATGCTTGCTGAAAAGTTTGGTATGGAATATGTTGACCGTGACGGCCAAAAGAAAAACCCATATATTATTCACCGTACCTCTATCGGTTGTTACGAACGCACCTTAGCGCTTCTTATTGAAAAATATGCAGGTGCTTTCCCAATGTGGCTTGCACCCACACAGGTTAAAATTCTTCCCATTGCTGACAGACATTTTGACTATGCTTATGACATTAAAAAGCAGTTGGAAGCAAAGGGTATGCGTGTTGAGGTTGACGACCGCAACGAAAAAATTGGTTACAAAATCCGCGAAGCAAGACTTCAAAAGGTACCTTATATGCTTGTTGTTGGTGACAGCGAGGTAGAAAACGGCGCAGTTGCCGTTCGTCAACGTGGCGAAAACGGCGACCTTGGCGCAATGCCTTTAGCACAGTTTATTGAAATGGCAGTAAACGAAATTGAAACAAAAATAATTAAATAATAAAACATGGCGTCTTCCAAAGGGAAGGCGCCATTTTTATTTCAAACAAAAAACCGACTGCATAAAACAACACGCTTACACAGTCGGTTAAATAACTTCAATATTCATTTTTAAATTTTCTTCTTTCGTTTTTCCGTTTTTAATGCCATAAGCGGCACCTGCACATCAAGGGGCGTTCCCCAAGTTAAAAATTATTTTACGGATTAAAACCTTTAAAAGTTAAATAGTACATTGGACTCACCCTTACAGTTTATTTAATGGAATAAATTTTTATTTTCATTAAAATCACCGAACTTTATATTTATTAATCTTTTTTTAGATTAACATTTAACTGTACATTGGTCTCACCTTATCATTTTATTTTTTGATAAAACATTTAACCTTCATAAAGCATCACCGGGGTTTATATATTCTGTCAAATCCTTTTGGAAAAAACTAAACTATGTGAAAACACGTCCCGCCTTTATTTTATTTTTTATAAGACCATATTAACATTTTAAAAATTATATTTTTTAAAGTCCCTTTCGGGCCCGCTTAAATATCAAAATCAAAACTTATGCTTTTAAACCAAACCCCTTAGGTTCTTTCTTAAAGATTTAAAAGCCGACTAACTTTAAATTTTGTTATTTAAGTTTTCTTACTTCATTGGAATCACGCCTTTCGCTTTATTTATGAAACCTTTCAGGTGGAGTTAATTCTTTCATTTTTTACTCCTCCTTTCTTTTTCTGACTTCATTATAATCCATAATGCACAAATTGTCAAGCAAATGTTGATAACTTTTGTAACTTTTTACAAATTGTTTAAAAAATCTATTATTTTTTAGTTATTTATGATAAAATAAAAAACACCAAAGGGATAAATTTGTACCCTTTAAGAATTTTTAGATAAAAAATACGCATGCTAACTAAAGGAGAATATAAAATGGCTGATATGAATAAAGATTATAACCCCGATTTAATCACCCTTACAGACGATGATGGCAAGGAATACACCTTTGAGGTGCTTGATGCTATTGAAACCGACGAGGCAAGATATTTAGCGCTTCTTCCCACCTATGAAGACCCTAAGAAAATGCTTGACGAAAGCGGCGAATTGGTAATTGTTAAGGTTGGCGAAGATAACGGCGAAGAATATTTTTATGAAATTGAAGACGATGACGAATACGAAACCATCGCCGATGCATTTATTGACCGTTTGGAAGACTTTTTTGAAATTGATAATAAATAATTAATGTTTTAAGAAAGTCGCAATGCCGAAGACGTACAATAAGTACTTCGAGGCATTAAAACAAACTTATAATCAATTCTTATTTTTGAATTTAATAAATAAAGATTTTTGCATTTTAAGGAAGTCGCTATGCCGAAGACGTACAATAAGTACTTCGAGGCATTAAGACAAACTTAAAATCAAAAAGATAATTTATTGTCCTGTTTTGTTCGCGGACCGTTGCTTATATAACCCTACACTTTTAATTTTTGGGGCAATACTCTCGTGTGATGGGCTTGCAGACCTCCCGCGGCTGTGCCGAGTTCGGAAGAAGGGAGCGCGAAGTCACACGGTGTGCACCCACCTGGCTTTTGGCTAGGTTATTTTTAAGCACATTACGGCAAAACGGGACCTCCTTGTAGATATGTAATCCCACCCAATGCTTGTTGGGTGGGATTTTTAAGTATTGTTGGGTGGGATTTTTAAATATATTATTGAAAAACCTGTCGAAATATGGTATAATTATGTGCCAATTAAAAACGAAAGGGGTTGAGCTTAAAAAATGGCTAAAATCGGTATTATATTATCTGGCGCGGCGAGTAAGGGCGCTTATGAATACGGTTTTTTAAAGGCTGTGGAGGAATTTTTTCAAAAAGACGAAATTAAATGCGTAAGCTCGGCTTCTATCGGTATGCTTGCGGCACAAACCTATGGTATTGGCAAGCCTTATGAATTTGAACGAATTTGGAAAATGATTAACCCCAAAAAACACGGCAGATTGTTTTTGTCATACGGTGGCGACGGCCCAATTCGTGATGAAATTTGCAAGGTTTTTGCTAATGACCACAAACCGTTTTTTGAACACTTTGTCGCTGTGTGGAACTTTACAAAATCTAAGGTTGAATATATCCCTTTTCACGAATTGACAGCAGAGCAAATGCAGCAATACGTTAAAGGCGCTATTGCTATTCCAATTTTAACAAGCGGCGAAATTATAAACGGCGACCGCATTTTAGACGGCGCTTTTGTTGATAATATTCCGGCATATCCGCTTATGGATAAGGACTTGGATTATATACTTTGCGTTTATTTTGATAATCATAAATATTTCTTTGAAAATGAAGCTTTTGACAGTAAAATTTTAAAGTTTTACGATTTTCCAAACGTTAAAATGCTTGAAACCATGGTTTTCACACCTGATACGTTTGATGAAATGGCAAAGTACGGTCACGACTATACCCTTAAGGTTTTAAAAACGGTATTTAAAACCGATAATAAGGATGATATTCTTGCCGCTATTAAGCATAATAACGATTTGCAGGACGCTGAATATAAACCACGCTTAACGGTTGACGTTGTGCTTAACAAGATTAACGTGTTGACCCGCAAATATGCCAAGCGAATGTCTAACTGGGAAAAGAAGGATTAATATAACAGCAAAAAACGGACGGTTACCCGTCCGTTTTTTATTACTTTTTAAACTTTATAAAGCCATAGCTTTCTAACACATTGAAATATTTTGCAAGGCGTTCGTAAAGCGGTTCAGCCTTTTCACCGAAACGTTCTTTTACAAATACGCCAATATCGGTAATGCTTCTTTCACCGTCAATAAGCGGCCAAACAAAGCTGCCCATTTCATCAAGGTGAATATAGCTTATTTTAGGCTTTTTAAAAAGCCTTTGCGCCACTTTATTAAAAACACCTTTGTTTTCAATTTCAAGGGTAATTACACCGTTTTCATCGGTAGAAAAGCTTTCGATTTTTCTTTGTGGCACAAATTCAAGCAAATTTTGCAAATTACTCTTCATTTGCTTCAACCATTTCTGCCTTTTTGCTGCCTGAAAGCGAAGCAATGAAATATACACCGATAATAGCAACTAAAATAACTACGCCGATAGCAACACTTAAGCGACCTTCGATATATTTAAATAGGTTAATTTTATCACTAATACCTAAAATGGTAAATACTGCAAGTAAAATACCTACAATGCCTTCACCCGCAACCATACCGGAGCCAAACAAGGTACCGTTAGTAACTGCAGTTTCACGTTGCTTTTCACCCATTTTTACCTTGTCGATAAACAAGCGGATAAGACCACCAATCATAATACAAGCGGTTGTTTCAACACCAAGATACATACCGATTGCAAACGGCAAAACAGGTAATCTTAAAATTTCAACTATAACAGCAATTGAAGCACCGATTATAATTAAATTCCAAGGAAGATTGCCTTCAACTATACCCTCAACAATAGTTTTAAGCATATTTGCCTGAGGTGCTTCAACACCTACGGTAAAGCCCTGTGTTGCGCTGCTTAAAAGGTAAAGTGTACCACCGATAGCCAAAGCCGAAGCAGTAACGCCTATTAATTCGCCAATTTGTTGTTTTTTAGGTGTAGCACCTAAAAGGAAGCCTGTCTTAAGGTCTTGAGAGGTATCGCCCGCAATAGCGGTAACGATACAAATAATTGCCGCAATAGCAATGGTAGTAACCATTATGTTTTGGTAACCGAGAAGCTTAAGCAAGGAAGCGGTTATTAAAACAGTAGCAATAGTCATACCTGAAACGGGGTTGTTACTGCTACCTACAAGACCAACCATACGTGAAGAAACGGTTGCAAAGAAGAAACCGAAAATTACAACCATTACAGCACCAAGCAACGGAATGGGAATAATTTCAATAACCCAAATTGCAATAATTAAAAGAACAATACCAACAATTACAACACCCATATTAAGATCACGATCGGTTCTTAAATTACTGTCAACACGTTTATTAAAAAGTGACTTAAACGAAGATGTAAAGGTCTTAATGATTAATGGAATTGATTTAATTAAGCTTATAAGACCGCCCGCTATAAGCGCACCCGCACCGATATACTTAATGTTTTGTGCCATATTAGCGCTTTCGGCAGGGTCGGCAAAGGAAGTAATGATAGGTGATATAACCAACCAGCTAAGCAAGCCGCCGCCAAACAAAATTGAAGAAATTTTGGGACCGCAAATATAACCAACGCTTATAACAGCGGAAGAAATACTTGTACCGATTTTTGCACCAATACCCTTAAAGGTATAGCTAAGCGCTTCACCTGCAGGTGAAATGCAAAGTCCGCCTGTAATAAACTTAATAGCCGCTGCAAAGCCCATACCTAAAAATACGGTTTTTGCGCTTGAGCCACCTTTTTCGCCCGCAAGTACAACCTCTGCACAAGCGGTTCCCTCAGGATAAGGTAAGGTGGCGTGTTCTTTAACGATAAGCGCATTACGAAGCGGTATCATAAAGAGGATACCCAAAACGCCGCCTATTAACGAAATTATTGTAATTTCAATAATGCTGGGCATTTCGCCTGTGCCTGCATTTGCCCACATAAACAAAACAGGTAAGGTGAAAATAGCGCCTGCCGCCAAGGATTCACCCGCCGAGCCAATGGTTTGCACCATATTTGTTTCAAGCGGTGAATTTTTACGTAAAATAACCCTGATTACACCCATTGCGATAACTGCCGCAGGAATTGAGGCCGATACAGTCATACCAACCTTAAGACCCAAATATGCATTTGCCGCACCGAAAATTACCGATAAAAGCACACCAACAATAATTGAGGTTACTGTAAGCTCTTTTGTTACCTTTTCGGCGGGAATATAAGGCTTAAATTCATTTTTATTGTCCATATTCTCTCCATTCCGTCGGAAAACCGACATTTTTTATCAGACAGTTTGTTATTATATCATAAACCGCACTTTAGTTCAATGAATTTATTTGCAATTTTTTAGAATTTCTAAAAGAAGCTTATAAGTGCGTTGGATTGATGAAATACTTGCGCGTTCATTTACTGTATGAACGTCATAAAGCGTAGGGCCTATTGCTATACAGTCGATATCTTTAATTTTCGATGCGAATACTGCACATTCAAGCCCCGCATGGATGGCTTCGGCTTTAGGCTCTTTATCAAATAGCTGTTTATAAACCTTAATATACATATCACGTAAGGGTGAATCGTTGCGATATTCCCAAGGTGGATAAAACCCGCTTGTTTCATAATTTGCGTTTACACCCTTTGCAAAGCATTCCAGTTTTTCAACCAAAGCATAAAGAGCGGATTCTTTATTGCTTCGTAAAGCAAACTGCATAGAAATATTATTTGCATTGGTTTTTAAAATTCCAAGATTTAGTGACGTTTCAACTAAATTTTCGATTTCGGCGCTCATATTCATTATACCGTTAGGTACACAGTTAAGGGTTAAAATCAACCCCTTGGCCGAGCAGTTATCCAATACCTGATATTCGCCGCAAGCACCCTTAACAAGCAAGGGGTTAAAATCAGGCTCGGCCGATTTAATTTCGTTCTTTAATTCAATTATGCAGTTTTCAGCATATTCTAAAAGCTGATCGGGGTTATTACTGCAAAGCTTTATTTCGCATCGATTTACGATAGCGTTAGCTTTGTCGCCACCGTTGACTGAAATAATACCAAAATCAAAATTATTGCTTAATTTATAAAGAATACGTCCCGCTAATATATCGGCATTATAGCGGTTTTTGTTAATTTCAACCCCTGAATGTCCGCCCAAAAGACCGCATAAGGTAATTATAACCTCGCAACCTGTCATAACCTTTTTTTCAAAAGGCAATAAAATTTTACAATCAGCGCCGCCCGCACAAGAAACGGTAACTATACCATCCTCCTCGCTGTCAAGATTTATCATTCTTTTAGCGGTTATATTTGACGTATCAAGTGCTTCGGCGCCAAGCATGCCCACCTCTTCATCGGTGGTGAAAATCGCCTGAATTTCAGGGTGGCTTATTTGGTCATTTTCCAAAATAGCAAGTGCCATTGCAACCGCAATGCCATTGTCGGCTCCCAGGGTTGTATCCTTAGCCTTAATAAAATCCCCGTCGGTATAAACCTTAAGTGAATCCTTTAAAAAGTCAAAATTGCTTTCGGGTGTTTTTTGGCACACCATATCCATATGACCCTGTAAAATAATTGGCGCGGCATTTTCATAACCCTTTGTTGCGGGCTTAAAAATAATCACGTTGTTTGCATTGTCTTTAACATAGCGAAGCTTGTGTGCTTTTGCAAATTCTACGCAGTAATCCGAAATTTTTGCCATATCACCGGAACCGTGTGGGATTTCGCATATTTTTAAAAAATAATCAAACACAGCTTTACTGTCGCAATTTGTCAGCATTTGCATATAAGTTCATTCTCCCAAAGTATATTCAAGTTATTATATCATACCCAAAATTATATAGCAACAAGAAATACTTGTATATTTTTATTTCTTGACATAACCAATTTGCGATTATATAATTAAATTACATTAAGAGTTTTAGGAGATTTTTTATGAAAAAAACTTTAGCAATTTTACTTTCAACAATGCTCCTTTTGTCCTTCACCGCTTGCGGCGATAAAGAACCAATCGATGATGCTACATCTACCCCTACGTCATCTCCCAGCACCTCGCAAGACGACAATCAAATCAGCAACGATGAAACCAACAGTTCAAATGAAAGCCAAGGTAACAGCCAAAGCGATACCCAAAGCAATAACTCAGGCAGTACAACACCACCCGTTGTTGAGGACACTAACAAAGCCGATATAACCGCTTATGTGCCTTATGGCGCTACAAGCAACGGTGACGACGATTCGCAATATTATCCACCACAAATGGATTCAACCGGTAATATATCACCCGGTGTTACTGTTGGCGGTCTTCCCTTTGAATTACCTGAATTTTTCGAAGCTGAAAAAGCAATAAAAATTTGCAAAAATGAAAACACCGCAATTACCGCTGAAAAGCTTGCCGAATATGCAAACGAATACGCTAAGGCTTATAACAAATATTATTCTACAAGCAATTACAAGCTGGCTGTAAGTATTTCAGGCAATACAATTAAATACACCTACACCGTAAGCGGCGATCCTGCCAAAAGGCAAGACCATATTATACAAGGCCGTTTTGAAGAACACACCGAAACCGATAAAGCCTTTTATAAAGCGCAGTTAAAGAAATATCAGGATGCCGTATCAAGCATTACCGCTATCGAAATTTGCGTTGTCAGAGCCGATAATGACCCCAACCTTAACAAAGCTAATTATAGCAAAGACGTAACTAAAATTAAAATTTCTTAAATAAAAAAAAACTCGGTTGAGGCACACTCCGTAAGGAAGTGTGCCTCAACCGTGGGTTTTATTTTACTGCTTTTCAACAATATTATCTACTGCTTTGATTATTGAATTTTCGGGATATACACCACGAAGTGAATTAAGCGGATAAACACGTGAATCCTTGCCAACAACTGTACCGGGATTTAATACACATCCACAGCCAATGTCAGCCCTGTCGCCTAAAATTGCGCCCAATTTGCGAAGACCTGTTATATAAGCCTGGTCGCCGCGTACTGTCACGTTAGATCCATCACCCTTAAAGTTAGAGCATATAGCCCCTGCGCCAAGGTGAGCTTTATCGCCTAAAACCGAATCACCAACGTAATTATAATGCGGCACCTGAACGCCGTCACATAAAATTGCGTTTTTAAGCTCGGTCGAGTTGCCGATAACACATTTTTCGCCAATAATTACGGTGCCTCTTATATATGCGCCGGGACGAATTTCGGTATTAGCACCAATAATTGCGGGGCCTTCAATATAAGCGGTAGGGGCAATTTTTACATTTTCGCCCATTAAAATGTTACCGTCTATCAAGGTATAGCCTTCTACACCGTTTTCGATAAGCTGCTTTAAATAATTTTTAATTTCAGGGAGCGCTTGCCAGGGATATTCAAATTGTGACAAAAAGGGCTTTATATATTGGTTTTGTGTTGAAAACAATTCAACCGTTTTAACTGATTTATTCAACTAAAAAACCCCTTTCCTTTACTGTGTCAGCAATCATTTGCGCATAATTATGGCATTTTTCCATGCTTTCGGCTTCTATCATTATTCTAATAACCGGTTCGGTACCGCTTTGACGTAAAAGCACACGACCGTTACCGTCAATAAGTGCGTCAACCTCTTTAACGCTTTGTAAAACTGCTTCATCATTAACGGTTTGGTTTTTATCCTTAACACGAACGTTTTTAACATACTGTGGATACAAAGTAACCGCTTCGCACAGCTTTGCAAGTGATTGCTTGCTGTCGCAAATTTCTTCAAGCAACATTATTGCAGTTAAAATACCGTCACCTGTGGTAGCATGCTTTTTAACAATAATATGACCTGACTGCTCGCCGCCTAATGAATAGTCATTATTTTGCATACATTCATATACAAAGCGGTCGCCAACTGCAGTTTGTTCGCACTTAAGACCTGCCCTTTCAAGCGATTTAAAGAAACCGCTGTTAGACATAACTGTAGCAACAACAGTATCACCGTTTAACATACCGCGTGATTTTAAACGCTTGCCTAAAATATACATTATTGCGTCGCCGTCAACAATGTTGCCGTTTTCATCCACAGCAAGACAGCGGTCAGCGTCGCCGTCAAAGGCAAAGCCCACGTCCAAATGCTGTTCTTTAACAAGCTGACACAATTTTTCCATTTTAGTCGAGCCGCAATTTAAATTAACGTTAAGACCGTCCGGCTCGTCACCGATTACGTAAAGCTGTGCACCCAAAGCGCCAAAAACAGCCGAAGCAATGTTCCATGAAGCGCCGTTTGCGCAGTCAAGACCGATTTTCAACTTTTTGTATGAATTTGAAGCTAAAGAAATTAAATAACCAACGTAACGGTTACGACCTGAAACATAGTCAACAATACAACCGATTCTTTCCTTTGTGGCAAGGGGTAAATCACCTTCGGTTATGCCTAAGGCTGACATTTCACCATCAAGATATGCTTCAATATAAGCGGTTGTGCCGTCATCAAGCTTTTCACCGTGGCGGTTAATAACCTTTATACCGTTATCGTAAAAAGGATTGTGTGATGCTGTAATCATAATACCGCAGTCAAACCCGTCAAGACGTGTAACGTAAGAAACACTTGGTGTGGTGGTTACGTGAAGCATATAAGCATCCGCACCTGATGCGGTAATACCGGCCGCAATAGAATATTCAAGCATATAGCTTGAACGACGTGTGTCCTTACCGATAACAATTTTGGGGCGGTAACCCTTCTTTTGACAGCCTGAAAGCGCTGAAGAATAATACCAACCTAAAAATCTACCAACCTTATAGGCCTGTAGTGAGGTAAGTCCAACGTTTGCCTCGCCACGAAAACCGTCGGTACCGAAATATTTATTTTGTACCTTTGGTTGTACCTTAGTTTCAATTTCAACCGTATCACGTAAAAGGTCGTCGGCGGTAATGCCAAAGAAATCGCAAAGCATTAAAATTTTATCAATTTGGGGGATTGCTTCGCCAATTTCCCATTTTGAAACTGACTGACGTGAAACCGAAATTTCTTCCGCTAATAATTCTTGAGATATGCCCTTTGCTATTCGCATTTGTGTTATTTTTTGTCCGATTGTCATAATAAATTACCTCAATTATTTTATACGCCATAATAACGCTTTATATTCATAATACCAAAACTTAAGAGATATAACAACCAACCATACATTGAAAATTTTGCAACCTTAGGTTGCGTAAATGGTTTGTTTTTCAAAAAATTAAGCCAAAAAACAAATTTGAAACACTATTTTTCGCAAATTGCGGTTGCCAAGCAAAGAAGAAACCGTGTTTTACTGTTCTTTCCTTTTAAATGGTTTTAATTACCCTTTAAGTTGTGTTAAGCTTTAAATTATATAACGTCAACCTTAATAAGATTTGTGTTGCCTGTTTGACCGTTGGTAACGCCGGCGGTCATAACAATTTTATCACCCTTTTGAAGCGATAAGGCTTCCTTAGTAATTCTTGCCGCATTGTAAAACAAAACATCGGTAGAGTTATGGCTTTCACACATCATGGGAATAATACCCCAAGAAAGTGAAAGTCGGCGCCAGGCCTTTTCGCTTGTGGTAATGCCAATTATTGGCACAGCAGGTCGGAAGCGTGACACCATTCGTGCGGTCGAGCCCGAAAGTGAACACACAGCAATAGCCTTTGCCTCAATGTCGATAGCCATACCGCAGGTGGCGTGAGAAATAGCGTCCACCGTGTTTTTAATTTTAAATTCACGGGTTAAAAAGCGTTTTTCGTAATGGATGTTTTCTTCGGTATTTTTGGCAATTTGCGCCATTGTTTTAACCGCCAAAACAGGATATTTACCCGCAGCGGTTTCACCCGAAAGCATAATTGCGCTTGTGCCGTCGTAAACGGCGTTTGCCACGTCGGAAATTTCGGCACGGGTGGGACGTGGGTTTTGAATCATAGATTCAAGCATTTCGGTTGCGGTTATAACACGTTTACCAAGCAAACGACATTTTGTAATTAGCTTTTTTTGAATTGCAGGCAATTCTTCAAAGGGAATTTCAACACCCATATCGCCACGGGCAATCATAATGCCGTCACATTCTTCACAAATTTCGTCAATATTATCCACACCTGAACGGTTTTCAATCTTAGCAATTATGCCAATATCTTCACCGCCGTTTGCCTTAGCAAATTCCTTAACGTCCAATAAATCCTGTTTTCGTGAAACAAAGGAGCATGCAATAAAATCAATACCGTTTTTAATGCCAAACAAAATGTCTTCTTTATCCTGTTTGCTTAAATAAACTTGCTTTAAGGTTTTGTTGGGAAAGCTCATACTCTTGCGGTCTGAAAGCTCGCCCCCGATTATCACCTCGCAAATAACGTCGATTTCGGTGGTTTCTTTAACCTCAAAGGTTAAAAGACCGTTATTTAAAAGTATTTTATCACCTATTGATAAATCGTTAGCTAAACCCTTATAATTAACCGATACCTTGGTTTCGTCACCTTCAACGTCATCGGCAGTAAAAACAAAGGTGTCACCCTCGTTTAAAAACACCTTGCCGTTTTTAAAGGTTTTAATACGGTATTCGGGGCCCTTAGTGTCAAGCAGCACCGCAATGGGGAGTCCTAATTTTTCACGCACCTTTTTAACCAAATCAATACGCTTTTGGTGGTCGGCGTGGGTATTATGTGAAAAGTTCATACGTGCAACGTTCATACCCGCTTTTGCCATTTCGGTCACAATTTCTTCGGTTTCGCAGGCAGGACCCAACGTGCAAACAATTTTAGTTTTTCTTAACATTTTTAACACCTCTTTTATACAATTATTTTATCATATAAACAGGTATAATTACAATACGTAATTTCGGTATTTTATGGTAAATATCAATATCTTGGGTTATTAAATTATAGTTTATCGGGCGGACGGAATTGTAAAAACAAAAGGCTCCCTTGTGTAAAGGGAGCTGGATTTTTGCAAAGCAAAAAGACGGAGGGAGAGACCGAAAACACTGTAAATAAGCACTTTCTCTCCCTCAGTCACGAGTTCCTCGTGCCAGCTCTCGCACTGCGGTGCTCGGTCCCTCTGCGGCTCTAACAGTCCACCGGACTGTTATTCAC
>JAZKZS010000004.1:0-32826 GCA_045612765.1 Acutalibacteraceae bacterium
TTAAATGATGAATTTTATTTGGTAAGTATTAAAAGGAAAATCATTGTTGCTTACAATAAAAAATGGTTTGAATTATATGAAAATTAGGATTTCAAACAACCGCACATAGTTATCTATGCGCGGTTGTTTTTATTATAACTATTCGTCGATCCTATTGCAGACTTCTTTTAAATTATATACTGTTCCGTTTTTCATTTCAAATAAAACATTATAACCTGTATGACAAGCACAATAGTCAATAATCTCTTTATTATAGTTAAAATTTAATGTTAAAGCATCTGCCAAATCATCTAAACTTTCATATAATGAGATATAATTTGAAGCCCAGTCGGGTAGTGTATTGTCTATAGCAGTTGCTATATGGTCACCTGAATTATGGTTTGCAAATTCATTTCTTAAAACCGATTCGATTCCAGAAGCAACAAGAAGTCCTGTTGTAACGATGCGATTCACAATAACGCCAGCAACCACAGATGTAAAGAAATTTGTCGCAAAGACAATATTTAATATTGATGAGCATACACCCAATATTTCAAAAAATGTATGCCAATCATATATTTGATGCATTCCAAAATATACTTCTGATTCTGATAAAACATCATCAATTTCTTCATAATCATCTACTTCATCCCAAGTACCTTGTAGCGTTCTTGCAAAATACTTTGGTTCTCTTTGAAACAGTAATCTAAAGATTTTATCTTTTTCTTTCACTTTTTCTTCCAAAGTCTTATCCAATTCTGCTACATATTTTTGAATATAATAAGCAACACCATATGGGTCAATTGCATATAACAATTTAATTTCCTCATCCGTATATTCTTTCGGAGTTGTATTCGACATACCCGGATCATTTTCGTTGTAATACGTGAAAAAATTATAATTGGATCTTTTAATCAAAAGGTTATTATTCCTATTATTTTCATCAAAAATCATATCTTGGTTAATACAACGCCATACCTTACCAG
This sequence comes from Acutalibacteraceae bacterium, assembly GCA_045612765.1. Classification (GTDB taxonomy): domain Bacteria; phylum Bacillota; class Clostridia; order Oscillospirales; family Acutalibacteraceae; genus UBA737. Next base: position 966 of record JAZKZS010000004.1, read on the forward strand.
ACGTACTAAACACAACTTTATTAAAATCACCATCTTTTTGAATTGTTACAGTATCAATAAAAACTTCAACAACACAGCTATCTGAATACTCACCATCAACCGTACAAGCAGTAATGGTTACAATACCTGCTTTTTTAGCACGGACAAAACCGCTATACAAATTTACCTCTGCAACGCTATCGTCACTGCTACACCAAGTCACTGTTTGATTTGTAGCGTTTTGCGGATAAACCGTTTCATAAATATAATCCGTATCTCCTACATTCATAGTGAGATTTGTAGGACAAATACTTATACCTGTCACAGACACAGGTGCAGTAACGGTTACGGTAATATAATCCTTCTTACCGCTGCCGTCAGTAGCCTCAGCATAAACTCTTGTTGTACCTGTGTTTACACCGTAAATATGACCCGTAGTTTTATTTACGCTTACAATCTCTGGTTTATTACTATACCATTCTACCTCTGCGCATTCAGGTTGGTTTGAAGATATACTAGCGTATGCTTCATAATACCATTGTCCTTTTGTAATTGTTATACTGCTTGGATATACAGTTACTGAATTTACATATGACATTCTTTTTTCCTCCTTATTATATCAAATTTAAAACATTTTTTCAATGATAACCTTTTCATTTCTGACAAGGTTAACGTTGAATGCGGTCTCTGCGCCTTTATCATCTTCAATGGGGTGGCAATCTTTACCGTACTGCCAAACTGTAATGTCTTTACGTTTGATACCCGAAGGTGCATAAGGCATCCAATTATCGGGATGAATTAGGTGGGTTGTAGTCATACCGTCATATTCAGAAAGAGTAGGAGCAACAGCCCACACAAGACACTGCTCGAAAATCTCGCGGTTGGTTTGAAGACCTCTGCTAAACTCACGGTCAAAATCAAACGCCGCGTCGGTATTAGCCTTAAATGCAGGAGTATAACCCGACTCAATAAGCTCTTCTGCAAAGCCCTTTAAATAATCTCGACTTGCAGATTCTTCACCGATGTTAAGAAATATCGCACAGCCTTGAGGGATTTCTAAATCAAAGGCTAATGCTACCGCAATTTCTCCAGCGGACTTGCCTTGTTCCTCGGTTTGTTTATCGCCTGAATCGTTATAAACAGCAGCGATTTTACAGCCCTTAGAATGAATAAAGTCTATCTCATCTTTCGTCAATGCGTTTTCGCCTAAAAGGTTTCTACCCCAAAAGTTGGGATGAATCTTATTGCGAATTACCCATTCAAACATTGAAATATTGTTTTGAAGAATGTCGTTCGCTTGAATTTCGGAATCCACACCGAACAACAGCCTTTCTACGGGAACTGCCTCCTCGGCTGTTTTTGTTTTGGGTTGAACAGCGGCAACCCTTGAAGCCGCGGCTAACGCCTTGGCGTGTTTAGCACCTTTACATGCCATAATTTTTACCTCTTTTCTTAATTTTTTTATTTCGAGTTTAAACTCTTTTGTAACGTTACATTTGAATTATAAAAATTAAAGGTGACAACTAGTGTCACCTTTAAAAAAGTTTTTAAATTTTCTCAACGGAATCAATTAAAATCCAACCCGCGCCGGATTTTAATTTACCCCACTTTTTACCGGAACAATCAATTTTTTCTTCTACAATTGTGTAAACACCTTTATCTTTAATGGCGCCCTTTTTTATATTGTTAGGCGATGCGTCATTATAAATATTCAAGCAAGCCACCTTAACTTTTACAAGATAGGGACATTTATAAGACACAGCTTCTGCAGTTTTGGAAGGTTTTTCTTGATTGTTTTGAATTCTAATTAAATATTTTTTATCTACAGGACTGCAAATTGAATGTTTTCCGTTTTCACTTTTATCAATCACTACTCGACTGCCTGTCGGCTCTGATTTCACATACCAGCGCTGTTTTTGCACCCAATCGGGAATACTTTTTCCGTTATAATATGTTGCGCCTTTAACGATTGAAACAAGGTCTCCTTTTTGGATAGATGTATTTTTAATAACAGTTTCTTCTTTATTCTCTTTTTCTACTTCATCAATTTTTAGAATCTCTGAAACCTGTTTTCTAAAATCGCTCATCGTTTGATTATATTTCTTCATCCAATGCTCCGGGTCGGAATGATTACAACCATACCCTAATCGATATGCTTCGCAATGACCTACAATATTTTCAACCGAAATATTATATTGCTTGCACAAATGTGCACAATATTCTGCAGCAACGTTAAAAGCCTTGGTGTAATAGGTTTTATCCTTTAATCCATCTTCACAAATTTCAAATTGAATATATGCAGGATTAAAATTATAACTGCCTTTTTTACCGCTACCCACACCCCAACAGCAAATATTAAGCGGAAGTATTTCTGCTACTCGTATAACCTTATTTTTGTCATAACCAATAAAAGCGTGTACGCACACTTTTCTACCGCCGGGTTTGGCTTTATTCCAATGATTTCCATATTGATTCTTACCCACTTCCTCCACGGCATCTACATAACGCTTTAGATTTGGATTATTAGCACCGGTCGAATGTACAACAATACCTTTTGGTACCATTTTTTGCGCAGTAATATAGCAAAGATTTTTCACGGCATAAGCCTTAATAATGTTAAGCATTTTTATTCCTCCTTCTTAGCTTGAATATAAAGTTGATTCACATACACACTTGCACCGGCAACAAGAATACCCTGCGTTACAGCCGTAAATATTGCCGCAGCAATTTCTTGTAAGCCGGATATATCTGTAGTTGCAATAATCCAAACAGCAGATAATACAACTGCAGATATACCAAGAATAGCGGGAATCCACTTATCGGGTGTTTGGCTTTTCTTTATCCCAATTCCAATAAAATAAAGGACTGGAATTAAAATTAAAAGTTCCGCTTTGATATAATCTTGAAAATCCATAATTTCTCCTTTCTTAAGCGAGTATCATTCCAATAATTGTTGAAATTAATCCACCAGCTAATGCCGCAATAATGGCAGTAATTATTTGCTGCATACGCTGTTTAGGTATGGCATCAATTTCATCAATTTTCTTTTCATGCCTTGCCAAATGTTGGTTGGTGTGCTTTAACTCATTTGCGAGTGTTACAAGCGTTTCGTTCATTGAACGTATCTCGGCCTGCACTGCTTTCATTGCTGACATATCACGTTCCAAAGTTTTTATCCTTTGTTCGTGACCTGCAATGATAACCTCGATATCCATTTGCTTCCTCCTTTCTCGGCTGTAAGATTATTGTAAAATTTAAACCCGACAGTTATCGTCATCTTTTAAAAATAAACTGGGCGGGATTTATACTAACCGTACTTTTAAAAACTACATCATAATTTGTTCTGATAATACTAACACTTTAACTTTTCACAACACATCATATTACTGCTTACAAAATAAGGCGTTATAATACTAAAGTTCTCACTTAGGGGAACCTGTTTGAAAACCATATACAAAATACATGAGTTCTTCCAATGAACGCGACATGGCATTTTTGCGATTCGTTATCGACCACGCAGTTTGTGCAACCGGATCATTGTTATCGCTTTTAGAAAGAACAACAATTTCATTTGCATTTATTCCTATTGCGACATATCCTTTGTCAACAAAATCTTGTGCTTCATACATTGAATTGGATTGGCGCCACATATATTTGTCTTTCTTGATTGCTTCGCAAACATTCTTAATATCACCTGGCGGCAAAATAATCCCCCGCTTACTAAAAAGTTCTCTTATTGTTGCTAAAAAACTTGCTGTTTGCAAAGAATTTTTATAGTTTAATGCATAATCAATTACATTATTTTTCATTTTTACATTTCTCCTTTTTAAATATTGTTTTTATACCGGTGCGATTATTTGTAGTTTCAAAAGAATTATAATTTTTAAACCTGACAGCTAGCGTCATCTTTAAAAAAATTATCCTGCTTTATTTTTCGAATAAGCTTTAATTATCTGGTCAAATAAAGTATTTTCTGATTTTGAGAGCTTGTCCGATGTCATTTTTCGAACTTTAATAAGTAAATTAATTTCATCGGTGGTCATATACATTTTATCCATCGTATAGTTTTTATCTACGTACACACCGCCACCATATCTACCGCTTTTAACATATAAGGGCATTAAAAAGGTGAGCTCATCAATGTCTCTGTGGATAGTTCTAATGGAAACGCCAAATTCATCCGATAAATTAGACATTGTTTCATATCTTCTTTTGCAAAGCAGCTTCATTATTTCTAGTCTTCTTTCGGCTGTTCCCATTGAACTATCCTCCTTCCTTTAAAATAAATAAAAAAAAGAGCACGACAGTAAACCAAAAAGGTTACTTGTCATGCTCGTATGTTTAACATCGTGCTAAGTACTAAGTTAATATTAAATTGTTTTTATTTTTGAATATTTGTTGCTATACAGCATTTGCAATTTTTGCATTTTATAACCATATCTGCATTTTTCATATTAATGCCAGTTAATTTGGCAACTTGAAGTGGTATATTGGAATCGAATAACCGCTTGTCGCAAACGGGACATTTTACTTGTTTCATTGTTTTCACGCTCCTTTTGTTCTCTTGTCCGCAATGTTGCGAACATATATGTTTAAATATACGGTGAGTCACCTCACCGTTGATATTTTTAAAAATTATTATCTTTAATAAGTCCTAAATGCAACATTCTGATTTGTGCTGCTCTATAAGACACGTTAAACTGTTCGGCTATTTTTGTTATAATTTCAAAAGCTTGTCTTTGATTGGCGTATGGACTATTAATTAAATAACCACGAGATACACCGTTTTCCCTAATAACGTTTTTAGCAAAAGTATAAAAAACATTTTTGGGCATTAGTAAAGAGGCAGCCAAACTGTCTGCTTGCCATTCCATCCATTCTGTATCACCTTTAGGGGAGCCTTTATATATCTCCACTTGGCGACAAGCTATATAGTAAAGAGGATTATTGCTTCTTTTAGCAATAGTTGTTTTTGCTTGATTATAATAGTCGCCGTGTAATATAAAATGTGCGCCTTCGTGTGCTTCGGTATAACGTCTTCTTGGAATATTATCACGACCAATAAGATGCTGACTTATCAATACAGTGCCATAAGTTTCCTGTAACACGGTTGGACGATACATGTCGTCATACGATGGTATTTCTACATCATCATTCATTACAATTAAACCCAATATACCGGAACGTAAAGTACCTATATATTTACGTTTAATAGTCAAACCAAGATGTTCTTCTAATAATTCAATTGTATTAAGCGGTAAAGGTGATTCTAAATTTTGAGGATAATACTTTTTCAAAATAGCAGTTGCTATACAATCAATATCATCTCTTGATAAAATATACATTCCGTTTTCTTTTTTTGGAAAATTCAACTGCATTAAAAAACACCCTTTACAAATCTATAATTTCTTTTCTTTAATAATCTTAATAAGCTCTTGCCAATCATCATCTGTAAAGTTGTTATCTTTAGCTGTACGAAGCGCCATTCTGGCGGAAGGGAGAGCATCAATATATGTATTAATATCGCTATGTTGTCCGTTTTTGCTAACTCCGGCAAGGTCATAAAAACCGTTAATTTCTTCAGGTTCAGTAATTGCCAAAGCGGAAACAAATTTTTCCAAAAATCTTTCAGGTGCTTTACGGTTACCGTTTTCAATATCACATAAATAAGCAGGGGAGATTTCCACCTCAGCAGCAAAGCCTCTCATAGTTTTTCCAAGCTGTTCACGTCTTTGCTTAACATACTCGCCAAACGGCAAGTTATTTTCTTTCATTTTAATTTAACACTCCGTTCTTTTTTAATTCTCGGCAAAAATATTTAATTGTAATTCACCTATTGCGATATTTACACCAAACAAATCGTTCGCCTGTTCGCTGATTTGTGAACATTATAACACGCATTATATGCTTTGTCAATAGAAAATATGAAAATTTTTCCAATTTTATTTGCATCATAAACTGTAGCATTATACAAAAAGCGGTTGGCTTTTACACCAACCGCTCTTTTAAAAGAAAGGAATCAATTTGAATGTAAACTGTTTTGTCAAGACATAGAACCGTCCCCTGTCTTGGTCCCCTGTCTTGCCGGAGACAAGAGAACCGTCCCTCTGTCTCCCCCAGAGTATTATAATAGTCGCACTTACAACAATTTGTCGAAAAGTGTCGAAGGAATATATCTTGCGTAAAGTTAAAAAGCATGCTATAATTATAATATAATATATAGGAGGATTTCGTTATGAAAAAAACACAATACACATATATTTTTTTGATTATTATAGCCTTTACGTTATCACTATCTGCTTGTAAAAATAATGCAATTACGGTAGATGATACCCAAAATAAGATTTCGGCGGAAGTCGAATACACAACAGCCAATAACCAACACACGTATATCATCTCTCAAAACCAAGGCTCTCTTCAGTCAGAAAAAGCACTAACAATACTTAATAAAACTTCTGGCGAACTGGTTCAAACTGTTCAATTCACCGAAAATGAATGGTTTACAAAAAAGCCTATATATCTTGTGGATGTTAGTTTTGACGGACACGTTGATATTATTGTTCCGCATTCCCATCCGGCCAGCGCTGCTTTTTTTCAAGCATATATATGGGATGAAGAGCAAAATAAGTATGAATACGTGCCCGGTTATGAAAATATCCCCAATATAGCAATAGATACAAACAATAAATTATTGTTAACACACCGTACAGCAGATAAAATCACTTCATACGGCATGCATAGCTATAATAGTGAGAAAAGCGACATTATTATACTCCGTTCTATTTATTGGGAACCACAGGAAAAATTAAACTCTATGCGTGTTGAAGAGAGTGTCTATGGCAATGATGGAACACGTAATTTGCTTAAACAATTTAACGTCGCAGCCGTTGATTCTATATCACCCGATAAAACAGATAGTCAAATTGCCACTTATTTTAGTAATAATTCAATATGGAATTTAGATAGCGAAAAATGGAATAACCTAGTAATTCCTATTAGTGAATACAACTATTAACTATTACTGTACAGCAAACACTTTTTACGCAACAGAAAGCCGTCCCATAATGGGCGGCTTTCTATTTTAGATGGCACAATAAACTACAAGGGCACCATAATCATTGTTGGCAGGATAACTTACTGAACCGCCATCGCTCTTAATTTGACCCCAAGTTCTATTGCTTTTAGTGGGTTCCACTGTAGGGTCTCTCCAACAATCTGCACGATTCATTACATAAGGAGAACCTTCTCCAATGTTAGCTTGCGCTTGCGTAAATCCTAAATTTAAAGCTTGTGTCTTATATGCAGCAGCAACACCATTGTAAGCAAAAAAAGTATATTTAACATTTTCAACATTATTAAGATTGCGATTGCCCGCTTTTCTCTTAATAAATTCTGCCGCTTCATCTGTCATACTCTGAAATTGAGCATCCGTTAAGGGACCCACAGGATAGTTTTTACCCCAAATTTGATAAGGTCCATCACCATTTGAGGGACATTCACGTTTTAACTTGGTTTCTCTATAATGGATTGCTGCAAGCATTTTCCAAGGTATTCCATATTTATTTGCAGCACTTTGATAAAATGGTTTATTATAATTGAGCAAGTTAAGCTGAGCATCTGTGAGAATTTGCAATCCCCTATAGTCTGTGTTGTACCCCACAATAGGTGTTACACAACCGCATTGTCCTGTGCCGCCATAACTATACGAATAATATTCAAGTCCATCCACTGCAAAAGCCGAAGTGTTTTCGTCGAGTGTCATTACCGATGCGGTTTGTGCTACAGGTTGTTCTTCGTCTTTGGCTGAAAGAACTACAATTTTATATTCACTGATACCGATGGCGGCAGTGCCATTATTTGCGGCTTCCTGTGCATCTTGCATAGTACAAGACTTCCAACCCATATAGTTATTGGTGCTGATGGTTTCATAGACAGTCTTCACATCACCTTGTGGTAATGCAACACCCATATTATCAAATATAGCTCTTGCTGTGCTGAGTGAATCGTCTGTCTGTTCGTGCTTTAACGTGTTTTCTATTACGTTATTATACTGTTTCTTGTTCATTTTTATTATGCCTCCTTTACCACATATTTTCAAGGATTTTTTCGTCTTTAGCATATACGTCTTCTACACTTATAAAATCAAAGGTAGTGGTACCGCAAGACCAAAGCGAAATATCCTCAAGCTGTAATGCAGACGGACAGTAAGGTGTCCATTCTTCAGGCATACTGTCAAGTTTAGGCTCGGTTGCCATAAAGATTGCACCAAAGTAATTTGCATCCTTCGTTGCCTGTACATAATGACTGCACTGACGGTCAAAGTTAAAGTTCTTACTTGAATCGGTATTACCGATAAAGCCTGGTACATATCCGTTTGCCAAAACAATTTTAGCAAACGAAATCATCCAGTTATGGTTTACACTCCATTCGGGTTTAATCTCTGCAAACAATGCAACGCTCGCATTTTGAGGTACACCCAACTCTTTTGCAGCTTCTACTGCTTTAAGTGCATCCTCTGTACCGTTTATGCCCGATACCTTTGCTTCGGTAAGGTCACGAATAACCAAACCGATTTTGCAATCCTTTGCCTTTAGGAACTCTATTTCCTCGGCAGTGATTTTACCTTCACCGCCAAGCGTTCTCATACAAAAGGCGGGAAAGCACTTTTGTCTTTTTACCCAGTCATACATTGTATAACCGTTTTTCAGCTTTTTGTTAATAGGTGTAGCTGAACTAACACCGAAAATAGTTTTCATTTTATATTTCTCCTTTCAAATTTTATTATTAAATTAAAATGTAACTATTTTTTGAAATCAGCGTCCCGATTTCTTACAGCTGCAAGTGTATTATATAAGTTAACAGTGACAACTAGTGTCACCTTTAAAAAATTTTTTTAATTTTTTTGTTTCATTTCAAAAAATCGTTCTGATTTTGTTTTCCCCTTACCAACACGATTTAGATAGTTATCTACATTCTCATATTTGGGGTTTAAAGCTAAGTATGATGCAATACTTTTTATAAGTTTTTCGGCTTTTGGTTCACCTTCTTGACAATATTCAACCTCCAACTCGAAATCGGTATGTCCTAAATAAATGTTTCTATCAAGCATTATTTCACAGTCTGAATCCTTATATATTACAATACGTTCCGTCACAAGTTCGCCTTGACAATATAACCCTATTGTTTTGAAAAATTGTGGGTCAAATTTTATATCTTCGGACAAATTTAGTTCAATACTGCAATCAGAATGATTAGTATTATGATTTTTAACGCAAGCCGTGTATTTACCATTTTTGTGACGAATTCTACAAGTAATACCTTTTTTGTTCATTGTAAAATTATCGTCATCAAAATAATAATTGGTTTGTAAATGCTTTGGCATATTTTGGCAACGGCTAGTCATAGCAAGCGTATGATATTCATTTGCTGTTAGCATAATCTTTTTTTCGTATTCCAACATAAATTCACCTCCTGATGATTTTTCCCGAGCCGTTTTTAGGAATTTCATCCATTAGATTAATACGTGTGGGGATTTGGTATGCGGGAAGATTGCAGCGACAAAGTTCCTTAACCTCGTTCATACTGGAAAAATCCCCTGTGATATTTAGTTCGATTTGTACGCCAAGCTTTTCATCACTATAACCACGCACAAAAACATCCCTTACACGTGTATCAGGCTTTAATGCACTTTCAATCTCCTGCGGATAAATATTCATTCCCGCTTTAATAATCAAATCATCTGCACGCCCCTTAATTTTAAGCAACCCTTCGTTTGTAAATAAGGCCAAATCGCCTGTACATAACCAACCGTCTTTTAATACCTCATCAGTTTTTTGCGGATTATTATAATATCGCACCATTACATTATCGCCCTTAACCCATAAGTTCCCAATTTCGTTTGCTTTAACGGGAGCGCCATCATCAGAAACAATTTTTAAAGATACCGAACGTAGTGGTACACCCACACAATCGGCGTGTTCTCTGAATTTATTGGGTGGCAGATATGAAACTCTCGGACACGCTTCTGTTAGACCATATACGTGATAAATTTTAGCATTAGGAAACGCCTCGGATATATGTAGACCTGTTTCCATACTCATGCACTCACCGCTGATGCAAATATGGCGCAAAAAATCTTTATCTGTCTTCTTTTTAAAACGTGCCATCATTGATAGTAACGTAGGAGTTCCACAAAATGCTGTAATCTTATAATCTTTTACAACTTTAAGCACAACTGCAGGGTTAAAGATGCCTGAATAAAATCTAATTTTAGTACCTTTAACCAACGCTGATAAAAACTCACCGGTAAGAACAGCGGCGTGATATAGCGGTCTTGAAATTAAAATTGTATCAGACTTGTCTATACCGAAATACAAAGCGATATCAGATACATTTGTTAAAACGTTTGTTTCGGTTAGCATTGCACCTTTCGGAACACCTGTGGTACCTGAAGTACACATAATTAACGCTGGATGGATTTCGGGCTCAATATAAAGTGAATCTTTAATACGTATAATTTGAAGATCTCCATATTGGTCGGTAATGACTGCATCAGGACTTATGGCATCTATAATATTATTACAATGAAGCTCTCCATACCTTTGTGAAAGCGGCAACGCTGTAACACCAGCAGCAAAACAGCTTAACAACGCCATACCTGCCGCCATTTCAGATTGGCACAATATCGCACAACATTTAATACCTTTCAATTTTCTTGAAAATTCTTCGGCAAAAATTATCAGTTCTTCAAATGTCATCGAAGCTTCATTCTCGCATACTTTCTGTTGCATATTGAATTGCATTTTGTTTTTAACATACTCCCATAGCATCATTTTCAAATCTTCCTTCAGTTTTTTCTAAAAGCAATGTTAGCAAATTTTTTTCTTCATCCATCAGTTTTAATAACTTGTTTCTGATAATAGGAAGTACAGAATCACGGCGTTTCATATGATGAGAAGCATATAACATACGCATAGTATCCGCTTCATAAACTAACAATTGATATTTCTTGCTAATTTCATCACCCAAATTTAATTCCTGCTCGATTTTTTCTATCCTTTCAAGCATTGCCTTCTTATGTTCCCAAATTAAACGAAACACTCGCCTATCCATTCGTTCGTAGGGTATTGAGCCATCATAAAGTTTATCTAGGTACATGGCGACATATTCGTGCACTACAATTCCATATACACATCCTGGGCCACAAATTGAATATTTTTCCATATTTGAATCTAAATATTCTTTTATATTTTCACAAGCTGTTTTCGGAGAGAATACTACTATATCATTGTTTGCCTTGACTGCACAAAATGTGGTATAAACCCCTTCTTTTTCCATTGAAATTCTACCCAAGTTAAAATTTCTTTGCGGAGTTAAAAATCTTTTATACATCCAATTTTCGTCATATGCATACAAGGAATATGTTTTTTTATCCTCATCATAACCACATATCATACCATCATGATTAAAATGGCGTTGCTTATACCAACTTTTACCTTGCACATAATAATCATCCACTCCTGAAAAGGTTACATAATAATTATTATCTAAAAATTCTTTGATTATTTGATTTGTGAATTTTTTTGTAAAACGAGAGGTAAACCTATGAATTTCAAAATGTGGATTTGCACTCCATAAAGAATTTTTTACCGAAACCTCTGGTGAAGTATAACCATTAATAAATCTCCTTCCGCAAATCAAACTTACTGCTTGGTTTAAATACCAATTTCTTATGCTTTGATTATTGGCTATTATACTTGTTCCGGGACCTTGGTAATGGTAACTGCTATATAACGGCTCTACTAATGGTAACTCAACTCGTTTTTTCATTTTCTTCACCACAATATTTGCAAACCAAATCAATAATGTCTTGCACGGTATTTAGTTCAAACGGATTCATATCCGATTCATCTAGTTCTATGCCAAACGCTTCCTCAATTTCAATAAGCAACATCACCATAGCAAGACTATCTAACGCAAGGTCTGCTTGAAGGGAAGCGTTATTATTGGTTGCCTCCACACCACTAAGTTCAAACAATATTTCACCGATTTTTTCTTCTAAATTCATTATTCAACACCTTCCTAACTTCATTTTTTACAATTTGGTAACTTTCCTCAATCGGAATTTCTGTGGGTATTAACACCCCATTATTGGCTTTGCAAATTTTTATATATTCATCACGTAGCTTGTGCTGCAGTTCAATATCTATATATCTATCCTTTTCTTCGGGACGATTGCGTACACGCTTTATAGCAGTTTCTACAGGCACATCAAAAAAGAAAGCTATATCAGGTTTTATAACCGATTCCGCGATTTCATATATCCACTTGTCATCTTTGAAACCTCTCGCTCTAAGATTAGCTAAACACGAATAAAAATATCTATCGCTTATTATAATGTTTCCTTTTTGCATTTGTGGCTCAATCACTTTATTTACGTGTTGAACTCTATCACTAGCAGCAAGAAGAGAAAGACTACGATAATCATATTCATCAGCATTCGGGTAGTCCATATATGCCCTAAATATATCAGATTGACGAACACTTGGAGTTGGTTGTTTAGTTATAAATAGACCATAATCACTTTCAAGTTCCGAAATTAAACGTGTTAGCATAGTTGTCTTACCGCATCCATCAAGACCGCAAAAAGTCAATAATAATCCGTTTGTTGTATTTGGTCTCATATTCAATTTTTTCATTCTTTACCCACCTCAATTATTAAACCTCGTCTATTATTAGAAAACAGTCTTGTTAAAATATTTTTTTCTTTATAAATAAATTCCTTTTTATCTTTGGGTGAAACAACCCTATGAACAAATTGAGGGTCATTTTTTAAAACCTGCTTAGACTTTAAAATTGCAAAATCATTTGCGTTATTAAATAATTTCGCCGTTTGTAATACTGCAAATGCACAAATTTTTTCCATATCATTCTCTTTGGCACGTTCAAAAATTAAATTAATTTCTTCCATACTTGCATCGCTAAGAAGCATATAAATATCGCAATACTTATAAAGAGTCATATCACGTTTCATTTCTATCCAGGGTAATGTGGTTGCTTCTTTATATAAATGGCTGCATAAGTGTATGAAAAAATCATCTTTTCGTAATGTCTTTACATATTGCCCGTTAATTTCCTGAACAGCTGAATTTTCAAGCATTTCTGCAAGAAACTTTGTGTCATTAGGCTTGTAATCCAAAGAAAAATTAATATCTACTTCCAAGAATTTCATAGACGGCAAATTAACTTCCTTAATAAACGGAACAGTTTCTCCGCGCATCATTTTTGATTCAATAATCTCCTTGCGTGTTGCAGATTCAAATTTACCGTTTCGAATATCTCCTTGCCTAAAGCCGGCTCTATATAGTGTTCTTGATATTGCAGTAACATCTTGTGGTGCCACTAAAATATCAATATCATTTGATGTTCTATATGCAGTTGGATACACGGCACACAAATATGCACCTTTAAGTAATGCATAGTTACAGGTGCAATCTTGTAAACATTCTTGAAGATGATTCAAGCATTTAAAATAACTTTGGTTTTTTTCGCTTTGCTGTTCATAGCCCATTTTTAAAGAGTTTCTAAATTCTCGATTCACTTTATTAAGTAAACCGTGCTCTTTTAGAACACCGTAAGCAACTGCTTGCATACGGTTAAAAAACAACTGCCCTAAGACAGTCGGTGTTGCTGCAGAAAGCAACGTTTCATCAAATTTTTGTTGTTTAAAACTACACAAACTTTTAAATAATTCTTTTTCCTTTTGGTTCATATTAAATTTCCTTTCATAGTTTTTATTTTGTATACTGCGAAATAATCGACTTCAATAATTTATTTTCCTCAACACTCAATTCACATACCGCTTTTTCGTCGGCAAATTTTGATAATTTACGTAGCAAGTTTAATTCCTTTTCGTTTAAATACATTTTGCTTATTGAATAACCCTTGGTTACGTAAACGCCACCATCATATCTGCCGCTTTGGGTGTATATAGGCTCTGTAATACTAAGTGCTTCAATATCTCTCGAAATTGTTCTTTTGGAAACCCCGAACTCCTGGGCTAAATTTGAAATTTTCTCATATCTACGACGGCATAAAATACGCATTATTTCTATTCTTCGTTCGGTTGTTCCCATTAGCCCGCCTCCTTTCTATTGCACAGTTTACAGGTTAAACATGACAATTTCTGTCAGGTTTAAAATAAAAAACACAAAAAATAAAACCTGCAAATCAATGTTTGGTAGACATAGATTTGCAGGTTAATTTCAAATACCCACTTAATTAAATTGCAAAACCTTTTTTGATTAGTTGATTGCATGTTATAATAAAAATAGGCTTATTTAGGGATTCCTAAAAATATAGCCTCTTAATTTATAAAAATTTCATTGATACATCCAAATTATTCTGCGCAAAATATTATCTTGTATCCGATTAGGATTTTTGCGTTATTTAGAAATTTCTAATTAGGATATACAATAATTTTAATTAGAAATTTTGGTGGTGGAATAATGGAAATAAATTATATAGCCATTGGCAAAAGAATACGACAATTACGTATGGGACGCGGATGGAGTCAAGCAATGTTAGCCGAAAAATCCGGTGTTGAGCCCTCTAATATATCCCATATTGAACGCGCCGCAACAAAGTTAAGCTTACCCACATTGGTAAATATCTCAAACGCATTAGAGGTAACGCTTGACGAAATTGTTTATGAAAGCCTAATTAAAAACGACCACATTACCAGTGAAATAATTAATGAGTTGCTTGCCGACTGTACGTTTAAAGAAATTTCTGCTATAGTTGAAATGATTAAGACAACAAAAAATATTTTAAGAAACGATTATGACAAATAATATTTAACATCATTTTTGTTTGTTTTATAATTAAAAAGTAATATCTAAATTTATTTAAAACTCACTTCGGTAACGGAGTGAGTTATTAGTATATTTTGGTTAAATGAATTTTGTACCCTGTTTTTCCTTATGAAATGTTGTATATATGGAGGCAGGGATTAAAAGGGGAATGTAAAAAAATGCTTGCTCTATATTTAGCATATCTTGATGATAAAAATGATAAAGAACTATTCAAAAACATTTATTATTCATATCGTAAACAAATGGTTTCTGTAGCCATTCCTATTTTGAAAAACGATGAAGATGCTGAAGACGTTGTTGAGGATGTATTTTTACGCATAGCCCAAAAGTATTTTGACATAATTCGTAGTATCGAAAATGAAACAGATTTGCGTAACTATTTACTTAAAGCCACAAAAAATACTGCAATCAATGAGTTAAAATCCAAAAAGAAAGACAATATGTCTTTAGATACAGTTTCGGAATATAATATTGGCGAAATTAAAGAATTGTCCGATAGTACATTTATTGAGGTTTTGTGCAATAAGATTGATTATGACCAAATTTTAGATGCCATTAAAAATTTGAGTGAGAAATATCGTTATGTGCTTTATTATCATTTTGTAATGGAGCTAACAGTGCCTCAAACAGCAAAAATTCTTAACCAATCTGTGCCTACCACTAAAAAACAAATTGTTCGCGGCAAAAAGATGCTTTTAAATTTACTTAATATAGAAGGAGTTGAAGATAATGCCGATTAGCAAGGCTAAATTCAAAGAGGCTTTTCGAGAGGTTATATCTTCCGAATTCTCACATATACCTAAAAATGAAGCCGAAATTGACTTTGAGTTTTCAGAACGCTTTAATAAGCGGATGACAAAACTTATCAATTCACAAAAGAAGGCTTATTATAAGCTTATAAATACTGCAGCAAAACGCGTTGCAATTATATTTGTGTTAATTCTTACAATGTTTACCGCAGCATTTAGCGTTAAAGCTATTCGCGAACCGATTATTAAATTTGTTAAACAAATTTATGAAACGTTTATCCATTATTCAGTTGATGGAGATACCGTCGATAAAATAACCAAAGAATATAGTTTGACTTATGTACCCGAAGGGTTTAATAAAATTGATATAATAAAAAATGAAAATTATATAAGTACAATCTATGAAAATGTGGCAGGAGATACTATTGAATTTTCACAGACTACTACACAATCTCATTCAGGCCATTTTTTAGACAATGAAACCGGAGATATTCATTCTGAAGTTATTAATGGTATCTCATACGAATTTAAAGAATGGCATCAAAACAAAACTGTTTTATGGACAAATAATGGATATGTTTTCTCAATCGAGTGTATAGGTGATATTAGCTTGAATGAAATCAAACAAATGATAACTTGTTTGGAATAAATTATGACACGGTGCATTTTTAATGCACCGTGATGTTTTTTAATAGGAATCAGTCTTTTGCAATTCAATTTCATCTGCCGACCCGCCTGAGCCGTAAATTTTATAAACAACGGTTACACGGTATGTGCCTGATGATGAAAGTTGGTGGATACGAGAACCTGTATATCTATAATCATTTATTGTATCGACCCATTTGTTATCGGTTGTGCCAATATCAACACGCTTCCAAAACAGTCCTAAAAACTTCTTTTCAATATATGTGGTAATAACCGCCTTTGTTGTTATTTCTGGAGAACCACCATATTTATAAGTTATTGTCAGTTTACCACTATCATTTATACTAATAGAAGCGGTAACCGAAGCTACATTATTATAACGTGGCATTACACCTTCTTCTGTTGCAGCAGAAACAGGGCTTAACGGAACTACAAATAGGCACATTATTAACAGTACGCTTATGATGCCTGTTAAACGTTTAGTCATTTTCTCATCTCCTTTCTTATTATATTAAGGGAAAATTTTTATTGCCCCTCAATAGTACAACAAACCAAAACAGTAAACAGGTGACAAAATTTGTCAAATTTTGTCACCTGTTTTTATTTTTGAAATGTTGTATATATGAATGAAGTGAAAAATGTCGAAATATGAAATGCGTTTCGTGGTAGTTCAATTATTTTAGTTATATAATTAGCTCAAGGTGAAGAGATGATTTTAGACGCTGAATTTATTGGCAATAATATTCGGGATATCCGTAAAGCCGCGAATAAATCGCAAGAAAAGTTTGCTGAACAAATTGAAACATCAACACGTACAGTAAGTAATATTGAAAACGGTACTGTTATTCCAAGCTTACAGACAATAGCTAATATTTCTGAATGTTTTAATCGTTCTGTGGATTCTATAATACGAAAGGAAAAATAGCTTATGTCTCATACATATCGGTTAAACGAAACAACTGTAAAAGACAAAGATGGAATTGTTTATACATTTTACGGCATAGACGCTGTAAATAAAAAAGGAAAAATTGTTAAATCCTTGACAAAGATTTTCTATGAACGTTCAAGAGCCCAAGATTTGGTTGCACTATGTAACGAGTGTGAATTATCTATAATACATCTTGCAAATGTAGTGGATGATGCACTTTACGAACAGTCATTAGCATATTAAAAACATTATGTATAAACATGATTTTTGAATAATAAAACGTGGTAAAAAGGTATAACCTCTTTGCCACGTTTTATTTCTTAGTTATAAATCAATTCACCATTCACGATTTCTGTTGCGCGGTTGCGAATGTTATTCATCCGCCCAACCCATTCCATTTGGTTTTCAGCTTTGAGTTGTTCGGTTATGCCTTCGGCACTTGCCATTTGTTTCACTAACGCCGAAAACATTTCTTCTGCTTGTTTGTTAATGTCAGCAAGATAACGATTAAGTTCACATCCAACCAGCAAAGATGTGTATAGCCCTTTTCGATGACGTTTTATATATTCCAAATGTCGTCGCCCCCAAACACCAATTTCAATTTGTTCTTCGGCCGGTAGCTTTAAACAGGGTAAATAATAATCACCTTGAAGTTCGTACCATAAGCCGTTAGACTTGTCATAAATATATTTTTCCATAATAATTTACCTCCTTGTATTTGGTAACACCATTTTACAAGGAGGTTTATTTTTTGTCGAATGTGTGAACATAAAAAATAAAGCCGCCAATTCAGACGATAATCTGAATTGGCGGCTTACTGTTTGTATTAAAGTCTCACCTTTACAGCGAATCCACCGCTGAAGAAGTAGGTGTTCATCCAATACTCGTTTGGTGGATGTGAGGAGAATCGAACTCCTGTCCAAAAACCCATTCATATCGGCATCTCCGAGCGCAGACATATCTTTACGTTCCCTTTTACAGCCGTCGAATGTCGGACTGCTGTAATCAGTATCTCCTACTGCGTGACGGCAGGTGGAGAAACCCACCGTTCACGTTCACCGCTAAAATGACACCCTACCTCGACCGCGGTAATTCGAGTTCGGATGAGCCGCCTAATTAGGCAGCTAAAGCAACTTTATTGTTGTTAGTTAATTTTTAATGCAAATTTTAAAGTGGTCTTGCGTCACTGCTCGCTTCCAATACTGCAAAGTCCCTGTCGAAACCTTTACACACCCAAATTTAAAGTAAGAAGTAATAATGAAGAAGTAAAAGGTAGATGTGTCGGCATAGCCGACGAATTTAACGATTTTGTTCTTTAAGTGCACGGTCAATTGTGCGGTTTGCGTCACGCTTTGCGGCAGTTTCACGCTTATCGTGAAGCTTTTTACCCTTGCAAAGACCCAACTGCACCTTTACAAGTGAGCCCTTAAAATAAAGGGAAAGCGGCACTAAAGCCATACCATCTTGCTTGACAGTGCCCAAAAGTCTCATTATTTCACGCTTGTGCATTAACAGCTTTCTATCTCTTGCGGGGGGCTTGTTAAAGCGGTTACCGTGGTCGTAAGGGCTAATGTGCATTTGCTTAATAATCATTTCGCCGTTATCTACACTGCACCAAGCGTCCTTAAGGTTTACCCCACCCTGACGGATAGATTTAATTTCAGTGCCTGAAAGGGCAATTCCACATTCGAAGCTTTCAACCACAAAATATTCGTGAAACGCTTTTTTATTAGTTGTTATTGTTTTTGTTTCCATAAAATAAAACTGCCCCTCCTTCCAAGAAATTATACATTAAGACAGTTGAAAAAATTGTCGCTTTTGGGGAAGAAAAACGCCTTTACCGATAAAGTAAAGGCGTTAGTTCTCAAAGTGATAACCTTTATATGAATAAAGATTAGTCAGCAACGATAGCATCAACAGGGCAACCTGCTTGGCAAGCGCCACAATCCATGCAAGCGTCTGCATCGATTACATACTTATCTGCACCTTCAGAAATAGCATCAACAGGGCAACCTGCTTGGCAAGCACCACAGCTGAGGCAAGCATCAGTAATTTTGTAAGCCATCAAAAACACCTCCGTAGCTTTTACTGTATATCATTGTATCAATAAACAATACAAAAATCAAGAAAAAATAATTCTTTTAATAAAAAATTTACACTTAAATGTCATTTTTATCAGTTTTGGGGCGTTTTTTGCCCGAAGAAATAATCTTAACGTTATCCCGATGTGTCTTAAAAGGGATAGAATCACTTTCAAGGGGTTTAACGTAAAGGTTACCTGTAATTAAATTAACATCGGTAACGACACCTATGCCGTTTTCGGTTTTAACAGTGGTGCCAACGTGTGGGGTGAATGAATTTAAATATTCGTAAGCGTCCTGCTCGTACTTAAGGCAACACATTAAACGGCCGCAGCTGCCCGAAATTTTAGTTGGGTTAAGTGAAAGACCCTGTTCCTTTGCCATTTTAATTGAAACAGGTTGAAAATCACTTAAAAATTGCTTACAGCAATAAGGCTGACCGCAAATACCAATGCCGCCAAGCATTTTTGCTTCGTCACGCACGCCAATTTGTCTAAGCTCAATTCTTGTATGAAAACGGCTTGCCAAATCCTTTACAAGCTCACGGAAGTCAACACGTCCATCAGAGGTGAAGAAAAACACCGCCTTGCTTGCATCAAAGGAATATTCCACCTCAACAAGCTTCATATCCAAACCATGCTGAGCAACAAGCTCTTCACAAACCTTAAGGGCTTCGGCTTCCTTTTTCTTATTTTCTTCTACTTTTTTAAGGTCCTTTTCATTGGCAAAACGAAGCATTTTTTTAAGTGGAGATACGATTTTTTCTTCACTAACTTCAAAATTTGCCTCGCTTACAATGCCGAATTCGTTACCGTTTTGGGTTTCAACAATTACCTTGTCGCCCACTGCTACGGTTTTGCCGTCGGGCGCAAAATAATAAGAACGTCCGCTATCTTTAAATTTTACGGATATAACCTCTGTCATTTGTTCCTCCAAATAATTTGAATTGCCGAACACACAAGGTTGCTGTAAAACAAATTAAGGTTAATATTTGTTAAAAGCTGTTGTTCGTATTCGAAAATTTCGTTATAAAATGCTAAAAGCGGCTTTGCAAAATGGCTTTTAGGGTCTGATTTAATTCTTTCGGAAACAACCGTTTTAAGCGCTTTTATAAAATTGTCGCTGTCAACACGCTTTTTTGCAAAAGCGTTGGTTGTAAGCAGCATATTATATTGGTCGTTATCCATTAAATATTTTAAAAATTCCTCAGCTGCTAAATATGCCTTTGATGCTTGCTTTAGCTCGTCGCCGGCGGTTACGTTAAGCAACACACAGCGTGAAATTATTGTGTCTAAAAATGCGGCCTTATTTTCGGCTACAAGCACAAACATTACCGATTCGGGCGGTTCTTCAAGCACCTTTAAAAGTGCATTTTGTGAAGCGGGATTCATAGTGTCAGCCTTGCTGATTATAAACACCCTTTTATTTGCCTTGTGGGGTCTTATAAAGGCTTCCTTACGAAGCTCGCGCACCTGGTCGACCGCAATGCTTTTTTTATTATCCTCAGGCTCGATCGCCGTAATATCAGGATGGTTTTTACCCTCTGCCGCACGGCAGTTATCACAAGCACCGCAGGGGGCATCATTTTTGCCGCAAACAATAGCCGTTGCCAAATATTCAGCAAGGCTTTGCTTTTGGTTACCACTGTCACCCAAAATTAAAATCGCATGGGGTATGCGCCCCTCTTTAATAAAATTTTTAACCGTTTGGGTGGTTTTTTCGTTACCTATTTGTGGAAAAATCATACCACAAAGCCAACCTTTTTCATTGCTTTGGTATAGGTCTTACGTGCAACGTATTCCGCCTTGTGTGCGCCTTCAATATAAAGCGCTTCAAGGGCTTTTTTATCCTTAATAATTTCGTCGTAAGAAGCCTTGATAGGTGCCAAAGCGTCGGCAACGGTTTCACCAACCGCCAACTTAAAGTCGCCATAGCCCTTACCTTCAAATTCCTTTTCAATATCGGCAATGGCCTTGCCTGTAACTGCCGAATAAATAGTAATAAGGTTCGAAATGCCTGCCTGTTCTTCACAGAAACGGACACATGCCTCACTATCAGTAACGGCACGCTTGAATTTACGAATAATGGTGTCCTTATCGTCCAAAATTGCAACCCAAGCATTAGGATTTTCGTCCGACTTTGACATCTTCTTAAACGGGTCTTGAAGTGACATCACACGTGCACCTGTTTTAGGAATATATGCATCGGGCACAGTGAAAACATCACCGTATAAATTATTAAAACGAATTGCAATATCACGAGCAATTTCAAGGTGTTGCTTTTGGTCAGCACCAACGGGTACTAAATCGGGCTTATAGAGTAAAATATCAGCCGCCATAAGCACGGGATATGAGAAAAGACCCACGTTAACGTTATTGGCGTGCTTTGCTGATTTGTCCTTAAACTGTGTCATACGCGACATTTCGCCAAACTGTGTGTTACAGGACAAAAGCCATGCAAGCTGTGCATGCTGTGGCACGTGTGACTGAATAAACACAGTGTTTTTTTCGGGGTCAATACCGAGTGCCAACATAATTGCATAGGTAGAATAGATTTGTTGGCGAAGCTTTGCAGGGTCTTGACGCACGGTAATAGCGTGTAAATCCGCTACCGCAAAGGTACAGTCAAATTCATCTTGCATATTAACCCAGTTTTTTAAAGCACCTAAATAGTTACCCAAGGTAAGCATACCACTTGGCTGAATACAGCTAAGCACACGCTTTTTCTGAATATTTTCAATGTTTTCACACATAGTAATTCCGCCTTTAAAAACTTATTCATAATATTATATCACACCAAATATAATTTTACAAGTTTTATCTTTTTTGTTGAATAATATTAAATCTGATGATATAATAATTGTATATTATTTTAAAGGAACTTAAATTGATGAATTTTTCACAACTTAAAGCTACAACCTTAACACCGCAAAAAGAAAAACGTTTTTCAACCTTTTTAATAGCTCTTTTAATTGGCGCTTGCATTTTTGTGCCATATATAATTTTAAGTGAAGGTTATTTTACCTTTTACGGTGATTTTAATGCACAGCAAATTCCATTTTATATGCACTGTCACCAAATGGTTAAAAGTGGTAACTTTTTATGGGATTTTGGTACTGATTTAGGCTCAAACTTTATTGGGTCGTACAGCTTTTACCTTTTAGGAAGTCCTTTCTTTTGGCTTACTATACCCTTCCCAACCTCAGTTGTGCCTTACCTTATAGCGCCACTTTTGGTTTTAAAGTTTGCCCTTTCAGCTTTAACAGGCTACCTTTACATTCGCCGTTTCACTCGCACCCCACGTGCCGCCCAAATCGGCGCTCTTTTATATGCTTTTTCAGGCTTTGCGGTTTATAACATTTTCTTTAACCATTTTCACGAAGCCTTTATTGTTTTTCCGCTTTTGCTTTTATCAGTTGAACTGTTCTTAACTGAAAATAAACGCTTTTTCTTTGCATTAATGGTTTGCCTTTGTGCTATTACCAACTATTTCTTCTTTTTCGGAATGGTTGTTTTCGTAATTATTTATTTCTTTGTAAGGCTATTTTCAAAGGCAATTACCGTTACCCCTGCACGCTTTATAGCCTTTGTATTTGAAGCGGTTTTGGGGCTTTTACTGTCAGCGGCAATATTGCTTCCGTCTATTTATGCTATTGTTGAAAATTCTCGCCTTTCGGACACACTTCTTGGCTGGAACGCCTTAATGTACGGTAAGGAACAAATTTACGCAAACGTTTTGCAGTGCTTTTTCTTCCCGCCTGATATTCCCGCCCGCCCTGTTTTCTTCCCCGGGGCTGAGGTTAAGTGGTCGTCCCTTGGCGGTTGGTTGCCGTTATTTAGTATTACAGGCGTGTTTGTGTGGTTTTTCAGCAAAAAGAAAAACTGGTTAAAGCGTGTAATTGGCATTTGCATTTTTATGGCGCTTGTACCTATTTTAAACAGCGCATTTTACGCCTTCAACGCTTCGTATTACGCACGTTGGTTTTATATGCCCATTCTTTTAATGTGCCTTGCAACCGCAATTTGTGTTGAAGACGCAAGTATTGATTGGAAGGACGGCTATAAATGGACACTTGGCATTACAATTGCCACATCCCTTGTTATCGGTCTTTTCCCACAAAAGAATAGTGAAGGCAAGATAATTTACGGTCTTTTTACCGACAGTCAAACAGCAAATTATATGGTCCGTTATTGGACTGCCTGTGCCATTGCAATTTTATCACTTGTAATTTTAGGTATTTTACTACAATTTATAAGAACAAAGCCAACCGCATTTTACCGTGCGGCAGTTGCACTTATTGCAATAATTTCAATTATTTACGGCAATGTATATGTTGCAACAGGCAGATTACATTCACACGAGGTTAAGGGAATGATGATTGATTCCTTAATTGAAGGTGAGGTAACCCTTGAAGGCGACCCCAGTGAATTTAGAATTGACGTTTACGACGGTGTAGACAACACAGGTATGTATTTAGGCTACAATACCATTAGCTGCTTCCATTCGGTTGTACCTGCATCTATTATGGAATTTTACGAATACATCGGCGTTGAAAGAAGTGTTGGCAGTCGACCCGATACAACCTATACCGCACTTCGTTCGCTTTTATCGGTTAAATATCTATTAAACCCCAAAAGCCAAACACAGTTTATAAACGAAGAAACAGGCGAGCCTGAAATGTTCGGCTTTAATTACCTTAAAACCGACGGTAATTATTACGTTTACGAAAACCAAAATTATATTCCCTACGGTTTTTCATATAACTATTATATCACCTATGATTTTATGGAAGAATACAGCAGCAACTACCGTGCTGATATGATGCTTAAGGGTGTTTTGCTTAGTGAGGAGCAAATTGAAAAATACGGTCATTTAATGCAAAATATTGAAGATATTGAATATGATTATACCCTAAACGAAATAACAACACGGCTTGATATAACCAATGAGGATTTGGTATATGACGCCGAACAATTAAAGCTCACCGCCGCCACAAGCTTTGAAGCCGATAAAAACGGTTTCACTGCAACGGTTAGCCGTGAAAAAGAAAGCCTTGTTTTCTTCTCTATCCCCTACGACAAGGGTTGGACCGCCACTGTAAACGGTCAAAAGGCTGATATTGAAAAGGTAAACGTTGGCTTTATGGCGGTTGTTGTTCCTGAAGGGATGAGCACCATTCGTTTCGATTACGAAACTCCCGGCCTTATAACAGGCTTGGGCGTTACCATTGTCGCCGCGCTTATAATGCTTATTTACCTTGTTATTTGGTTGTTTATAAGCCGTAAAAATGCAAAAATACCCGAATACCCCGAAGGAAATGAAATGCTAGACAGTTGGATGCAGCTTGAGCTTCAGGAAAAAATTGCTGAAGCAGTAGCACCTAAAAAGCAAAGCATTTTAGATGATATTCCCGGTACGCAAATGCCCAATTTGGAAGAAACCTTCCACGGTGGCTTTGTAATTAACACCGATTTTGATGAGAATCAAAAATAAATATTTAAAAGCCGTTCTCATAACGAGAACGGCTTTTTTATTACTCAATAAGTTGCCAGCTTGACGCATTAATCTGTGCTGGGTAAGATTCCATAATTTCACCATTATAAGTCACAATAACAGTACTTCCAACCCGGACGTCGATTTTTTCTAAATTTGCAGTGCTGAAAGAAATTTTATCACTGCTTTGTCTCTCGGTTTCACTTTCATGTGGCTCGACCAAGACTGAATTTTCGTTAATTTCTAACACGGTTGCTTTAAAAGAATTTAAATTTTCAATAAATTCCATTACCCACAAAGAGTCAATAGATTGGAAATTGTGTGGAAAGAAATAAACGCTGTTTTTTTCATATATCCCATAACTTGAAATGCGATTCCAATCAACGATTTTATATGTAAGGGCTGAATAAACCCTTGTGCCGCCATCCTTGTAAACACCTGTGGGTATGGGTGTAAATAGCACCGCCAAAATACCAACGATAATTAAAATTACAACTAGCCTCTTTTTCACAAAAATCCCCCCAAGCATTGTTTTAATTATTATATCATAATTCCAAAACTAATTCAAATTATAGTTTGTCGCCTAGTTAAATTAAAGGCACCGTGTAAGGACAGGCGGTCTCAACTGTCCGTAAAATTAGTGAATTGTTGACAGGCGACCAATGGTCGCCCCTACGAATATACAATTAAATTGGTTGTACCGCGTAGGGAACAACCTATGTGTTGTTCCGTTGTTTTACTCTATGTTTAAGACAAAGACTCATAATGCTTATATAATCATGATGATTAATAAAGAGTCTTATATAAAGAAAAAGAGTCATAATTATTCTATTAAGAATCGTTACGACTCAAGAAGATTGCAAAATATTGAAAAATTCACAATCTTATGCTATAATAAGAAAAAGTGAGGTGCTATCTTTATGAAAATACACGAAGTAAAGCGCGAATGGTCTCACCCGATTTTTTGTATGAAAAAGCATTATTGCCCCTATTGTAATGAGAGGTTAGAAAAAACAAAAACGGAAACCATTGTTAATTCAAAATCGGAAGAAGCAAAAAACTATGATTTTTCAAATGGTGATGTTTTTTTAGTCGGAAATATAAAATTCATTCGAACTGTTTTTCGTTGCAACAAATGTGATAAGACCTACACCATAAAAGAAGTTAAAGAAAATGACATTGCCATCAACCGATGGAAATAAGATTGGAGAGATTACAATGTTGAATAACAAAATATTGCGAGTTCTTTCTTTGCTTTGCGTTGTTGCTTGTTTAGTGTCTATGTTTGGTTGTTCAAAAGAAAAACCAAATGATGCTATTGTAACATATCCCGAAGATGTTTCCGCTATTGCCGATTTCAAGTGTGTTTGTTCAACTGACCACGAAACAGAATTTGTTATAGAAGATGATGAGGCAAAAGCATTATACACATACATAATGGAGCAATGGGAAAAAGCAGAGGAAACCGAAATTGACAGAACCGAGCAAGATTATATTTATCTATCTTTTCAAGCCGGAGAACCATTGCTCATTTTAAGTCAAGAACCGAAAGCGGAAATTTCTGATATTCTTGCAGTGTCAGATGAGCATTTTTACGGTGTCTTTTGGATTCACGAAAACGACTATATGGTCTATACTGCTATGCCAATAACCTCTTTCCAAAAATATTATAAAATGCCCGAAGGTACATACAGCAAAGTTGCCGAGATGATAACAAAATAAAACTTGCACCAAGTTTGCACCAAGATAGATTTTGAGGTAAAAAGAAAACCCCGAAAACCGTGATGGTTTCGGGGTTTTTGAATACTCTGTAAGATAAGTGATTATCTCTTGGAGAACTGGGGTTGCTCCCCATAAGATGGGGAGACGTCACGTAGTGACAGAGGGGACGGGCGCCGTAAGCGCCACGACGAGCGGCGAGGAGTGCAAAAAAACAAGCCCTGTGTTTCCACAAGGCTTGAATAAAACAAAATAATGATTAACGTTTTGAGAACTGGGGTGCACGACGAGCGCCTTTGAGACCGTATTTCTTTCTTTCCTTCATACGTGGGTCACGTGTGAGGAAGCCTGCCTTCTTAAGTTGACCGCGAAGTTCGCCATCAAACTGTAAAAGAGCACGAGCGATACCGTGACGGATAGCACCAGCTTGGCCGGTAACACCGCCGCCTGCTACGCGGCAAACGATATCGTACTTGACAGCAGTGGCGATAAGAGCTAAAGGCTGACGAACGATAAGCTTTAAGGTTACAAGACCAAAATAATCGTCAATTTCTCTGTCATTGATGATGATTTTGCCTGTACCATTATAAACACGAACACGGGCTACAGAACTCTTTCTTCTGCCGGTGCCGTAAAAATATGACTTTGCTTCAAACATTGTTAAGTTCCGCTCCCTTCTTAAAATTCGTAAACTTCGGGTTTCTGAGCAACTTGTGCATATTCAGAGCCGCTGTAAACGTGAAGTCTTGTAAGAGCCTTGCGACCGATAGTGGTATCGGGAACCATGCCCTTAACTGCAAGTTCCATAGCGAGTTCAGGACGGGTAGCCATTAAAGTAGCGTATTTAACTTCCTTAAGACCGCCGATGTAACCTGTGTGACGACGATAGAACTTCTTTTGTAATTTGTTACCTGTTAAAACTGCCTTATCAGCGTTGATAACAACAACGAAATCACCACAGTCTACGTGAGGGGTGAATTCGGGCTTTAACTTACCGCGAAGTAAGTCAGCAACACGAGCAGCGGTGCGGCCGAGAGGACGATTAGCTGCGTCGATAATGTACCATTTGCGCTGAATTTCAGCAGGCTTTGCCATAAATGTTGACATAATCAAAACCTCCAAATTATTTGTATGCTCGGCACGGTTCGCCGAGCCAGCTTGACTATAATACCACACCGCATTTTCAAAGTCAACACATTTTTTAAGATTTTTTAATTTATTCGGTGTATGCTCGTTTTTTCTCGTGTTTTCTCTTATTTTCTCGCGTTTTCTCACTTGCTATTTTTAAAAAATTTATAAATTTTATGAGAATTCCAATTAAATATTGCCTTGCGGCGCTGTTTTATGATATAATATAAAATTAATGAATAAGTATTACACAAATTGCGAGGTGTCATGATGAGTCAAAATACTTTTTTTAGCATAATTATGCCTGTTTATAATGTCGAAAAATATTTAGAAACGGCTGTAAACAGCGTTTTGGCTCAAACCTTTAATGATTTTGAGCTTATTTTAATTGAAGATGCATCCCCCGATAATTGCGCCACCCTTTGCGACATCCTTGCAAGCCGTGACAAGCGCATTAAGGTTATTCACAACGAAGTCAACAGCGGTGCGGGTTTTTCTAGAAATTTTGGTATTAAAGCCGCACAAGGTGAATTTATATTGTTTGTTGATTCGGACGATACCATAGCTAAAAACACACTTGAAATTTTGCAACGTGAAGCAATCGGGTTTGATATTACGGTTTTTGGTCTAAACCGATTATTTGAAAACAAAAGCGGAGAAATTTATAAAACCGAAAAGCTTTTCCATACCGAGCTTATTACCAATTCATCAAAAGATAGCGGACAGCTTTTAATTTCACTTAACCGTGCGGGAATTTTTCCTTTTGTTTGGAATAAGGTTTACAAGCGCACCTTATTGCTTGAAAGTGGTGCCTTATTCGAAAATGCCAAAATAACCGAAGACTGTTATTTTAATTTGTTATTATTTCAAAAAACCGCCAAAATAAAGGTTATTAGCGACTGCCTTTATAACTATCGCAAGCCTGTAAGCCAAACCCTTACAAACAGCTATTCCCCCGAATTTTTAGAGCTTTCGAAACGAAAATTTATTTTAGAAAAAGAACTGCTTGAAAATACAGGCTGTAATAATGAGGAAAATTTGCAATTTATATATTATGTGTTTATAAAGCATTTGCTTTCATACTTTGTGCGAAACCGTGCAAAATCAGCCAAGCTTTCACCTAAGCAACAAAAAGAATTAATTTCAGCGGCGCTTAACGAACAGGTAGTTTATGAAATTATTTTAAA
This sequence comes from Acutalibacteraceae bacterium, assembly GCA_045612765.1. Lineage (GTDB taxonomy): Bacteria > Bacillota > Clostridia > Oscillospirales > Acutalibacteraceae > UBA737. The sequence continues at coordinate 29,748 of JAZKZS010000004.1, forward strand.
ATACAAACCCAAGGGGTTGGCAATGAAAGTTATTGCTTACATTTTACGTCACAAAAAAATTACGCTTTGCTACACCATGGCGCAGTTAGTTGAGCTTATACGTAACTAAAAAGGAGTTTTTATGGCAAATTTATTAAAAAGCGAAAAAATTAACAATACTGTTAATTTTCTAAAATGCATTTACCTTTGCATTTTTACCATTTATCTTGTTGTGCGTGAGGTTTATGCATTAATTTATTTTATAGACAGCTTTTTCGTTACGGGTTTTTTTATGGCAGTTGCCCTTTTATTCATTGGGTATGATGTTTTAACAAACCGTTTTTGCTTTAAAACACGTTATTTTACCAACCTTGCCTTATTTGTGATAATAGCTTTGATTTCCTGTGTACTAAACCTTAAATACGGTATGTTTTCTAACCTGAAAGCGATTGCCATATTTGTTATATACGCACTTCTAATTTATCCCGAAAGCTTTAAGGATAACAATAACCGTACACTTTCAGCCTGCTTGCATACTGGCTTTTTCGCCATGACGTTTTTTTCATTCGCATCGCTTATAATGTATATTTTCAGCATTGATTACGTATGTGATAATGCGACAAAATTAAAGCAACAAGGCTTTGTAGCCTCGCTTGGTCGTTTGTGGGGCGTTTTTCACGACCCTAATTACCTTGCTTTATTTTCATTAATTGCTATTTGCACTTCGGTTTTTATTTTTGTAAAAAGTAAATCTATTTTCAAAAAGATAATTTTAGTTTTATTAGACTTAATTCATATATCGGTTCTTTCATTGACAGGTTCTAAAATGGGTTACGTTATTACTGTTGTAGCGATTTTTTGGCTATCCATTATTTTCATTTTTAAAAAGCTATCAATTAAAGTAATATACCGCATTTTAGCCACTGCCCTAGCCATTATAATTTCGGTTGCGGCACCTGTTTTAGTTTCAAATGCTGTCAACAGCCTTATGCCTGCTTTAAAAAATACAGTTATAACCGTCGGCGGCACCGAAATCTTTATGAATATTCATTTATTATATGACAAAATCTATACCTCAGGCAATTTAGAATTGGTTAAAGGCTCGGCTGATGAAATTGATATAAATAACATAATATACAACAATGACAATTCGCCCATTGACCGTCTTGACGACCCCGCTGAAATTTCTAACGGAAGATTTGCCCTTTGGAAAGACGGCTTAAAGCTTCTTGCTCAAAGACCTTTATTTGGGGTTTCGCCCAGAAACATCACCTCGTTTGCGGTTGAAAATAATACCGATACCTTAATGAACACAACAAATTCATCTATTCATAACACCTATCTTGAAGTGCTTACAGGCACAGGTATTATTGGCGGTGCTATAATTTTGTTATTCCTTATTCTTGCGGCAATTTTTGTTATAAAAATAGCCTTGCAATTTACACCAAGCATTGATATCGCAATTTCAACCACACTTGTAATGATTGTTGCAATATCGGCAATTTTCCTGCCTGATATTTTCTTCTTCCAGTTAAACTTTGCAGGCCTGATTTTTTGGCTTTGTCTTGGGTATTGCCTTAACAGTGATAAAGAAGCTTATAAAAATTCATTAGCCTATAAATTGCTTACCAAATACTTTAAAAGGAAATCTAAATCATGAAAATTTTAATTTTCGGGCCCAAGGTTGAGCTTGGGGGAATTGAAACAATTGTTTTAGGCTATGCTGAACAATTAATAAAGAACGGTTGCGAATGTGATTTTTTGCTATATAAAAGCTGTGCCGTTTTAGAAGAAAAAATTAAAAGTATTGGTGGTAATTGCATATTTGCAGCATCGCGCCGTACCAACTATTCGCAATACAATTCAGACCTTAACGACATTTTTAAAACCAAATATACAGCCGTATGGTGCAATTTTGACGGTTTGACAAATATTGACCTGCTAAAACGTGCAAAAAAAGCGGGTGTGCCTTTAAGAATTGTTCATTCCCACACCTCTGCTTTGCCAAAGGTTAAATCCTATATGAAGGTGGTCGTTCCACTTTTACATCATATAAATAAGCCTTTTATAGATAAATACGCTACTGACTTTTGGGCATGCTCACTAAAGTCAGGTCATTTTATGTATCCCAAAAAGCTTTGGTGTAAAATTCGAATTTGGAATAACTGCATTAACCCAAACATTTTTTATGAAAACGCACAAAAGCGCGCACAATTACGCCAGGATTTCAATTTAGATGACAAGCTTGTCATTGGTCACATTGGGCGCATTTGCTTTGAAAAAAATCAATATTTTTTATTGCGTGTTTATAAAGAATTTTTGAATCGCCGCAAGGATGCACATTTACTATTTTTAAGTGATGCACCTAATGATGCGTTGGTGGATTATGCCAAAGAGCTTGGAATTGTTAATAACGTAACCTTTTTAACGGGAAAATACGATTTACCTTCGCTTTACAATGCAATGGACGTATTCTTTTTGCCTTCAATAATAGAAGGTTTACCGCTGGTTGCTTTAGAAGCGCAGGCCTGTGGCACACCTTGTGTTATATCAAACAATGTAAGCCGTGAATGTGACGTTTCGGGCTTTGTTGATTTTTTGCCGTTAGAAACCGACGTTACCGATTGGTGCGACAAGTTAGAAAAAGCATCGCAAGCTAATATTACCAACCCTACCGAATGCATTGTTTCACATAATTATGACATTACAACAGAAGCTAAAAAAATGTTTGATTATATGAAAACTGCAAAATAATTTTTTAAAACACCAAACTTTATTTGAAGGTAATTATATGAAAATTCTTTTTGTTTCAACAGCTTTTTCCTTTAGTGGCTCAGCAACGGGAATACTGATAGGTCACCTTATGAATTCATTTAAAGAAAATGGACATATTGTTGACTGCCTTACAACCAAAAAAAGTCTTTATGACAGTGACGTAACAGACTTTAAGGGCTGCAAGGTGTATCACGCTAATTATTCAACCCGTTCAGACCGTAACAAACGTTTCCCAAAGGATTATATCCATGCAGTTGAAAAACGCATTACAAAAAAAATTACAAAATACACAAAAAGCATTTTTAACCCTTTTGAAGAAAAAGCC
>JAZKZS010000005.1:0-5378 GCA_045612765.1 Acutalibacteraceae bacterium
CTTCAGGACTATGGTCACGCATACGGATGTTTTCTTCTTTCATACCAAGTGTAAGAAGGAAATCACGGCAGTAATCCTTCCAATACTTGAACCATTCAAGGTCTGTGCCGGGCTTGCAGAAGAATTCAAGCTCCATCTGCTCAAACTCTCTTGTTCTGAAAATGAAGTTCCCGGGAGTAATTTCGTTACGGAACGACTTACCAACCTGCGCAATACCGAAAGGAACCTTCTTACGGCTTGTACGTGCAACATTCTTGAAGTTTACAAAAATACCCTGTGCTGTTTCGGGACGGAGATAGATCTCAGATTTACTATCTTCTGTAACACCTTGGAATGTTTTAAACATAAGGTTAAACTTACGAATGTCGGTAAAATCGTGTGAGCCACAATCAGGGCAACCAATTTGGTGTTCCTTAATGTATTCGCTCATTTCGCTATCGCTCATAGCGGCAGGGTTGTCAGAAAGACCGTTATTAGCAACGTAGTCTTCAATTAATTTATCAGCACGGTGACGGGTTTTGCAGTTTTTGCAGTCCATTAAGGGGTCTGAAAAGCCGCCAAGGTGACCTGATGCAACCCAAGTTTCAGGATTCATAATAATAGCGCTGTCAAGACCAACATTATAAGGGCATTCCTGAACGAATTTTTTCCACCAAGCTTTTTTAATGTTATTTTTAAGTTCTACACCCAAGGGGCCATAGTCCCAAGAGTTTGCCAAACCGCCGTAAATTTCGCTGCCGGGGTAAATAAAGCCACGGCCTTTTGCTAAGGTAACAACGGTTTCCATATTTTTCATTGAATTTTCCATTATTTTATCCTCCAATAAAGCCAAATTTCTACAAATACTATATTATATAATAATTGCAAAAAAGTCAATACTTGACATATTCAAATATATAGTTTATACTTTAAGAATAGAAGTTTTTAGAAGGTGACATTATGGATTTTATTTCTTATAAAGAAAAACCTTTAGTAAGGTGCAAAAACGAAATTTATTACGGCAATATGGCTGAAGCCTTTGTTGTTAAATTTACAATTTTATCTGAAAATGCAGGCGGCGACCCCGACAAAATTAAGGTACAGCTTTTAAAAAGCGACACTTCACTTAGCGATAAGGACCGTGTTGTTAAAGAAAGCACAAAGTCTTCAATGTTTGAAGCGCTTGACGTTGGCTTTGTTTGGCTTGAACGTGCATTAAAAGCTTAATTAAAAACATTAAGCCCGACCAAAAAGGTCGGGCTTAAATTATTTTTCAGCAGTTTTTTTGTTTTGGTCTACACCCTCGGTGCTTTCCTTCATAAATAAAATTTTAAAGGTTAAAATAAGTAATTTAATATCAAGCCAAATAGAATAGCTTTCAATGTAAATTAAGTCCATCTTAAGCTTGTCAGCGGGGGTGGTGTTATATTTACCGTAAAGCTGTGCATAGCCCGTAAGACCGGCTTTGGTTTTTAAGCGGTATGCAAATTCGGGTAAATTTTTGTAATATTGCTCGGCAATTTCGGGACGTTCGGGGCGGGGGCCAACAAGTGACATATCACCTTTTAAAACGTTTATAAGCTGTGGTAGCTCGTCCAAGCGGGTTGCACGTATAAATTTACCAACAGGTGTAATACGACTGTCTGACTTTGATGCTAATACAGCACCACTTTTGCCTTCGGCATTTTCAATCATACTGCGGAATTTGTAAACGTAAAAGTGTTTACCGTTTAAGGTCAAGCGTTCCTGCTTATATAATATACTGCCGCCATCGTAAAGCTTAATTGCTAATGCGGTTGCAAGCATAAACGGTGAGGCAAAAATAAGCATAATGCCTGAAATGAAAATATCAAGCGCACGTTTGAAAAAGCGTTCTTCAGGGCTTAAACCAAGATTTTTGCCCATAATAACCACGGTATCACCAATTTGTATTTGGTGGCTTTTGCTTATTAAAATATCGGTAATTGAAGGCATCATATAAATACGCTTTTGGTGGGCATAGCAATAAGAATAAATTTTATTGGCAATGGTTTTATCAATATCGCAAATAAGTACGCCTTCGTATTTGTCAATAAGCATTTTAATTTTTTCGACGTCTTCGGTGTTAATATTAACACCACGCATAATTTTAAATCTATGATGAATATGATTCATTCTATCAATAAGTCTAAAACCGGCTTGGTCGTCACCGAAAATTGCTAAAAGCTCTTTTGGCGGATAAAGCTTAAAATAAATTGTATTGGCGCAAACCGCACCAATAAATCCTAGGCATGCTTGAATAACTGTACTAACAATTAAATATAACGGATTAAGCATTTCACGGGCGATAAGGCTGAATTCCATATACATCATAAAATTAGTTACAAAAATTGAAAGTGAAAAGCTGTAAATAATTTCAGAAAGGCGATAAATACCAATTTTAAATGCGCTGAAAAGCGAGCCAAAAAGTATTAACAAAAACACAAACGAGAAAACAACCAAATAGTTACCGTCCTTGTCAAAGAGTGCGGTAGGATAGTAGCTTACCCAGGTTTCAATAAAAAGGAAGGTAACAGCGCTTACCATAAGTGCTTTAACAATTAGCATTATAGATTTTCTTATTTTAATAAATTTGTTAAGCATAAAAACACCTTTTAATTATTATCTTTTATTATTTAAGCGTTCAAAAAAGTTGTATTTATTAATTGCAAGGTAAAATGGCACGCCAAGAACGTAACAAACAATAAGCTGACCAATACCCACTTGCGCCGCTGATAGCAAGAATGCCCATACGAAAGAAGCGTCAGGCATAAAGAAAACAGCAATTTCAAAACCGATTATAATTGCATTTACAATTACAGGCGGGAACATAGCAAAAAAGGGAATGCCTTTGAATTTAATATCTTTCAAAAAATATGTCAAAAATGCAGAGGCAAGGGTGGCAAAGGTGCCAAAAATCATATCAATATAATTAAACGAGCCAATGTTAGCAATTAAGCAGCCAATGGTAAGCCCGGGAATTGCCGCAGGGGTAAAAATAGGAAGAATTGTTAAAATTTCCGAAATTCGCAACTGAATGGGGCCATATGCTAACGGGCTGATTAAAAATGTAAGACCGGCATAAATTGCAGCAATAAGCGCCGCCACAATAATATAATTTAAACGTCCTTTTTTGGACATTTTTTCACCAACTTCCATAATATTACATATATTATATACCCTAATTATAAATTTTTCAATAAATATTGTGATTTATTTTACAAATAAAAATAACCGCAAAAGTAAAATGCTTTTGCGGTTATTGGTTTACGGATTAATTATCGGTCCCAAAATTATACCTAAAACGGCTGATATTATGATTAATAAAATGGGTGAAATTTTTTTCTTTTTCCATTTTTTATAAAGAAAAGAGATTAAGATTATAAGCGGTAAAACAATAATTCCCACCACGTTTAGCACAGGTGTGTCACCTATATGTGAAAATGCAAAAAGTGATGAAAAAAGCATGGTAAATGCTGTTGAAAGAATAAGGGCTACCACACAGGGCTGAACACCTGTTAAAAATGCTTGAACACCCTTGTATTTTATAAAGTTTTTAATTAAAGCGCTAATTGTTAAAATAATTAAAAAAGCGGGAAGCACAACCCCCAAGGTTGCTAAAGCCGAGCCTAAAATACCGTATTCATTAGAACCTATAAAGGTTGCCATGTTAATGGCGATAGGACCGGGGGTGGATTCGGCCACTGCTATCATATTAATAAATTCGTCACTTGTAAGCCACTCGTGTGATAACGCTTCTTCACGAACTAAGGATATCATACCATAGCCGCCCCCAAAGGACACTGCACCAATTTTTAAAAAGGTTAAAAATAATTCTAACATTATTTATTTACCTCCTTTTTAGTGGTAAGACCTATAAGGTAGGCAATAAGACCCAAAGTTCCGCAAATTAAAATATAAAATACGGTAGAAAACTTAACCGCAAAAATTGAAAATGCAGTCATAACACATAAAACGCTTATAAAAATTGCAATTGACAAAAAGTTCTTTTTAATGCTTTTAAAAAGCTTAAAGCCTGCTGATGCAATAAGATAAACCACGCAGGCGCGAATACCTAGAAATGCGTATTGTACAAATTTTAAGGATAAAAACGCATCAAAGAAAAGTGAAATAATGTAAATAATTATAAAAGACGGCAAACAAACGCCAATGGTTGCAAATGCCGAGCCCATAACACCTGCGGTTTTATAACCTATAAAGGTCGCTGAATTTATTGCAATAGGACCTGGGGTAGATTCGGCAATAGCCAGCATATTTAAAAAATCTGCCTTTGTAAGCCATTTTTTATTTTCGACAAATTCATTTTCTAAAAGAGCAAGCATTGCATAGCCACCACCAAAGGTGAACAAGCCTATTTTAAACATTATTAAAAAAAGTTTAATTGAATTTTTGATTTTTTCCATTTAATATACCTTTTAAAATACTTTCGGTTACGTAATTTGGCGTGCAGGTAATAAATTCCTTTTCAACCGTGTCAAAGGGTATTGTTTTACCTGCAAAATCGGTTATTTGTTTTTCAATACTTTTTGCAATAACAGGCGATATGTTATCCTGCATATTTGCATTTATTGTTAAAGGATATTTTTCAAAATAGGGAAGCGAAGGGCAGTCGTCTATGGCGTATAGGTTAAGAATAGGCTTGCCAAAGCACATGTAATTTAAAACCTTGCTTGGTAGTTGGTTGTTAATTTTGTTACCTATATTAACTAGTATATCCGCCTTATTAAGCCAATCGTTACATTCGGCTTCGGGAACACGACCTATAATGAAAAGCCTGTCCTTTAATTCGTTGTCGGCATAATGCTGAAGTAATTGCTTTTCGCCGCTGCTTAAAACAAAAAGCCTAATTTTTTGGTTTTCAAAAAGCGAAAAAAGCTTAAGCATAAAGTTAGGCTCACGAATACCCTTGTAAAAATCCCCTGCATAAACACAGTCAATAAATTCATTTTCTTTATAACTGTTAGTGCTTCTTTTTATTATTGCGGGCAGTTCGGTTGTAAAAACCTTTTCGCTAAGCCATTCGCTTGATTTGTGCTTAAGTATATATGGCGCCGAAAATATAAAATCGCAATTTTCGTAAATATACTTTTCAAGCTTAATAAGCTTTTCTTTGCCGCAATGCTGCAGTTCAAAGTTTTCGGCCAAGGGGTCATACTGAATTAAAACAGCCTTAAAGCTGCCGTTTATGGTTGCTTTATATTTTAAAACAGCGTTAATTGAAACGTGGTCAGCACCAACTGCAATTATAACATCGTAATTTTGGGCGTTTATTTTATAAAGCTGTTTTAAAATGGCTTTTTCTTCAAAAGGGTTAAAAATGCTTTTTGTGTATTTTGTAATTTTTTTTGTAATGCGTTTTT
>JAZKZS010000006.1:0-27052 GCA_045612765.1 Acutalibacteraceae bacterium
ATGTTGGTCTTGACAGCGCTATTATTATGAATCCTGAAACTTGGGTTGCATCAGGTCACCTTGGCGGCTTTTCAGACCCCTTAATGGACTGCAAAAACTGCAAAACACGTCACCGTGCTGATAAATTAATTGAAGATTATGTTGCACAAAACGGCCTTTCAGATAACCCCGCCGCTATGAGCGACAGTGAAATGAGCGAATATATTAAGGAACACAAAATCGGTTGTCCCGACTGCGGCTCACACGACTTTACCGACATTCGCAAATTTAACCTTATGTTTAAAACCTTCCAGGGCGTTACCGAGGATAGCACCTCTACCCTTTATCTCCGCCCCGAAACTGCACAAGGTATTTTCGTAAACTTTAAAAATATTGCACGCACCACACGTAAAAAGGTACCCTTCGGTGTTGCACAAATCGGTAAATCATTCCGTAATGAAATTACCCCCGGCAACTTCATTTTCCGTACACGTGAATTTGAACAGATGGAGCTTGAATTCTTCTGCAAGCCCGGTACCGACCTTGAATGGTTTGAATTCTGGCGTGGCTACTGCCGTGACTGGCTTTTAAATTTAGGTATGGACGAAAAATCACTTCGCCTTCGTGACCACGACAAAGACGAGCTTTGCTTCTATTCAAAAGCAACTACCGACTTTGAATTTATGTTCCCATTCGGTTGGGGCGAATTATGGGGTGTTGCTGACCGTACCGATTACGACTTAACTCAGCACGCTAACCATTCAGGCGAAGGTATGGAATATTTCGACCCCGAAACCAACGAAAAGTATATTCCTTACGTTATTGAACCATCTCTTGGTGCTGACCGTGTACTTCTTGCTTTCTTCTGCAACGCTTATGACGAAGAAACCGACGATAAGGGCGACACACGAGTTGTACTTCGTTTACACCCCGCACTTGCACCCTTTAAGGCTGCTGTTCTTCCCCTTTCTAAAAAGCTTTCTGACAAGGCTATGGAAGTTTACAGCGACCTTTCAAAATACTTTAATATTGATTTTGACGATGCGGGCTCTATCGGCAAGCGTTACCGCCGTGAAGACGAAATTGGTACACCAATTTGCATCACCTACGACTTTGATTCTTTAGAAGACAATTGTGTTACCGTTCGTGACCGTGACACAATGGAACAGAAACGTATTCCTATTTCTGATCTTAAGTCATATATCGAGGAAGCTGTTCAATTTTAAAGGAGAAGCTAGATGGAAACTATTTTCAATATGATTGTTATGCTAATAGGCGGGCTTGTGTTCTTCCTTTTTGGTATGAACGTAATGTCAAGCGGTCTTGAGACAATGGCGGGTGGTAACCTTGAAAAAACCATGCGAAAGGTTACTTCAAACGACTTTTTAGGTTTTTTCCTTGGCGCCGGCATCACCATTGCAATTCAGTCATCCTCCGCATTTACGGTTATGCTTGTCGGTCTTGTAAACTCCGGTATTATGGATTTTGCAAACACCTTTGGCATGATAATGGGCTCGAACGTGGGCACAACCCTTACCGCTTGGCTTTTAAGCCTTGCGGGGCTTGAAGGTAATTTTTTAATAACACTTCTAAACCCCTCTACCTTTGCGCCACTGCTTGCAGGCATTGGAATAGTTATGCAAATGTTTTCAAAAAGCGACAAGAAAAAACAGCTTGGAAACATTTTTATTGGTTTTTCAATTTTAATTTGCGGTATGGACCTTATGAGCGATTCAATGGCGTCTGTCCGCACACTTGACGGGTTTGATACCTTTTTATTAGCACTTAAAAGCCCCATTGTAGCGCTTTTGGTTTCTACCGCATTCACGGGTGTCATTCAGTCCTCTGCCGCAACAATAGGTATTGTTCAGGCTCTGGCGCTTTCGGGCGGCATTACTTGGGAAATGGCAATTCCGTTAGTGCTTGGCGCTAATATAGGCACCTGCGTTACAGCGCTTATTTCAGCCCTTGGCACAAATAAAAATGCAAAACGCGTTGTTGTAATGCATTTTTCGGTTAACGTTTTCGGTTCGATTTTATGTATGATTATTATGTACGTAATGCGTGCCTTTGGCTTAAGTATTTTAGGCGCCGAAATTGCAATGGTTGGCGTTGCGATTGTTCACACCTTGTTTAATGCAATTAATACCGTTGCTTTGATTCCCGTTAAAAAATTACTTATTAAATTATGCGTTAAGGTTGTTCCCGATAAGGAGGAAAAAACCCATACCGTCTTTTTGGACGAGCGTATATTTAACAACTCACCCCTTGCAATTGCAGAATGTCACCGTTTAGCAAACGAAATGGCGGAATATGCAAAAGAGGCTATGGCTACCTCAATTAAGCTGTTTGAAACTTATGACGAGGCAACCGCACAGCGCCTCACCGAGCTTGAAACCCTTACCGATAAATACGAGGACAGGCTTGGCACCTATTTGGTAAGAATTAGCAGTAATAACCTTTCCAAAAACGATTCACACGCTGTTGCGCGTATGCTTCATTCAATTGGGGATTACGAACGTATTGGCGACCACGCTTTAAATATTTGCAAGCTTGCCGAAGAGATGCACCAAAAAGGTATTCAATTTTCCGATAGTGCCAAGCACGAGCTTTCAGTTGTATCGGCCGCAATTAACGAAATTGTTGACTTAACCGTTACTTCTTTCCAAAGCGATAATGCGCAAATGGCAAGCCACGTTGAACCGCTTGAACAGGTTATTGACGAACTTAACGACAGACTTAAAGTGCTACATATTGAAAGACTTCAAGCAAATGACTGCACTATTGAGCTTGGCTTTATATTTACAGACTTGCTTACAAACTTTGAACGTGTATCCGACCATTGTTCAAACGTTGCGGTTTATACCATGCAGTTATCGTCCGATAAGCTTGACGCACATAAATATCTTAATTCGATTAAATCTACGTCGAACGAAATATTTATGGACGAATTCCAAAAATATTCAACTAAATACTCATTATAATTAAAAAGCCGTACTAAACGTACGGCTTTTTAATTATTCTTCACTGTATTTTTGTTTTAAAAATTCAGCATAGTGCTTAATTTCGCGCCACATATCATCGCTTACCTTAAAGTCACTGCCAAACAGTGCCGCTTTTACAGCATCATCGGTTAAAACAATATGCTCTTCCCCGCAAAGATAACCAACGCTAACATCAAAATAATCGGCAATTTTACAAAGCGTTTCAGCTGAAAGGCTTTTAATTCTTCCTTTTTTATAATCAGTAAGAGATGACCGTGGTATATTACATTCACGGCACAAGGCTGTTACGGTAATCTTCTTTTTTTGGCAAAGCTCTTCTATTAAATCATAAACAAAAACCATAATTACATCCTTTTTACGAAATTACGTAATTTTTACTTGACATTTACTAAATATCGAATTATAATAAGCTTAAGAATACGGAATTTAGTAATTTATTTTTATTGTAATACATTATTCAGTAAAAGTCAAGCCCAAAGGAGAAAATTATGTATTATTGTAACAACTGTAAAAAAGAATTTGAGGAACCGATTAAAAAATATGAAAGTCACGGGCTTGCTTCCCCACCTTATGAAGCTTTTTATCTATGCCCTTTTTGCAGTTCAACAAATTTTAAGGAAAAGCAAATTAAATACTGCCGTTGCTGTGGCGCAAAGCTTAAAAATCAGCAAACAAAATATTGCAGTGAAAAATGTAAAATCACCATAGAAAAATTACGTCGTGAAGAATATAAAAAACGAAAACAGCTTGCTGAAAACCCACTTATAAAGCTTATTAAAGAGGTTGAAAGCTACAACACGCTACATAACACAAAATACAGCTATGGCCAGTACGTTGCCCTTGTTAAGCCTAAGCTTCAGGGGAAAACTAAATGACTAAAAAGCAATATTTACAGCAGCACCTACTGCAACAAAAGAAAATTAACCGATTATATGCCATGTTAAACGAAACCACCGAAAAAAGACCACAAATTTTGCTTGAAATTAAAAAATGCGAACAAATTAGAAATGAAATTGAACGAAAAATTAATGGGGTTAGCGACCCGCTTTTAAAAGAAGTTTTATTTTTAAAATATACCTGTGGTAAAAACCTTTTAGAAATTTCTTATATAATAAATTATAGCCTGCGGCACACCGAAAGACTGCATAAAACGGCACTTTCAAAATTTAAGTATTAAACACCCTTTACATTTTTTCTACTTTAGTGTATAATTAGAACAAATGTTCAAAAAGGTGGTGGTTTAGTGGCCGAAAGAATTATTTTGCATTGCGATTTAAACAACTTTTTTGCTTCGGTTTCATTATTATATAACCCCACCCTAAAGGAATTGCCAATTGCTGTTTGTGGTGAAAGTGAAAATCGCCACGGCATTGTACTTGCTAAAAACGAGGTTGCAAAAAAATTTGGTGTTAAAACTGCCGAAGCAATTTTTGAAGCCAAGCGCAAATGTCCCGACCTTGTTACCCTCCCACCGCTATATAAGGAATATGAAGAATATTCCCACAAAGCACGTGAAATTTACAGCCGCTATACCGATATGGTTGAACCCTTTGGCATTGATGAATGTTGGCTTGACGTAACAGGCAGCACAGTTCTTTTTGGAAATGGTGAAGAAATTGCCCATAAAATTCAAAAGGACATTAAACGTGAATTAGGCCTTACCATTTCAGTAGGGGTCAGCTTTAATAAGGTTTTTGCAAAGCTTGGCTCGGATATGAAAAAGCCCGATGCAGTAACCGTAATTTCAAAACAAAACTTTAAACAAAAGGTTTGGGCATTGCCCATTAGCGACCTATTGTTTGTTGGCAAAAGTACCACAGAAAAGCTTAAAGGTATCGGCATTACCACTATTGGTGACATTACCATGTGCGACGATAAAACCTTAATACGAATGCTTGGAAAAAACGGTATAGCGCTAAAGCAATACGCTTTGGGAGAGGATAATTCACCTGTTGTGCCCTACACCGCCGAAAGCAAGCCAAAAAGCGTGGGCAAAAGCACCACCACCGGCAAGGATTTTGAAAACAACGATGAGGTTTGGGCGGCATTTTTAAGCTTTAGTGAAAATATTTGTGAAACCTTACGAAAGCATAAGCTTTATGCGACAGGCGTGCAGGTGCATATACGCACCTCTTCCTTAGCGGTTAGAGAATTTAGCAAAACCTTTACCGACGGTACAAACTGTGCGCCTATTTTAGCAAAACGTGGGTTTGAGCTTTTTAAAGAGCATTACAACTTCGCCGAGCCGCTACGTTCGGTGGGTATTCGTGCGATTGGTCTTAAGGAAGAAGCCGAAGCCACACAAATTGATATGTTTGGCGAAAAGGATAGTAATATTAAAACCGAAAAGGTTGAGGATTCACTTTATAAGGTACGCCAAAAATTTGGAAACCAAGCCGTAAAACGTGGCAGAATATTATAAGATAGCTTTGATTTTCAAGGCTATCTTTTTTAATTTAATTGTATTTCATAGTTAAATTACATATAATACTGCCGTATAATAAAATTAATGATTTTTAGGAGGTAGTAGCCTTGCGTTTTTATGAAAATCCTTTAAAAACAAGTGAAAACCGTTTAGCACCCAGAAGTTATTATATACCTAAGGGTAAGTCAGAATATTTGCTTTTAAACGGCAAGTGGAATTTTAAATATTTCAGCCGTGATGTTGACTATTGCGGTGATATAAATGAATGGGATGAAATTACCGTGCCTTCATGTTGGCAAATTTTAGGTTATGAAAATCCTAATTATACCAACATTAACTACCCCTACCCTTGTGACCCGCCATACGTTCCCAACGACAATCCCTGCGGTGTTTATGAAAGAAGCTTTGAAATAGCTGACCTTTGGGGCAAATGCTACTTTATTTTTGAAGGTGTATCCTCTTGCGCACAGCTTTATATTAACGGCCAGTACGTAGGCTTTACACAAGGCAGCCATTTACAAGCTGAATTTGATATTACCCCATTTGTTAAAAAGGGCGAAAATACCGTTCGTGCAGTTGTTTATAAATGGTGTTGCGGAAGTTACCTTGAAGACCAGGACTTTTTCCGTTTTAATGGTATTTTCCGTGATTGTTACGTCTTACAACGCCCCCACAATCACATTGTTGACCTTGATATAACTGCTAATGAAAGCGTTATTACAGTAAAAGCTGACACCCGGTCCGATATTACACTTTTAGACAACGGCACAATATTAGCGACTGCAAAGTGTAAGACCGCTAAATTTGAGGTGGAAAACCCGATTTTGTGGAATGCTGAAAAGCCATACCTTTACACCCTTCGCTTTGAAAAAGACGGCGAGATTATTGAAAGAAAAATTGGTATGCGCACTATTGCCATTTCAGATAAATGCGAGCTTTTAATAAACGGCCAAAGTGTTAAGCTACGTGGCGTAAACCACCACGACACCCACAAATATAACGGTTGGTGCCAGACCTATGACGAGCTTCGTTTAGATTTGGAAAAAATGAAGGAGCTTAACATTAACTGTGTTAGAACCTCACACTATCCGCCCATTCCCTATTTTGTTGACCTTTGCGACGAAATGGGCTTTTACGTAATTTTAGAAACCGATATTGAAACCCACGGCTTTACCCGCCGTAACGCGAACGTTTCTTATTGCTATGATATAGACAGCGGCGAATGGCCTGCCTGCTGGGAGGATTGGAAGCCGGAACACGTTGAACGTATGCAACGCGCTTGTCTTGTATTTCGTAATCAATGCTCGGTTATTATGTGGTCAACAGGTAACGAAAGCGGCCACGCACAAAACCACCTTGAAATGATTAAATGGGCTCGCACCTTGAACGACGGACGCCTTATTCACGCCGAGGATGCAAGCCGCAAGGGCGAATTTGAAAATATAGACATACTTTCATTTATGTACCACAGCATACCCGATACTATTGAAAAATATGCCGAAAATGACAAAATTCAAAAGCCACACTTTTTATGCGAATATTCACACGCTATGGGTAACGGTCCTGGTGACGTTTGGTATTATAACGAAATGTTTAATAAATACCCCAAATGTATTGGCGGTTGCGTATGGGAATGGGCAGACCACACCGTTGTTGTTGACGGCGTACAAAAATACGGCGGTGACTTTGAAGGCGAATTAACCAATGACGGTAACTTCTGCTGTGACGGTATGGTATTTGCCAACCGTGATTACAAAGCCGGCTCTTACGAAGTAAAGGCCGCTTATCAGCCCCTTTTCACCGAATTTGAAAACGGCGTTTTAACAGTTTACAACCGTTTTGATTTTACAAACCTTTTGGAATGTGATTTTGTTTATAAAATTGAAGCCGACGGTAATCTTATTAATGAATGTACGCTTAATTTAGATGTTGCACCACATACCAACAAAGAAATTAAGATTGAAATTCCAAAAATCAGCTGTGAAATGGGTGCCTTTATCACCTGTCGCCTTTATAAAAACGGTAACGAGGTTGCACTTACCCAACACGAAATTCCTGCCGAATTAATAAAACCTGTTGTTTCAACAGCGTTTGCTGAAATGCAGGAGGAACGCCTTGACGTTATATTTAAGGGTGAAAGATTCAGCTACACCTTCTCGAAGCATTACGGCAACTTTACAAGCATAGTTGTTGACGGTAAGGAATATCTTGCCGATCGTATGGACTTTACCACCTGGCGTGCCCCAACCGACAACGAAAGAAACGTAAAAGCCTTATGGGGTAATTACAACATTTGGCAGGGCGAAAACATTGACACCGCATTTAATAAAATTTACGAATCTGAGCTTACCCTTGGCGGCGTTAAGGTTAAGGGCTCGCTTGCAGGTGTTTCGCGCACACCCTATATGCAGTATAATTACACCGTAAAGGTTTATAACGACGGTCGAATTGACTTTAACTTTGAGGGTAATATTCGTGAAAGGGTTGTTTGGTTGCCACGTTTTGGTCTTGAATTTTCAATGCCTGTCGACAATGCACCCTTTAGCTATTTTGGCTTTGGTCCGCTTGAAAGCTACCCTGATATGCACCACGGCTCGACCGTAAACCTTTACACCTCAAGCGCCGACAAGGAATACGTGCCATATATTTACCCTCAAGAGCACGGCAACCACACAGGTGTTAGAATGTTAAGCCTTGATAAAATTAAATTTACAGGCGACGACCTTGACTGTAACGTTTCAAGCTATTCTTCAAAGCAACTAACCGATGCCAACCACACCGACGAGCTTATTAAAACCGGTAAAACCTTTGTAAGAGTAGACTATATGGATTCGGGTCTTGGCTCTAATTCCTGCGGTCCACAGTTATTGCCCGAATTCCGCTTTGACGATAAAGAAATTAAATTTAATTTCACAATGTCACTTATCTAAATATAATACGACAAGCCCCCTTGGTCATATATTAACCTTGGGGGTTGATTTTTTGTTTAATTTAATTTTAGAGCTAATATCCAGTATATACTTTTTTGCTTTACACGTTGTTACCAAGGGCGCCTTTCCACGTCCGCTTACTGCCGAAGAAGAAAACGAGCTGTTAGAAAAAAGCCAAAACGGTGATATTAATGCACGTAACACCTTAATTGAGCATAATCTGCGCCTTGTGGCACATATTGTAAAAAAATATTACGCCACAGGTGCCGACCAAGATGATTTAATATCAATAGGCACGGTTGGGCTTATAAAGGCCGTTTCTACCTTTAAGAGCGATAAAAATATCAGACTGGCTACCTATGCCGCGCGCTGTATAGAAAACGAAATTTTAATGTTTTTCAGAAGTCTTAGAAAAAACGCACAGGACGTTTTTATAAGCGACCCCATAGACACCGATGGGCAAGGTAATGCGCTAACCCTTATTGATGTTATTGCCGATAAAAGCGATATTGTAGAAGAGCTTGACACAAAGCTTAAAATTCAAAAGCTGCGGCTTATTATAAACGGCGTATTAGATGAACGTGAGCTTGAGATTATTCGACTTAGATACGGTATTGACGGTTATCCCGAATTAACCCAGCGGGATATTGCAAAAAAGCTTAATATTTCACGTAGCTATGTATCCCGAATAGAAAAATCCGCCCTAGAAAAGCTAAGGCGGAAGCTGTAAATTATTTGCGATGATATTTATAAAAAATCATAATATGGTCGTCAGCATTTGTTACAGTATTGGGGCCTTTAACGGTAATGCCGTCACCTGACATATGAATAAAGTATTCGCAACTTTCCATATCACAGCGAAAAACGTCCGCCTCGCCGCAAAGCACCCTAATTTCACCTTCAATTAAAACAATGCGCCCTGCCTTACCAACAATAACGCTTTTTTGTTCGCCGCTTTCATCGTGGTATAGGCGTGTAACATATTTAACCTCCCTGCCATCCATTTCGCGAAGGGCAGGGTTTTCTTTTATCTTTTTGCGTTTTGAAAACCAAAGCATAATTTTTTAACCTTCCCAAGTATTGCATAAAGCTAAATAATACCACATATAATACATAATGTGGTTTTTTAAAACCTAATTTACCATTTAAATATACCATACACTAAAGATTTTGTAAAGTTTTTTAAACACAACATTTAGTTATAACTGCTCAAACCACTCCACAAAACCACTATCCTTTGTGATTTTGACATATATTATGCTAAACATATAAACCGCAAGGTTGATTTTTTGTCACTTTTCACAAAAAAATCGGCAAAATATGCCTATTTTCGAAAAAGTTACAACTTTGTAACCTTTTTTGAGGCTGTTTTTTTGAGCAAACTAACCAAATTCAAGCATGGCTCATTTTTTGACTTTTGGGGCTAAAATGGATATAATACCATAGGCTTTTAAAAAATGGGCTGCAAAAATTAATACTTTTAGCCCAAATTAAAGGAGTTATTGGATGATAGAAAAAATAAAGTATGGCTTGTATGAGTTTATCAACAACAAGCATATGCGATTAAGAGCATTAAGCGTGCTTACCGCCCTTACCATCGCAGTAGTTACTTTACTGCACACATCAATCCACACGATTGAAGTTTTTGACGGTGAAAAAACCTATACTGTAACCTCGCTTTCACGAAACGTGGCATCGGTTATGGCTAAAATGAAGTTTAAGTCCAACAATTACGAAATTTTAAACACAAACATTTTTTACGGAACAACTTCAGTTCACATTACCTACGGTTTTCCCGTATACATTACACAGGGTGATAAGACAACCGAAATTAAGTTTTTCGGCGGCACAGTAGCACAGGCATTAGCCGAGGCAGGCTTTACCGTTGACGAACACGACTTTGTTGAACCCGCACTTGATACCGAAATTAAAGAAACCACATATATCGATTATACCGATATTGGTTACACAAACGGCACCTACACCGAAGCAATTCCCTTTGAAACCAAAACCGAATACACCGAAGCCTTAAACAAGGGTGTTACAAAGGTTACAAAGCCCGGTGTAAAAGGCTCACAGCTTGTTAGCTATACCCAAAAAACCATAAACGGTGTTCCCACCATAAAGGAAATTGTCTCTACCACAATTTTAACACAACCCGTTGGCGCTGTTCAGCTTATGGGTACCAAGCCCATACCTGCAAATCCTAAAAACTGGGTTTCAACCATTGTTCCCACAAATACTATCGAGCTTGATGCTAACGGTGTTCCAGTTAAGTATAAATCAAAAATGACTGTACGTGCTACCGCTTACACCCACACAGGTAACAGAACCTCAACGGGTGTTTGGCCACAGCCCGGTCACATTGCAGTAAACCCCAAAATTATACCCTACGGTACAAAAATGTTTATTAAAACCGTTGACGGTAAATATATTTACGGTTATGCTGTTGCCGCTGACACAGGCGGATTTATTAAAAAACACCCAACAGGTATTGACTTATTTATGAATACAGAACGTCAATGCGTTAACTTTGGTGTGCGCAAAGCTGAAATTTATATTTTAGAATAATTAAAACCACCCTTTTGGGTGGTTTTCTTTTTAATAAATTTCATCCATCTCGACCAGGATACCATTTTGGAGTATGCACACCTGATTTTAAAACAAAACAATCACATATATTTGAATTATAATCACGCAATATATCATATTTTTTGCAAATTCCTCGTGGAATTAAATAGTAAAAATTGTTGTTGTCAATTTTCATATAATTTACACAATAATCACATCCACAAGCATCTTCTCGTTCAAAAAATTTCACTTATATCACCCTCTTTTTATATTTTACTATGTTTTGATAGTAAAATCAATACTATTCTTTGATAGTACGTATACTTTAAATAAGGT
Source organism: Acutalibacteraceae bacterium (assembly GCA_045612765.1). GTDB lineage: Bacteria > Bacillota > Clostridia > Oscillospirales > Acutalibacteraceae > UBA737. Next base: position 11,247 of record JAZKZS010000006.1, read on the forward strand.
GATATGTATGTATTATAAACGATTAAAAGACTTACGTGAAGATAACGATTTAGTTCAAAAGGAAGTTGCAGCTTATTTAAATATAGACCAACGCGTATACAGTAATTATGAAATCGGCAAACGCGAAATACCAACTAGATTTGTAATTATGTTGACCAAGCTGTATAACACCTCTGCCGATTATATTTTAAATCTTACCGATAACCCCAATCCCTATAAATAAAAGAAACCGTCCAAATGGACGGTTTCTTTTATTTATAAATCCTTAAAATTTGCTACTGCGTCGGCTGAGTGACTGTCGCTGTTATAGACAAAGCTTCCGCCGTTTTTAAGTATATATTCCTTTATAGCGGGTGACGGATAAGGTGTAGTTCTATACCCATGTGAAACAGCACCCGTATTTATTTCAAACACAACGTCAGCCTTAATAAGCTCATCAACAGCCGACTGCCAAGCGCTGATATAACGTTCATCCTGTTCGTCAAAAAGCGGTTCTTTTTCTTGGAATTTTGTTATTAAATCCAAATGCCCAATAATATTAGCGCCTGTTACTTCATGAACCTTGCCCACCAAACGATAATATTCCTTTACCACACCATAAATATCACCGTTAAAATATTTATCGGCAGCATCTTTTAAATCCTTTGCCGACAAATCAACAGCAATATATTCTTCACCCAGCTTAATGAAATGAACCGAGCCTATAACGTAATCAAATTTATGCTTTGGTACACCCGAAAAAATATCCTGTTCAATACCACACAAAATCTCAATTTTATCATGGTATTTTTCCTTAAGCCTTTGGATTTCGACAATGTATTCTTCGGTCCTTTCGGGTGGCATACAACCGTAGGTGTCAAAGCTTGTATAAGAATGGTCGGAAATACCGATAGTTTTTAACCCTTTTTCAATTGCCGAAAGCACTATTTCTTCAGGGGTGTTTATACCGTCTGAAAAGGTGGAATGGGTGTGTAAATCACGGGTCATCATTTGGTCATTTTCTCCTGCTTAACCTTGTGGTCAATAACGTGACGTGATGCAAGCTCTTTATGAATATCCTCAAGCGAAATGCCCATTTCAACCATAAGCACCATTACGTGATATGCCAAATCGGCAATTTCGTAAATGGTTTCTTTTTTATCGTCGGCTTTAGCGGCAATAATAACCTCGGTATTTTCTTCGCCAACCTTTTTAAGAATTTTATCAATTCCCTTTTCGAAAAGATAGGTTGTGTAGGAGCCTTCCTTTTTATCAAGCTTACGGCCTTCAATAAGTGACATTAAGCCTTCTAAATTAAATTCGTGGCGTTCCTCACTTTGAAAAACGGGATTATGAAAGCAAGAAAATTCACCCTTATGGCAAGCGGGGCCGTCAGGCTCAACCACAACAACCAAGGCGTCGTTATCACAGTCAGCTGTAATTGAAACAATATGCTGGTAATTACCGCTGGTTTCCCCTTTAAGCCATAATTCCTGACGTGAACGGCTGTAAAAACAAGTAAGTTCCTTTTCAATAGAAATTTTTAAGCTTTCTTCGTTCATATACGCAACAGTTAAAACCTTTTTGGTTATTGAATCCACAATAACTGCAGGAATAAGACCGTCTTTATCAAATTTTAAACTTTTAATATCAATCATAATATACTCCTTAAAAACCACTGTTTCTTGTAGGGATGTTATTTTTTACCATTTCAGCCTTCAAATCAGAAATTTTAACCTCGCCAAAATGGAAAATTGAAGCGGCAAGACCCGCATCAACCTTTGGAAGAGTTTGAAACAAGGCAATAAAATCATCAATTTTACCTGCACCGCCCGATGCAATAACAGGCACCTTTACCGCATTGCAAACAGCGTTTAGCATTTCAAGATCAAAGCCTTTTTTAACGCCGTCGGTGTCGATTGAATTAACAACAACCTCGCCCGCGCCATTACCTACACAACGCTTTATCCATTCAATTGCTTCCATACCTGTATCTTCCCTGCCGCCTTTAGCAAAAACGTGAAAAACACCGTTTACACGCTTAATATCGGCCGATAGAACAACACATTGGTCACCGTAAAGCTTTGCGGCTTCACTTACAAGGTTGGGGTTTCGAATAGCGCCCGAATTAACGCTTACCTTATCGGCACCGCATTTTAAAACACGGTCGAAGTCGGCAACGGTGTTGATACCGCCGCCAACCGTTAAGGGTATAAAGACATCTTTAGCGGTTTGAGTAAGTATTTCGGTAAAAAGCTTACGGCCGTCGCTAGAAGCGGTTATATCGTAAAATACAAGCTCGTCTGCACCACATTCGCTATAAAACCTTGCAAGCTCAACAGGTGACGATACGTCACGAAGGCCTTCAAAATTAACACCCTTTACCACTCGGCCGTCACGCACGTCAAGGCAGGGTATGATTCTTTTTGTTATCATTTTGCCACCTCGATTGCTTCTTTAAGGTTTATAGCACCTGTGTAATAAGCCTTGCCAACAATTGCGCCGTGAAGCTTTAAGTCTGATAATTTTTCAATATCGTCAATACTTGAAACACCGCCCGATGCAATTATATTTAAACTAAATTTATTAGATAAATCACGGTATAATTGATGGTTTGTGCCCTGCATTGCGCCGTCCTTTGAAATGTCGGTACAAATAACCGTTTTAACACCAATGCTTTGCATTTTTTCGCAAAAATCGAAGGCTTCTAAATTGCTGGTTTCGGTCCAACCCTTAATAGCAACAAGACCGTCCTTAATGTCGATACCAACGGCAATTTTATCACCATATTTTTTGACAGCTTCTTCAACAAAGCCTTCGCTTGTAACAGCGGCAGTGCCTAAAATAACACGGTCAACACCTGATGAAATATAACGGTCGATAACCTCAATTGAACGAATACCGCCGCCAATTTCACAAAAAAGACCTGTTGCCTTTTTGATTTTTACAACCGTCGGGAGATTGGGGGTTTCGCCTGCTTTTGCACCCTCTAAATCAACTAGGTGAATATGTGTAGCACCGCTGTTTTTAAAGTCAAGCGCAACCTCTTCGGGATTTTCGTTATAAACCGTCATTTGCGCATAATCGCCTTTAAAAAGACGCACAGCCTTGCCTGAATAAATATCAATTGCGGGATAAATTAACATATTTCGCACTCCTTCATTTCGGCAAAAGCCCTTAAAATTTCAAGCCCAACCTTACCGCTTTTTTCAGGGTGAAACTGACAACCGAAAACGTTTTTGTTTTGCACCGCCGCAGTAAGTGGCGCACCGTATTCTGCCACAGCCACAACCGATTCGTCACAGTCGGTTGCATAGAAGGAATGAACAAAATAAACACAGTCACCGTCGTTTATATTTTTAAACATTGGGGTTTGCTTTTTGTAAATAAGGCGGTTCCAGCCAATGTGTGGTATTTTAAAGTCGGCGGGTATTACGTCCTTTATAGGCTTAACCGAGCCCTTAATAAGCCCTAAGCCATCGTGTTCGCCGTATTCATAGCTTTTTTCAAAAAGCATTTGCATACCAAGGCAAATACCCAAAAGCAGCTTACCGTTATTTGCAAGCTCGATTAAAACCTTATCAAGACCGCTGTCACGAAGCTTTTTAGCGGCATCCTCAAAGGCGCCAACACCAGGTAACACAATGCGGTCAGCATTTTTTAAAACCTCAGGGTCGGCAGTAACTATAACCTCAACACCAATTGCCGCAAAGGAGCTTTTAAGCGAAAAAAGATTACCTACCCCATAATCAACTATTGCTACCATTATAAAACACCCTTTGTGGATAAAACTTCATTAGCGGCGTCTGGGTCGATTTTTACCGCGTCCTTCATACTGTGAGCCGCCGATTTAAAGGCACCTTCAATAATGTGGTGTGAATTTAAACCGTCAATTTCCTTAATGTGAAGAGTACATTCGGCATTGCGAACAAAGCCGTACCAAAATTCTTCTACAAGCTCGGTATCAAAATCGCCTACCTTTTCGGCTGGAATGTCCATATCATAGCCAAGATATGCCCTGCCCGAAAAATCGATAGCGGTTAAAATAAGCGCTTCATCCATGGGTAAAACCATATAACCATAGCGTGTTACACCCTTTTTATCGCCAAGCGCTTCCTTAAAAGCAAGACCTAAAGAAATGCCGATATCTTCGGTAGTGTGGTGATAGTCAACCTCGGTGTCACCCTTGCAATTAACCGTTAAATCAAAACGGCCGTGCTTTGCAAAAAGGGTAAGCATATGGTCTAAAAAACCGCAACCGCTTTTAATTTCGCTTTTACCTGTACCGTCAAGGTTAAGGATAAGCGAAATATCGGTTTCGTTTGTTTTTCTGTTTATTGTAGCAGTTCTCATAATAACTCACCTAAAATTTCCTTTAGTTTTTCAATTAAATAATCTAACTGTTCCTTACTGCCTATTGTAATGCGGTTATAGTCGGTTAAATTTTCTTTATCAAAATGGCGCACCAAAACGCCCTTTTCCTTAAGCTTTAAATAAATTTCCTTACCACTTACACTGCTGTGTTTAGCGAAAATAAAGTTAGCTAATGAATCGGTCATGGTAAAATTAAGCTTTTTAAGCTCATTTACCAAATAATCACGATTTTGCTTGATTTTTTCACAGTTGTTTTTAATATATTCATCATCCAAAAGCGAGCCAATACCTGCCGCCGCAGTCATTGAATTTACGTTATAGGGATTTGTTGAATATTTAATAGTATTAAGGTCACGAATAAGCTGTTTTGAGCCAATACCAAAGCCTAAACGACCACCAGCCAATGAACGTGATTTTGAAAAGGTTTGGGTAACAAGCAAATTGTCGTACTTTTTAATAAGCGGCACAACACTTTCGCCGCCAAAATCAACGTAGGCTTCGTCAATTACCACCACGTTTTCGGGGTTTGACTTAACGATTTTTTCAATATCCGCAACACTTAATGCTATACCCGTAGGTGCATTGGGGTTTGCTAAAAACACAGTTTTATTAACCCCTATGTAGTCGTTAATATCAACCGAAAAATCGTCCCTTAAGGGTATTTCTTGATATTTTACACCGTTAAGGTCGGCAAAAACCGAATAAAAACCATAGGTTACGTTAGGAAAAACGGCACCCTTTTCACAAAATGCCATAAAAGCAAAGTTTAATACCTCGTCCGACCCATTGGTAAACAGAATTTCATCAGTCTGAACACCAAAATATTGAGCCGCTGTTTTTACAAGGTCACGACATTCGGGGTCGGAATAAAGTTGAAGATTACTAGCCGCCGTTGCCGCCATTTCTTGTGCCTTAGGTGACGGTGCAAAGGGTGATTCGTTAGTATTAAGCTTTACGTATTTCATATCCTTTGGTTGTTCACCGGGGGTATACGGCACTAAATTATTAAATTTAGAATCTAAAAATTTACTCACTTAATTTTCCTCACTTTGACTACGAATAATAGCGCTTTTGGCGTGTGCAGTAAGTCCTTCCTTTTCGGCAAAGTATGCCACGTCATAAGCAACCTTATCGAGTGCTTCCTTAGTGTAGTAGGTATACTGTGTTTTCTTGATAAAATCATCGACCGACAAAGGACTTGAAAACTTTGCCGTACCGCTTGTGGGAAGTGTGTGGTTGGGACCTGCATAATAGTCGCCCAACGCTTCGGGACAGTATCTTCCCATAAAAATTGAACCCGCATGACGAATTAAATCAAGATATTTAAAGGGCTCGTCAAGCAATAATTCCAAATGCTCGGGTGCGATTTCGTTTGAAATTTCAATTACCTTTTCTAAATTGTCGGCAACGATAATTTTACCGTTATTGTCAATTGAAGCACGTGCAATTTCGCTTCTTTCCAAAAGGGGAATTTGTTTTTCAAGCTCGTCACTTACCGCTTTTGCCAATTCTTCAGAATCGGTAACAAGCACAGCGCTTGCCATTTTGTCGTGCTCGGCTTGTGACAATAAATCAGCCGCCGCATGTGCGGGGTTGCTTTTGCCATCAGCAATAATTAAAATTTCGCTGGGACCCGCAATCATATCAATTGAAACCTGACCGAAAACCTGTTTTTTAGCTTCGGCAACAAAGGCATTACCGGGGCCTACAATTTTGTCAACCTTAGGTACGCTTTCAGTACCATAGGCCAATGCCGCTACCGCCTGTGCGCCACCAATTTTGAAGATTTTATCAACCCCTGCAATGTAAGCCGCCGCAAGAATTACAGGGTTTACCTTACCATTTTGTGAGGGGGGTGTTACCATAACAACCTCTTTACAGCCGGCAATTTTAGCGGGGATAGAATCCATTAAAACGGTTGAAGGATAAGCCGCTGTACCACCAGGTACGTAAAGCCCCGCCCTGTCAACAGGGATGATTTTTTGACCGATTATTACACCGTCGGCCTTTTTAATTTCAAAACCGCTTCTTACCTGATTTTTGTGATATCCACGAATATTATGTGCGGCAGTTTTTAAAATTTCTAAAAACTGCGGTTCTACCAAAGCAACCGCTTCTTTAATTTCTTCTTCGCTTACAAGTAAGCTTTCAAGCTTTGCCTTGTCGAACTTTTCGCAGTATTCATAAAGCGCCTTATCGCCGTTTTGCTTTACGTTTTCAATAATTTCAGTCACAATGGCTTCTACGTTAACGGCAGGCTCGCTACGGGCGAAAATATCGTCGGCCGAAACCTCACCAAATTTTAAAATTTTAATCATTATTTTGCCTCCGCTTGCTCTAACGCCATTTGATTTACAATTTTATCAATAGCCTGTGATTTAAACTTATAGCTTGTTTTATTGGCAATAAAACGTGCGCTAATGGGCACAATTTCTTCAATAACCTCTAAATCGTTTTCCTTTAAGGTTGTGCCTGTTTCAACAATATCGACAATAACGTCCGAAAGATCTAATATCGGCGCTATTTCTATCGAGCCGTTAAGGTGAATAATATCAATATCCATACCCTTTGACAAATAGTGTCCACTTGCAATATTTTTAAACTTGGTTGCAACACGAAGGGTACGGCTCATATCATATCTAAAATCCTTTTTGCCTGCAACTGCCATACGGCATTTACCGATATTAAGGTCTAAAAGCTCGTAAACGTCGGGTGTGTATTCAAGCAAAATATCCTTACCTGCAACACCAATATCAGCAGCACCACGTTCAACGTAAATTGCAACGTCGGAAGGCTTTACCCAAAAGTAACGTACGCCAACCTTTTCATTTTCAAAAATAAGCTTACGGTTATTTTCTTTAATTGAAGGACATTCAAACCCTGCCCTTTCAAACATAGCGTAAACCTTTTCACCAAGTCTTCCTTTAGGAAGGGCTACGTTAAGCATTGATTTCACCCTTTGCCACCTCGCAATCAAAATTTATAATGGTACGGTATTTAATATTTTTGTTTTCATCCTTTGAAACTAAAACCCTTTCACCTTTTTGGGTAAGGCTTTCGGCAAATTTATTTAGTGCCGAAAGATTTGTGCTTTTTGAATATATTAATAACACATCAACGTCGTATTCGTTAGAAAAAGCCTTAAATCTTGAAAGCTCGTCAAGATAAACCGCAAAACCAATAGCCGAAGAACGACGGTTCATTTTTTGCATTAGCTTATCGTACTGTCCACCCGATAAAACACCAACGGGAATGCCTTCAATAAAGCCCTTAAATACAATACCGTTATAGTATTTAATGTCATTAACAACCGAAAAGTCTATTCGTAAAATTGACCTTAAATCAGGGTCGATTGCATTAAGCATTTCTTTAATTTCTAAAAGTGGGGTTATATCAGTCTTGCCGTTTAATTGGTTAATAAGCTTTGGTACAGCCTCGTCGGGATTGCCTGAAGCCGAAACCAAAAACTTAATTATATTTATGCTTTCTTCAGCAATATTAAGCCCCTTACAAAACTTAACAAGCTCGTGAAGGTTTTTATCCCCTATAAACTTAATAATTTGCGGACGGTAAAGCATAGGTATATTAAAGCTTTCAAAAACGTTTTCTAAAAGGCCTAAATGCGAAATGTCCAAAACACAGGAATCGCTTATAGTTTTTAAGCTTTTTGCCGCTAAGGTTATTACCTCGCAAATGCTGTAAGCATCAATATCTCCAAAGCATTCAAGACCTGCCTGCATAATTTCTTTATAGGTATGCGAGCCACCCGAAATTCTATAAACGTTTTCGTTATAAAAAACCTTGCTCAAGGAATCGGGTTCGTCCTTAATATTTTTAATAATAGAAAGTGTAACGTCGGGCTTTAAGGCCATTAGCTTGCCGTTTGTGTCGGTAAAGGTAATAACACTGTCGGAAATCAAAAAATCCTTATTAGCAGCGTATAAATCATATTCTTCAAACTTGCTCATTTTATATTGCGAATAACCGTAGGAAGAATAAAGTGAACGAAGAGTAAAAACCACCTTTTCACTAAAGCTTAAAAATAAATCGCTTTTTTTCATTATTTATTCTCCTCATCGGTTAATTTTTTAATAGCGTTGCGGTAACCGCCGCTACCGTAATTAAGGCATTTGCTGACACGACCAATGGTGGCACTGCTAACGTCAATTTCGTCAATTATTTTTTGATAACTTAACCCCTTATCCAAAAGAATTGCAGTGTCAAGTCGCTGTGCCATATCCTGTACCTCTTTTATAGTACATAAATCAGCAAAATATTCATAACATTCTTCAACAGATTCTAAATTAAGCAATGTTTGAAATAATCTATCAATAGCTTCTGAACGGTATCTTAACATAATTATTACCTCATTAATTTAGTGCCCTACTATACTACCACGTTAGCGTGCTAAAGTCAAGCCGGAATTAAAATATAATATATATTATATTTTAAATAAAATTGGCCAAGTGCCCTTTTGAAACACTTGGCCTTATTTTTATTTTATTTGTTCAATATCATAAGGTGTTGTTTGGTATACAAAATAGTTTAGCCAGTTGCTGTAAAGTAAATTAGCGTGTGAACGCCAAGTAACAATCGGCTCATTTTCAGGGTTGTCGTCGGGGAAGTAATTTTTTGGTATTTCAATAGGTTTGCCTTCGCCCAAATCCCTAAAATATTCGTTTGCAAGGGTGTTTGCGTCATATTCGGAATGGCCTGTAATAAAAATTTGTCTACCCTCGGCTGTTGCCATAGCATAAACGCCCGCCTCTTCAGAGGAAGCAAGAATTTTAATTTCAGGCACCTTTTTTATATCTTCAACGTCAACGGTTGTGTGACGAGAATGAGGCACCATAAATTCGTCGTCAAATCCACGTAAAAGGATTGACTTTTTATAGTCTGCCTTGTGCTTAAACACACCGAACATTTTCTTATCAAGTGGCTTTTTTTCAATACCGAAATGGTAATAAAGCCCTGCTTGAGCACCCCAACAAATATGGAAGGTGGACTGAACGTGGGTTTTGCTCCATTCCATAATTTCGCAAAGCTCATCCCAATAGGTAACCTCTTCAAAAAGCATATTTTCAACAGGCGCACCTGTAATAATAAGGCCGTCAAAGGTTTTGTGCTTTACGTCGTCAAAGGTTTTATAAAAGGCCAAAAGATGCTCGGCCGAGGTATTTTTGGACTTATGACTTTTAGTGTGAATAAGCTCAAGTTCAACCTGTAAGGGCGAGTTACCGAGAAGTCGTGACAACTGTGTTTCGGTTTCAATCTTTTTGGGCATTAAATTTAAAAGCAAAATTTTTAAGGGGCGAATATCCTGTGTTATGGCACGAGTTTCGGTCATAACGAAGATGTTTTCGTCATTAAGAGTTTTAACGGCCGGTAAATCGTTTGGTATTCTTATCGGCATAACTAATCCTTACTTTCAATTAAATTTTATCAAGTGCTTGCTTAATATCAGCAATCAAATCCTCTGCATCCTCAATACCGCAAGAAAAACGGATAAGGTCGGGAGTAATGCCTGCAGCAGCTAATTCATCATCGTTCATTTGACGGTGGGTAGCATTTGCAGGGTGGAGACAACAGGTACGTGCATCGGCAACGTGGGTTGCAATTGAAGCAAGCTTTAACTGCTTCATAAAGGCTTCGGCAGCAGCTCTTCCACCCTTAATGCCAAAGCTTACAACACCGCAGCCTCCGTTTGGCATATATTTCATTGCTAAATCGTAATTCTTATCACCTTCAAGGTGGGGGAAGCGTACCCAAGCAATACGTTCATCAGCCTGTAAAGCCTTTGCAACTGCAAGACCGTTTTCAGCGTGCTTTTTAATTCTTAAATGCAAGCTTTCAAGACCAAGACCCAAAACGTAAGCGGTTTGAGCCTGTTGACAACAACCAAAGTCACGCATTAGCTGTGCGGTAGCCTTTGTAATATAAGCACCTGCAAGACCAAAGCGTTCGGTATAGATTACACCGTGGTAGCTTTCGTCAGGTGTGCAAAGACCCGAGAATTTTTCGGGGTATTTGGTCCAGTCAAACTTACCGCTGTCAACAATACAGCCGCCAACAGCACTTGCGTGACCGTCCATATACTTTGTGGTTGAATGAATAACAATATCAGCACCCCATTCAAAAGGTCTGCAATGAACAGGGGTAGCAAAGGTGTTATCAACAATAAGGGGAACACCGTTTTTATGTGCAACCTTTGCAAATTTTTCAATATCCATAACGTTTAAAGCAGGGTTAGCGATAGTTTCGCCGAAAACTGCCTTTGTGTTAGGCTTAAATGCTGCTTGTAATTCTTCCTCGGTGCAGTCGGGGTCAACGAAGGTAAATTCAATACCCATACGCTTTAAGGTAACTGCAAAAAGATTATAGGTGCCACCGTAAATTGCCGAAGAAGCAATTACGTGGTCGCCACAGCCTGCAATGTTAAAAATCGCAAAAAAGGAAGCCGCCTGACCTGATGAGGTAAGCATTGCGGCAGTACCGCCTTCCATTTCGCAAATTTTAGCGGCAACATAGTCACAAGTAGGGTTTTGAAGACGTGCGTAAAAATAACCGCTTGCTTCAAGGTCAAAAAGCTTACCCATATCCTCGCTTGTGTCATATTTATAGGTAGTACTTTGATATATAGGAATTTGGCGAGGCTCACCATTTTTGGGGGTGTAACCACCCTGAACACACTTGGTGCCCATTTTAAATTCGCTCATACTTTATCCTCCAAGCCAAAAAGTTTAATTGCATTCATATTAAGTATACTACTAATTTCATTTTTTTCAAGTGGTAACGACAAAAAATATTCTAATTCGCTTTGTGGTGACCACATAGGATAATCGGTACCGAAAAGAACCTTATCAGCGCCATACTTTTTAATTATATTATATGCTGTTTCCTTACTTATCCATGGAAAGCTTGAAGAACAGTCAACATAAAAATTTGGAATACTTGCATATACGTCGGGTGCGGTGTCCCAAATTGACCAACCGCCGAAATGTGCACCGATTATTGTTAATTTTTTATAAATTTCTAAAATTGGCAAAAGGCGGTTGGGGTTTGAATAATCATAACGATTATCCCCCGTATGCATTAAAATTTTAAGGTTTTGTTTTTCACATTCCTCGTAAATTTTAAGGCAACGGTAATCGTCAATTTTAAAGGCCTGAATGTCGGGATGAAGCTTAACACCTAAAAGCCCCAATTCAATAAGATGGGCAACATCACCCTTAATATCATCGCTATCGGGGTGTAGGGTGCCAAGACCCGTCATTTTACCGTTTGCTTCCGCTACCGAATTTGCAATGAATTCGTTAATGCTTTTAACCTGCTTTGGTGTAGTAGCAACCGACTGCACAATAAAGTGGTCTATACCCGCCTTTTCACCCTCATAAAGCAAATCACAAACCGTACCCTTGCAAAAGGACTGACATTTGTAAAAATTGTCAGTCCCTGCTACAGCACGTTCAGCAATTTTTTCGGGATAAATGTGGCAATGTGAGTCAATTACCTTTATTCCGTTTACCATTTTTAAAAAATCACCTTAAAGTCCTAATTTTTTTGCGGCGTTTTCACGCATCTTATATTTTAAAATCTTGCCTGCGGCATTCATTGGGAAGGAATCAACAAAATCGTAATAACGTGGCACCTTATGTCTTGCCATATGGTCAGCAATATATTGACGCATTTCGTCTTCGGTCATTGTTTCGCCTTCCTTAAGTATGATACAAGCCATAATTTCTTCGCCATATTTTTCGTCGGGAACGCCAATAACCTGAACGTCACTAACCTTCGGGCAGGTGTAAATAAATTCCTCAATTTCCTTGGGGTAAATATTTTCGCCACCTCTAATTATCATATCCTTAAGACGTCCTGTTATGCGGTAGTTACCGTCGTCGTCCTTGCAAGCAAGGTCACCTGTATGAAGCCAACCATCTTTATCAATTGTTTCGGCAGTTGCTTTAGGCATTTTGTAATAGCCTTTCATAATATTGTAACCACGAGCAACAAATTCACCGTTTACACCATTAGGGCAATCCTCACCTGTTTCGGGGTCAATAATTTTACATTCAACGTTTGCAAAAGCGCTACCAACAGTTTCAGTACGAACCTCTAAACTGTCGTAATAACGGCTCATGGTACAGCCGGGGGCGGCTTCGGTTTGACCGTAAACCGACACGATTTCACGCATATTCATATCAACGGTTGCACGCTTCATAAGGTCAGCAGGGCAGTTTGCACCCGCCATAATGCCAACACGCATATACGAAAAGTCGGTTTTTTCAAAGTCGGGGTGTTCCATCATAGCAATAAACATTGTAGGAACACCATTAAAGGTTGTAATATGCTCCCTATTGATGCAAGCCAAAGCCGATTTGGGTGAGAAATAAGGAAGTGGACACATTGTAGCACCGTGGGTCATTGAAGCAGTCATAGAAAGCACCATACCGAAGCAATGGAACATAGGCACCTGAATCATCATACGGTCGGCGGTTGAAAGCTCCATCTGGTCGCCAATGAATTTACCGTTATTTACAACGTTATAATGGGTAAGCATTACACCCTTGGGGAAGCCTGTTGTACCCGAGGTGTACTGCATATTACATACGTCGTCCTTATCAACCTTGGCAGCCATACGATAAACTTCAGAAAGAGGTACCTGACCTGCACGCTGAAGTGCTTCGCCCCAGGTAAGGCAACCTTTTTGCTTAAAGCCAACCGTAATTGCATTACGAAGGAAGGGCAAACGCTTACTGTGAAGTGGGTCGCCCGGCTTTGTGTTTTCAAGCTCGGGGCATAATTCGGCAACAATTTCACCGTATTTGCAGTCCTTCGCGCCTTCGGTCATAATAAGGGTGTGTGTATCGGACTGACGTAGAAGATATTCAATCTCATGTATTTTATATGCGGTATTAACCGTAACAAGAACCGCACCGATTTTAACGGTTGCCCAAAATGCGATATACCATTGTGGAACGTTAGAAGCCCAAACAGCCACGTGTGTACCTGCTTTTACACCCAAAGAAATAAGTGTACGTGCAAATTCGTCAACATCGTCACGGAATTCGCTATATGTTCTTGTATAGTCCAAGGTGGTATATTTAAAGGCGTATTGGTCAGGGAATTCTTCAACAATACGGTCAAGCATTTGCGAGAAGGTACAGTCGATAAGACGGTCCTTTTCCCAAACGTAAACACCTGTGTGTGCGCGGTTATAATAAAGTGAATTATCACTTTTTGAGGTGTCGCTAAACTGCTTCATAAATGCAACAAACTGTGCGAAAATAATGTCCATATCGTCAATTTCTTCACACCATTCGGGTACCCATTCAAGCGAAATAAAACCGTCGAAATTAACCGAACGAAGCGCCAAAATCATTTCAGCGATAGGCATTTCACCTTCGCCCATAAGGCAAAATTCAACACCATTTTCAGATTTAGTGGCATCCTTAAGATGCACCTGCTTTACGTAAGCGCCAAGGTTTTTAATTGTAATTTCAGCCTCTTCACCGTTATAAAAATAAGGTGCATGCATATCCCAAAGCGCCGCCAAAGAATCACAAGCAAAGCAGTCAAGTAAGTCACGAAGCTTTGCGGTATCAGCAAAAATGCCCGAGGTTTCAACCAAAAGAACAATTTCCTTTACTTCGGCAGCAGGTAAAATTTCACTAATAACAGCCTTGATATATTCCATATCCTCGTCGCCGTATGCCTTAATGCGAACGTAAGGAATGTGCAAATCAGCCGCAATGTCAATACAAGCGGTAATTTCATCTATTGTAGCTTCATTGTTAGCTTTGTCCGCCAAGTTGCAAATAGCGTCAATACAAGGGATAGATAACTTCTTTTCATAAAGCTTTCTAACAGTTTTAGGTGCAGAGGTTTTACCAAATGCGCCATCTTTGGCAAAAAGCTCGTTATGAATATTATGAAGTTCAATACCTTGGAATTTTAAATCGGTAGCAATATCGCAAAAATCGTCAAAGGTGCGGCCGTGCCAGCCCTTTGTTGAAAAAGATAATTTCATAAAGCTTATGCCTCCTCGTAAACAATTTTGTTTACAGCGTTAATATATGCCTTAATTGCAGCGGCAATAATATCGGTTGATATACCATTGCCTGAGTAAAGCTTACCGTTTACACGAAGCTTAACAACCGCTTGACCGATAGCGCCCTTGCCTTCGGTAACCGACTGAATTTGGAAATCGTCAAGCTCGTAACGGCAACCAATAATTTGTTCAATAGCGTGGAAAGCCGCATCGATAGGACCATCGCCAGTGCTAATACCCTGCTTTGTTTCGCCCTGTACTTCAAGTGCAATTTGTGCCGAAGCGGTGAAAATGTTGCCACTGTTGACAACAAAGTTAACTAATTTATAGGTAGGCTCAACCTGAAGTGCAACGGTTGCAACAATAGCGTCAAGCTCTTTAGAGGTAACCTTGCGGTTTGCGGCAACACGCATAAATTCTTCATAAACCTTTGCGCTATCCTCTTCCGACAAGTCGTAACCAAGACGTGCAACAGCGTCTAAAACGGTTTGCTTATCGTCATTTTGATCAAATGACAATTCATCTGCAAAATCGTCAGCAACAACGGTGTTTTTATCACCCTTGGTGTTGCCCATAACCCAATTTATTTGGTTGATAATACGGTTAAGCTCAGTATATTTAATGCTTGAAGAAAAACCATAGCTATTGCCACAATTTTTAATAACACCCGCAAAGGTTTCAAGTGAAATTTCGTCCGATACGGCGGTTTTAACGGTATTTGCGCCGTTTTTAACTGCCATTACTGCATTAGCAACAGCAAGACCGTTTTTGTTTTCACAAGTAACGCCGTCAACCTGAAGTTCTTTAACAAATGCGCCAAATTCATCAGGCATCATTTCAGCGGCGGTGTCGCAAACGGTCACCAAATTTGCGCCGGCATTTCTAGCGGTTGCAACAGCTTCCTTCAAAAATTCTAATTCGGCACGGGTAGCATCAATTGCAACGAATTCAACATCGTCAATTTTAGTTTTAGCATAAGCCACAAGGTCGTTAATCATTACAAGCATTTTATCGGGCTTTTTGTGGCAGTTATATTCCATACCAACAACCGAAACGGGAAGCTCGATTCTTATTCTGCCCTTATTAGCGGTTGCTAAAGCATTTGCGGCATCATCAATACCCTGCTTTGTAGGCACTGCAGCAAGTGAAATAACACCGTTTTTAACAAAATAAGCCATTGTTTTTACAAGCAACGTATCGGTTTTGATATTTTCCATTTCACAAATTTCAATTGCTGAAACGCCTAGCTTTTCAAGCTGTCTTGCAATTTCAATTTTTTCCTTAAAACTGTAATTTGCTTTAAGTGATAAGGTTCTGTCAGCAATTTTAACGTTCATAAAAAAATCCCTCTTTATGTAAGATATAAAATTAAAAAATCCCTGAGATTGCATTACACAATCTCAGG
>JAZKZS010000007.1:0-10711 GCA_045612765.1 Acutalibacteraceae bacterium
AGGGTTAAGAACGGGTGCGTCGAAGGTTACGGGTGTAGTTGTATTGTAATCAATTTCAGCATTGCGGATAAATTCATCACAATCAGCGCAAAGGATTTTCTTTGTGCCCTTAGTAAAGTATGTAGCCGCATCAACTACGTCACCGTCTTTTTCGTTTTCGTGGGTGCATGTGGGAGCTTCGCTAGTAAAGAAGGAAATAGAGTTAATCATTGCTCTATAACCGCCTGAAGCAGTTTCGACTGTAATGGTTTTTTCTGAGGAAGTAGTAACCTCAAGCGCAGTATATTCACCGTTGTTTGATAAGGTTGAGATTATTTGTGTATCTTCGCCGTTTATAGAAATTTGGGCGGCGGTTGTTTTATAACCGGCAATTCTAATAATAACCTTTGTAATGTCATCGGGAACTGTAAAAGCGAATGAACCTGCATCATTGTTTGTACCAAGTTTTAAACAAGTGTTGCCTTTTGCATCACGTGCATTTCCATAAACCTTACTTAAATCTTCTAATGTTAAAGTATAACCATTTACAGTTTCGGTGTATTCAGTAATTGCAGTACCGTCGTTATGTGAAGCGTTGCCGTTTTCGCCAAATTCAAAAACCGCAGTTGCATTACATGTTGAACATTTGCCGTTATAATAATTGTGTGATTTGGGTGCAATGACTTCTTCAGTAACATAATCGCAATCGTCACAAATATAAGTTGCAAAGCCTGTGCTTGTGCAAGAAGAATCGGTTTTTGAAGTTTCGGTGTCGTTATGCTCTTCGCGAGATTCGGGGATTTCTTGTTCACAATCACTGCAAATTAACCAGTGCTCGTTAGTAGCCTTACCATAAGAGGTTTCGCCTGTATGTTCACAGTCATTTTCATCATTAAAAGCAATAGCGACAAAAGTAAATAAAGTATAAGAACCAGGTTTATATGTGCGAATTTGGTTGTCGGTTGAATAATATGCGGGATATCGTCCACTTGAAGCATTTCCCCATGCATTGTGCGAACTGTTATATGTGAGTACACATGTATCATTAGGGGTATTATCAACAAAAGTAAAAGTTGTTGTTCCTGTGCCTATACTTATATATTTTTTTGTTGTACCTGACATAAAGTAAAAATAGGCAGTTGTAGCTGAGAGGTTTTCTTTTTTTATTACAACAGCATCATCGATAGAGTCAGATATTTCTCCACAACCGCTTTTTCCGGCTTGACCAGTAAAGTAGTAAGGTGTACCATTTACCGTTGCGGTTAAATAATAACCTTGTTCTTCTACCGCACCAACACCAAGTGCTAACGGTAGGGTGGTTAAAAGAAGTGCGAGGGCTAAAGCAATCGATAAAATTCTTTTCATTTTTTATTCCTCTTTTTTAGAAAATTAAGATATGAATATATAATTATCCCCTATACCTTATATAATAGCACAACAAAAATAAAAATCAAGTGTTGTTAATAAAATTAATGAAAAAAAGGTAAATTTACCTAAATATAGCAAGAAAAGTTTGAAATTTCAGTTTGTCATTTCTTCCCTTGTGTAAAGGGAGGGGGACCAACGAAGTTGGTGGAGGGATTGCAAGCATTTACAAATGCGTATACATAAAAGTGAAAAACAAAAAATCCCCGGAACAAAGCCGAGAATTTTTGCGGTTTACAACTTAAATTGATAGTATGTTACATATTGTTCCATATCATTGATATAACAAACAAGAAAACGCCTATGATTACAAGAACAAAAGGCAAAAGTTGTATAAGGTGGCTTTCTTTATATTTTCCTTTTATCATAAATACAATCGACAAAATAATGCCGATGACGCAAGCAGGCAAAGTGCAAAGAAAAAAAGCGCTTGAAACCGTATTGATTATACAGGAAAACGACCAAGTAAAATCTATATTGGTGATAAACATTAAACCCAAAAAGGAAAAATAAATAGAAAAGGGCCCCACCAATAAAACAGATAAAATATTGCTTATAATACCTAATACTTTTTTCATAACGCCACCGCCTTTTCTGAGATTAGTATATCATAAAATCGGGGGGACTTCAAGGTTTTCGTGCAAAATTACGGCGAAGGCGTGTAATAAAAAATGAATAATACAAAAAGAAAAAGCCGCTTACGCGACTTTTCTTTTTGGCTGGGGCACTAGGATTCGAACCTAGGAATGACGGAGTCAGAGTCCGTTGCCTTACCGCTTGGCGATGCCCCAATGTTAAATTAACAAAATTATTATAACCGATTTTTCTTCTTTGTCAAGTTGAAATTTAAAATAAGGCTTGAAAAATAAAAAAATGTATGCTAACATATAAAGGCAAATGGGGTTTTAGCGCAGTTGGTAGCGCACCACACTGGCAGTGTGGGGGTCAGGGGTTCGAATCCCCTAAGCTCCACCATCAAATTAACCGACCTGTAAGGGTCGGTATTTGTTTGTATTATTCATTATTCATCATTCATTAAAAGTGAACGGATTTTCAAATGAATAATTGATTTTACATATAGAGGGTCTAAAGAAAAATATAAAATTGACATTCCTTGTCCATGTAATTGCCTACAATTTCGTCTTTGTGCAATGCCTATTAACCGGGATAATGTGAAAAATTATATATAAGAAATGTATAGGGGATTCGAACAAGCCTTTGGTTTTATTAATAAAAAAAGTCAAGCGCCCCTTTGGGTGCTTGACCATAAACACAAAGTGTTAGTTTTAAGTATTTAATTACTTAATGATTGCAGCAGCGATTTGATAAACGCCGGGAATCTTGAAAGATTTGCCCATAAATGCTTGAATGCAAGCGATGATGCAGCAAACGCCAATAGCTAAAGAAAGGATACCGCCGATAATGGTTATAGCGCAAACGTAAGAAATTGCTGATGCAATAATCATAGAAGCGAGTTCTCTCTTATCTTCAAGGTCTAAAACGTCCTTATCAACAAAAAATACGATTACAGCGGGAAGCCAACCTAAGAGCCAGCAAAGACCGAAGGTAATATTTCTTGCAAGACTGCCGTTTAAATATTTCTTTTCCATTTTTATTCCTCCTATATTTTTTCATATTTAAATGATATTACAATTATATCATTGTTTCAGCAAAAATCAAGTAAAATTGCAGTATTTTATTTATGAAAAAAATCACTAACAGCGGTAAGGTATTCCTGTGGGTGTGAAGGATAAGCAAGGCCGTGGCCTGCATCGTCCATTGTGTAAATAGCTTTCTTCGAAGCGGTGGCGTTAAAGTTTTGCTCACTCATAAAACAGGGTACAAAGGTATCGGCTTTTCCGTGGAAATAAATAATCGGCACTTTTGCATTTTTAACCGCCTTTAAGGGTGAATCCTCGTCTAAATTAAAGTGGCCGTAAAGCCTTGCGCCCAATTTTACAAAGGGGTATGCAAGGTTTGGGGGCAGCTTCATGCCCTTAATTACAATTTTAATAATATCCTTGGCAGAGGTATAGCCGCAGTCGGCCAAAATGCCAATAACGTTTTGTGGTAATTCTTTGTCGGCGGTCATTAAAACGGTAGCGGCACCCATTGAAATGCCTGTTAAAATTAGCTTTGCATCACTGCCAAAATATTCGGCTGCAAATTCGGACCATTTTAAAGCGTCACGGTGTTCGTTAATGCCAAACGAAATTACGTTACCCTCGCTTTTGCCGCTTGCACGCTGTTCAACAATTAATGCGCTGTGCCCAAGCTTAAAGCAACGCTGTACCCCGCCCGATAAATCTCTTTCGGCGCAGCCACGGTAACCGTGAAACATAATTTCAATAGGCGCATTTTTTTCGTATTCGTAAAACTTGCCGTAAAGCTTTAACCCGTCAAATGCTGTTATTTGTAAATCGGTGTGTGGCATTTTGCGGGTTTCAATAGTCCATTGTTCAATTTTTTCACGGTAAATGCCGTAAATTTCACCCTCGGGAAAAATAATATTTTTTGGGTTGCCGCCTGTGCGGTCGGCTTGGTAAAACGCCATTTTAAAGCAAATATACGCAATAATCAGCACCGCAATGGCTAAAATTAAGATAATTAAAGGTATCAATAAATATTCCATTTTATCACCATGTTATATTTTACCACGAAGTTTAAAACTTTCAACCCATTTATTAATTGTTGCAATTTTTTGTCGAATAAGGTAGAATAATTTTTGAGGTGTAAAAATGGATATTGAAGTAAATTATAAAAATAAAAAGCGTTATAAAACCGCAAAATACCCAATGAAGCAACGCCTTTTTTGGATTTGGCTTATTCGTTTTCTTTCAAAAATAATGCTTATCGGCAAGGAATATAAAATTGAAAAAATTAATATGGAGGGCTTAAAGCCACCATATATGATGCTTAGCAATCACATGCATTTTATCGATTTTGAGCTTACGGCACAGGCTACCTGGCCACATTCGGTTTCAAACGTTGTCAGCATTGACGGTTACGTTATAAAGTGGTTTTTGCTTGAATGGATTGGTGCAATTTGTACCCGCAAATACACAAACGATTTGCATCTTATTAAATCTATTCGTCACGTGCTTAAAAGGGGCGATATTCTTTCAATGTACCCCGAAGCACGTTATACCCCTTGCGGCATAACCTCATATTTGCCTGAAAGCCTTGGAAAGCTTGTTAAAATGAATAAGGCACCGGTGGTTACGGTAATGCACCGTGGCAATCATTTATATGCTCCGTTTTGGAATTTTAGGGATAAACGCCGGGTGCCCTTTCACACCACCTTTACACAGCTTTTAACTGCTGAACAGGTTGAAAAAATGTCGGTAGAGGAAATAAACCAAGCAATTAAAACCGCCTTTTTGTATGACGATTACCGCTACCAAAAGGAAAACGGTATTAAAATTAAAGAAACCACCCGTGCTGAAGGTCTTCATAAGGTGCTTTACCAATGCCCGCATTGTAAAACCGAGTTTTCGATGGATTCAAAGGGTGAAGAGCTGTTTTGTACCGCCTGTGGCAAGCGTTGGGTTTGGCAAGAGGACGGGTATATTCGCGCCTTAAACGGCGAAACTGAATTCGACCACATACCCGACTGGTATAATTGGGAAAAGGCCGAGGTTCAAAATCAAATTGCAAACGGCAGCTACAGCTTTTCGGACGAGGTAGAGGTATTTGCACTACCACGTGTGTGGCGTTATATTCCGCTTGGCAAGGCAAAGCTTACACACGATATTAATGAAGGATTTATTTTAGAGGGCTTTTACCGTAATAAAAAGTGGCGTGTTCACCGTTTGCCACAGCAAATGAACAGCCTGCACGTTGAATATGATTTTGGCCCACTTAAAAAGTTTGATTACGTTGACATTTCAAACGAAAACGATTCGTTTTATTGCCGCCTTACCGACCGCAATCGTCTAACTAAATTGGCCTTTGCCACCGAAGAAATTTATTTAAAAAGCCAGCGTGAAATTAAACAAAAAATGAATAAATAATTAAAAGCGACCTTGACGGTCGCTTTTTTGTTACGTGTGTAGGAATATATTAATGTAGTCACCAATAAATTTTAAGTTTTTAATACTTAACGTTTGGAAAAAGCTCCTCAACAAACCAAACACTTGAAAGCTTAAAGGTTTTGCTCTTTAAATATTCAAGTTCGCCTGCATCGGTTTTAAAATCAAAGGTAAGCTTGTACGAGCAAAGCGCTTGCTTATTAAACCCAAGCTTTTTATCGTCCTTTAATTTGCCGTATTTGCCGTCACCTAAAATTGCATGACCGATAGATGCCATATGTGCACGGATTTGGTGGGTGCGACCTGTCAGCAAATCAACCTCTAAAAGTGAAAGGTTGTTTTTGGTTGCCAAAAGGGTGTATTTGGTGACAATTGTCAGGTTATTATCGGTCTTGCGGTTTGAAAGGTAAACCTTGTTTTTGTCTTCATTCTTTTCAAGATAACCTGTAAGGGTTGCGCTTTTTTCCTTTGGTGTGCCGTGTACTACCGTTAAATACTGCTTACTAATTTCACGATATTTTATTTTATCACACAAAATGCGAAGCGCTTCAGCATTTTTGGCGGCAATAACAATACCAGCGGTGTTGCGGTCAATACGGTTGGCAAGTGCAGGGCGGAAGGAATGTTCATCCTCGGGATTATATTCACCCTTATCGTATAAATAATGCTGAATACGGGCAATAAGCGTGTCGCCGTATTCGTTTTTGTCGGGGTGAACAAGCAAGCCCTGCTTTTTATTAACTAAAAGTATGTTTTGGTCTTCATACACAACGTCAAGCTTTGCCGGGGCTGACAAAAAGTCGTACTTGGGGGTGACAGGGGTAAAAAATTCGTCGTTAATATATGCCGAAACAATATCCCCCACCTGAAGCCTTGTACTAATTTCTGCACGCTTGCCGTTTACCTTAAAACGCTTTGTGCGAATGTATTTAAACATAAGCGCGGTCGGCAAGGTGGGACAGGCTTTTGTTATAAATTTGTCAAGACGTTGGTTGGCATCGTTTTTGGTAATGGTAAATTCTTTCATTATATCTCCTTGAAAAAATTGGTTAAATGCTATATAATTAAAATGTTATACTGGTTAAAAAGGGGGGGATAAGCGTGCCTAATAAAAAGGAAAATATACACCAAGGTCATCGCAACAGAATGCGGCAGGAGGTTTTAAAGCAAAATGATTTTGATGCCCTTCACGACCACCGTTTGTTAGAGCTTTTGTTGTTTGGCGCTATTCCCCGAAAAGACACAAACCCAATAGCGCACGAGCTTTTGAAAACCTTTGGGTCGGTTGCGGGTGTTTTAGATGCCGATGTAAAAGACCTTGCAAAAGTTAATGGCATGACCCAAAACGCTGCAATTTTAATTAAAACAATAATGCCGCTTGCACGCCGCTACCAAAACAGCAAATTTAAAAAGGGCTATTCCTTTGAAAATATTGACGAAATGGGAAATTATTTAATCCAAAAGCACCTGGGTCTAAAAAATGAAACTTTTATAGTTACCTGTCTTGATGTGGCGGGTAAATTAATTGTAAGCGAGGTTGTAAACAACGGTGCTGCCGATGCGGTTGAGGTAAGCTTAAGGGAAATTGTAGGTTGTATTTTTAAGCATAATTCACCCTGTGTTATTATTTCACACAACCATAACGGTGAAAATGCCTTGCCCAGCAATGAAGATATTAAAATGACAATTGAGCTAAGCCAAGCGCTTTCACAGCTTCAAATCAGATTATTAGACCATATTATAATTGCGGGCAACGATTACGTTTCGCTTAGACAAAGCGCAGAATATACCGCAATTTTTAAATAAATTATAGCAATATAAAAAAGTTGTGTCAACCTAAATGATGGCGTATTTGACAAAACTATTTAAATATGATATCATAAAAGGTGAAAATATTTTAAAAACAGGAGTTGGTTTTTGTGGACGACAGTCCGGCGGGGAATATAATATTATTTTCTGTACTGATTTTGCTAAGTGCCTATTTTTCAGGCACCGAAATCGCGTTAGCATCGGTTAACAAAATACATATGATAAGCAAGGCTTCAAAGGGAAGCCGTGCAGCAAAGCGTGTGCTTAAAATTTTAGAAAAATTTGACGAGGCGCTTTCGGTATTGCTTATCGGTAATAATATTGTTAACATTGCTTGCGGTACACTTGCAACCATAATTGCGTGGGAATTTGGCGCTAAATGGGTACCACTTGCTACTGCTATGGCAACGGTGATTATTTTCATTTTTGGTGAAATGATACCTAAAAGGTTTGCTTTTTCCTGCAACGAAAAATTTGCTGAATTTTCGTCGGCCTTGTTATTGGTTTTAATGTTTGTGTTAAAGCCTGTTTCTTTAGCGTTTACGGCGCTTTCAACAGTTGTTTCACTTCCTTTTAAAAAGCGTAATGAGGTGGTTGAAACCATTACTGAAGAAGAATTGGTTGACATTGTTGAAAATATTTCAACCGAAGACGGCTTCGACGAGGAAAAGGGCGAGCTTGTAAAATCTGCCCTTCATTTCGACAATTTAACCGCAAGGGAAATTATGGTAAAGTGGGAAGACGTTTTAAAAATTTCTACCGCACTTAAAACCCCTGAAATTTTACAAATTGTAAAAGAAACTAAGCATTCACGCATACCTGTTGTCGGTCGTTCGGGCAGGGTAAAGGGTATTTTGCAAATACGTAAGTTTTTAAAGTCGTATATGCAGCGTAAAAACAACGTTATTTTAGCAAGTATTATGGATTATCCCTTTTACGTTAATGCTGACACCGCCATTGACGACGTTTTACGTGAAATGAGCGAGCATCGCCGTAATTTAAGTATTATAAAGGACGAAAACGGCGAGGTTATAGGTATTTTGACAATAGAAGATATTTTAGAACAGCTTGTTGGCGAAATCTATGACGAGGACGACATAGGGGGTGCCGACGTTGGATAAACTGTTTTTACTTATACCAATTGGTTTGTTATTGCTTTGCAGTGCGTTTTTCTCGGCAACTGAAATTGCCTTTTCTTCAGCAAACGCAATAAGACTTAAAAACCATAAAGGCGGCAAAGGGTCGATAAGTCACCTTACCGCTATGAAGATTTTAGAAAAATATGACGATTATTTAAGCACCATACTTATTGGTAATAATATTGCCAATATGGTTATTTCGTCATTAGCAACCATTGTTGTGGTTGAGCTTTTAAATGAAGATTACGCTTGGGTTTCTACCCTTGTAATGACACTTTTGGTGCTTATATTCGGCGAAATTATACCAAAGGTTTTGGCAAAGCAAATGCCTGAAGCCTTTTGCGTATCGTTTGCGTTGCCTATTTACATTTTATCTGTTATATTAAAGCCTTTAAACGTTGTGGTTGCCGTCTTTGTAAACTTGGTTTCAAAGCTGTGGCAGTCGGGCGTTAGCGACGTTGACGCCGTTTCGGAAGACGATTTTGAAAATATTATTGACATTGTTGAAGATGAAGGCGTTTTGGATGAGGAGCAATGCGACCTTTTGCAAAATGCGCTTGATTTTGACGAGGTTTTGGCGTATGAAATTATTACCCACCGTGTCGATTTAGAAGGGCTTGACATTCGAGACCCTTACGAAATCAACATTAAAAAATGTTGCGAAACCACGTTTTCACGTCTTCCCGTGTTTGAGGATAACGCCGATAATATAATTGGTGTGCTGCACCTTAACCATTTTTATAAAAGGTTTGTTGAGGATAAAAAGGTAAACATTCGTGAGCTTTTATTACCCGTCACCTATGTTCACAAAACAATGCCAATCCCCGACGTGCTTGATAAAATGCGTGAAAACAAAAGCCATATGGTAGTTGTGCTTGACGAATACGGCGGTACAATGGGTATTGTAACAATGGAAGACGTTATGGAACAGCTCGTTGGCGAAATTTGGGACGAAAACGACGAAATCGAACGTGAATTTGTCGAGGTTTCGGAAAATAATTACGAAGCTGACGGCGATATGCGTGTTTATGACTTCTTTGATGAATTTGATATTGATATTGAAGAAGAGGAGGATTTTGAGCTTGACAGCGCCACAATTGGTGGTTGGGCACAAACAATGCTTGACGGCGAAGCCGAAGAAGGCAGTCAGTTTAGCTTTGAAAATCTTGTAATTACAATTTTACAGGTTGACGGCGTCAGAATAGAACGTCTTGCGGTTGAATATATACCCAGCGAAGATGATGAAGAAGACGAAAGTCAAGATGACGACGAATAAAAATAACACACGGGATACACTTTGTAAAAAAACTGTCTCCCGTGTGTTTTATATTAGCTTAATTTCAATTCCCACCACGCCGTATTTTTGTTGTTTTTCGGGTGGGTAATATACATTCATATCGTCGGCGGTTGCTGTTTCAAGCTCGGCCGGTGAATAACCGCATTTTAAAAGGTCAAGCGCTTTATAAAGCGCCTCAAAGCTTTCAAACCTGTGAAGTGCTAGAACCTTTACGGTTATGCTTTCATCATTGCAATTAAAAACAATTTCGTCATTTACATTAATTAGTGAACGCTTTTCGTCATAAAGGCGAAGTTCAATTGTTTTATATCCGCTTTTTATCATTTCAAACGGAGATTTTTTAAGGTTCATATAATGTGTCAAAGCCTTCACCTCTATAAATATTACAGCATAAATTACTGTATGTTTCAATGAAATCCGTGCTTTGTTCGGATGAAATCTGCTTCGCAGATGAAATTAAATCCGCCCTACTCCCGACGGAGTCGGATTTAGTTGAAAAGAAAACAACCCTTGTCTATCGGACAAAGGTTGTTTCTTTTCTGCGAAATAGCGACTAAAAGTAGTGTGAGTAGGGGTAAGAACGACCAAAAGTAATGTAATCACTTCAAATCTTCACTATATACAAACTGCGTATTGACAGGAATTTTAAAAAAGTCATTATCCCCATTGTCAATCAATATAAGGGTGTTCTTATCCTTAATCTCGAATTCAAATGTTGTGCTTTGTGAAGTGGCAATAATCTTTCCGTCTGCAATTTTATAAGAGCCATATTCCTGATAAGAAACTACAGAACCGGCGCCAAAACGAAACTCATTGTTATCTGTATCAAGCGACAGATACGGCGTTAACATTTCTTCATAATCGCCAACAGCATAATAACTGCCGAAAAAAACAGGGGTTGTATCAGAATCACAACCTACGAATGAAAATAGCATCAACAAGCAAATCAAAAAACAAATAATTTGTTTCATTTTATACTCTCCTTTCAAGAGAATTATACTACTTTTCGACAAACAAATCAAGGCGAAGCC
>JAZKZS010000008.1:0-32960 GCA_045612765.1 Acutalibacteraceae bacterium
ATGTCAAAATCTTTAAATAACTTCTTTACCGTTCGTGACGTTGCTGAAAAGTACGGCTATGAAGCAATTCGTTACTTCCTTGTTTCTTCACAGTACAGAAGCCCAATTAACTATTCGGTTGATATTATCGAACAGGCTAAAAATTCGCTTGAACGCCTTTACACCTGCCGTGATAATCTTGATTTTGCAATTAAAAACGCTGCTGAAGGCGGCGAAGTTCCTGCATTTGTTGAAACTGCTAAAAATGATTTCATTACCGCTATGGAAGACGACCTTAACACCGCCGATGCTTTGGCGGCAATCTTCACCTTAGTTCGTGAAATTAACACAGCAATTGCAAACGGTTTAGATAAAAACGGTCTTTTAGCATGCGCTGATATGTTTGACCAATTAACAGGCATTTTAGGCCTTGTTTACAACCGTAAGGAAGAGGTTTTGGACAGCGATATTCAGGCACTTATCGATGCTAGAACTGAAGCTAGAAAGAACCGTGATTTTAAGACTGCTGACGAAATTCGTGACAAGCTAAAAGCAATGGGCATTGTTTTGGAAGATACACCCCAAGGTGTTAAATGGAGCCGTGCTTAATGAAATTTGAGCCTTTGGGTAACGGCTTTGGTCTTTGGGTGTCTAATAACCATATTTTTGGCACCGATGCAATTTTACTTTCACATTTTGCAAATGCAAAGCCAAGTGATAAAATGGTTGACTTGGGTACGGGCTGCGGTATAATTCCGCTTTTAATGCTTCGTGATGGCAATCTAAAAACTGCTGTTGGCGTTGATATAAGCGACGAGGCCACCGCTTTAGCCCAAAAAACCAGGGAGCAATTAAATTTAGAAAAATTTACCGTTATTAATTCCGATTTGAAGGATTTAAAGGGCAAGGTGGACTTTGGCTGCCATACACTTGTTACCTGCAACCCACCTTATAAGGCAAACGGCGCGGGGCTTCAAAACCCCAATGAACGCCACAAGGTTGCACGACACGAGGTTGAATGCTCGCTTGAGGATATAATTAAGGCTTCGGCGAAGCTGCTTCAAACCTCGGGCCGACTTTGTATGTGCCACCGCCCCGAGCGCCTTTGCGAATTATTAAAGCTTATGAGCGATAACAAGATAGAGCCTAAACGCCTTCGCCTTGTTTGTCAAAGAAAAGGGGAGGAGCCGTGGCTTGTTTTGGTTGAGGGTAAGCGCTGTGCCAAGGCGGGTATGCGCATTGACCCTGTGCTTTATATTGAAGAAGACGGAAAATTTTCAGACGAAATGATTAAAATTTACGGAAAGTATAAGGAGGATTATTTGCCATGAGTGGTAAACTTTATATTGTCGGCACACCTATTGGCAACTTGTCCGACTTTTCACCACGTGCTGTCCAAACACTTGAAAAGGTCGACTTTTTAGCGGTTGAGGATACACGTGTTACTGTAAAGCTTTTAAATCATTTTGATATAAAAAAAGAAATGCTCGCTTATTACGAGCATAATAAAAACAGCAAGGGTAATTTAATTATTGAGCGCCTTTTAAACGGTGAAACCTGTGCGCTTGTGTCAGATGCGGGTATGCCCGCCATATCTGACCCGGGTGAAGATTTAGTTCGTGCCGCTTACGAAAACGGGATAGAGGTTGAATCTGTTCCGGGACCAAGCGCTGTTATAACCGCACTTGCAATTTCGGGTATGCCAAGCGGACGTTTTTGTTTTGAAGGATTTTTGACTATGAACAAAATCGGTCGCCGTCAGCATCTTGATTCCTTAAAAAACGAAACAAGAACAATGATTTTTTACGAAGCCCCCCACAAGCTGCTTAACACTTTGGGTGATATGCTTAAATATTTCGGCAATCGTAAAATTGCTATTGTGCGTGAGCTTACGAAGCTTCACGAAAGCGTTATGCACACAACTCTTGAAGAAGCAATTGCACATTATAGCGAAAATGACCCCCGTGGCGAATTTGTGCTTATTGTTTCGGGTGCGGATGAGGTGCAAGAAACCTACACAATTGAAGACGCAGTAAAAATTGCGTTAAATCTTATAGATGACGGTATGTCAACGTCATCCGCCGCAAAGGAAGCGGCCGCCATAACAGGTCAGAAAAAGGGCGAAATATATAAACGTGTTTTAAATGGATGAAAGGAATTTTACAATGGAAGAAAAACAAGAATTAGAAAATAACGGATTTGTAGAAATCTCTTCACAAAGCACTAATTATAAAAACAAAAAATTTAAAAAGAAAAAGCACGGTGCAGCAGGCTTTTTTCAACGTATAGGCAACGGCTGGTCAAATATGCGCCGCTGGAAAAAAGCGGTTATTATAACAACCGTTTCACTTTTGCTGGTGACTTCAATTGTTGTTGGTGTCGTGATTGACACCTTTAGCTATGACTATAATTCCGAAATTAATAAAAAACCCCCGCAAGAACTTGGATTTGAAAACGTTATCGACCAAAAGGTTGTAAACGTTGCCCTTTTCGGCATCGATTCACGAAGCAAGGGCTTTAGCGGTAACTCTGACTCAATAATGGTGCTAAGCATCGACACCGAAGCTAAAACGGTTAAAATCGTTTCAATTGTGCGTGATACCTTGGTGCCTATCGAATATAAGGGAAGCATTAAATACCGCAAAATTAATACCGCTTATGCTTGGGGTGGACCCGAGCTTGCCATTAAAACCTTAAACCAAAATTTTGGGCTTGACATTTCGGAATATGCAACTGTAAACTTTAACGGCATGGCTGAAATTATTGATGCTGTCGGTGGTATTGATGCCGAGCTTGTTAAGGGTGAGGTTGTGCCTGCAAGCAAGAGTTCATATGCTCTTAATGGTTGCATTATGGATGTTTGCACCCGCCTTAAAATTGACCCTACACCTTACTATATTTTAGAACCCGGTGTTCATCACCTTAACGGTATTCAGGCTGTTGCTTATTCCCGTATACGTAAAACCAAAAACGTGTGGGGCACCAATAATGACTACGGCCGTACCGACCGTCAGCGTTACGTTATGGAACAGCTTTTTAACAAGGCTTTAACACTTCCCAAAACCGAATACATTAAGCTTGCAAAGGCTATGATGCCCCATACTCAAACCTCGTTCTCGCTTACTGAAATTATGGGTCTTGCGTGGGACGTTATGCTAAAATCTCCAACCTTTTCACAGTCACGCATACCCCTTGCCGAATATCAAATGCCGGGCAAAAGCATTAAAGGTGTTGGCGATTGCGTTTATTACGATTTAGACTATGCAAAGGATATTTTGCACGCATTTTTCTACGATAAAATAACACCTGAAGAGTATATCGCGCAAAACGGCGTTAGAAAGAATGACTGGTATGCCGAAATTTTTGGCGAAACTCCATCCACACCATCAACGCCTTCGACCCCGTCTGAGCCGTCAAACCCGATCGAGCCTGACGACAGCACAAACGACGGTGAAACCGACACCACACCTGACGATACAACAAGTCAGCCTGATGGCTCACAAGGCGAAGGCGATGTAACTACGCCGCCTGAAAAGGAAGAGGAAACACAGGAATAATTATGAAAAGTAATTGTGAAAACTGTTCAAATTATATTTACGATGATGAGGATGACTGCTATTATTGCAACGTTAATTTAGACGAGGACGAAATGCAAAGGTTTTTAACCTCGCCTAAATTTGAATGTCCTTATTTCAATTTTTACGACGAATATTCAATCGTTCGTAAACAAAATTAGAGGTATAAAATGGTTTATTTTTATCTTATAGCGGCAGGTGCGCTGTTGCCGATACTTAATAACTTTTTTCCTATTTTTGAAAAAAGCTATTCCTGGTGGCTAAGCCCACTTTTATATATTGCGTTTTTCTTAGGGTTTGTAATTATTCATATTGGTTTATTGGTGCTTGCGTTTGTGTTGGCAAAGCCAAAGGCTCCCACCGTATTTGAAGCAAAATTTTACCGCTTTATTTTAAATTGGTCGTTACCACTTATTGTATGGCTTGCAAGGGTTGAAATTAAGCTTCACGGCATCGACCCCGACGATATTCCAAACGACAAGCGTATGCTGTTTGTTTGCAATCATCAGCACGATTTAGACCCCGTAATTTTACTGTCGGTTTTTCCACAGCATAATATTGGTTTTATCGGTAAAAAGGACATTATTAAAAAATTGCCCCTTATTGCAAAGGCAATGCAAAAGCTTAACGGCTTGTTTATCGACCGTGAAAACGACCGTGAAGCCGCAAAAACAATTATTGAAGCTATCCGCACTTTAAAGGAACAAAAGGCGTCAATCGGTCTTTTCCCTGAAGGCTATACAAGTAAAACCTGTGAGCTTTTACCCTTTAGAAACGGCAGCTTTAAAATTGCCTTAAAGGCTAAAGTGCCAATTGTGGTGTGCGCCATTAATAACACACGGGTGCTGCCTAAAAACATTGCACGCAAAAAAACAGTTATCGATTTTAATATAATCGACGTTATATACCCCAGTCAGTACGATGGTATGAATACCACCGAGCTTGGTGATATGATTCACGAAAAAATGGAAGTCGGTTATAACAAAATTAGAAATAAGTAAAATAAAAGACATTGAAGCGTACGCTTCAAGGTCTTTTTGTAATAAGACAGGTGATGTTTAGCCTGATAGTATACTATATAATGTAAAAATAGTTTTCAAAATTTATATATAAACTTTCATGCCGTTGTGTGCGATAAAAAATCATGAGGTGTTAGAATGTCCCCTAATTACAATTTTTTAAAAATTTAAACAATTCAATTGTTGCAACTACTATCGAAGTAATTGAAAAAGCAATTCCCATAAATACAAAATAATATAAAATTTCGCTAATTGCACTATCCAATACACTTATCGCTATCTTTGAAGAAAGAAATATAACCGAAGTGACATCAAAAAACAAAGCGGGAATAAATGTTGTATAAAGTAAATAATGTTTAAAAGAAATTTTAATTTTATTAATTAATTTATTTCCCGAAAGCAAAATAATTATAGAATGTAATACGCCCAAAAAACAACCGAAAATATATTCGTTAAAATTCTCAAAAAACAAGCATAATATGCCTGTTAAATAAAGAAAAACAGTCATAATAAGTACACTGATTAAATACAAAAACGAATATTTTAATATTTTGCTAATAAACATAAATCACACCCCTGTTTGTATATTAACAAACTGAGAACACAAGGGGACGGTTCTCTTGTCTTATATAATTATAGCACATTTTAACGTTTTCCGCAAGATGCCAAAAGCGGTTGGTTTTTACACCAACCGCTCTTTTCGTTATACAGCAATAAAAATTATTGATTTTTAATTGCAAGAATTGTAAAGCCGAAGGGTTCAAGGGTTAGCACACCGTCTTTAGAACGGTTGCCGAAAATAACCTTTGCGTTGTCAAATTCCTTCGGTACGTTTATTGTGGTTTTTTCGTGCCAACGGGTAGCGGCAATTAAAACGGTATGGTTTTTCGATTTGCGCATATAAGCAATTTCGCCAAAGTTTGCATAAAAGGGGATAAACTCACCCGATTTAAAGGCGTTATAACTGCGGCGGAATTGACCTAACTTTTGGTAAAATGCCAAAAGGTCTTTGTTTTCGTTGCCCCAGGGGTAAGCTGCACGGCAAAACGGGTCGCCATAGCCTTCCATACCCGCTTCATCGCCATAGTAAAGGGACGGAACACCGGGTAGGGTGTACTGCAAAACAGCCGCAACCTTTAAAAGCTTAATGCCTTTTTCGTACTGTTCGGGGGATAAATGCTGCTCCGACTGCCATTTGCGGTCGTTTACAAATTCCCCATTACTACCCAAAACGGTAAGAATACGCTGTGTGTCGTGTGTGCCGATATGATTCATTAAAAGCTTAACCGCTTGTGGTGGATAATTTTCCAAAATTTCAAGCACGGTGTCAATTAAATCACGTGAATTGCCGCCCTTCAGGTAGGATATAATAGCATCGGCAAAGGGGTAATTCATAACCGAATCAAGCTGTTTGCCACGTAAGAAACGGCGGCGCGCGTTATAGCTTATTTTGTTGGTCGCATCCTCCCACACTTCGCCAAGCAGGAAGTTTTCGCTGGAATCAGCCTTAACTGCAACACGTATTCTGTCTAAAAATTGGTCGGGCAGCTCGTCTGCAACGTCCAAACGGAAGCCCTTTACACCAAGGCCTAACCAATGGCGAATAACGCCCATTTCACCTGTAATATATTCGGTAAAATGGGGGTCGTTTTCCTGTGTTTCGGGAAGGGTTGAAATGCCCCACCAGGATTCATAATCGTCCTTTGTTTCGCCAAAGTCGTACCAGCTGCGATAGGGCGATTCATCACTTTGATAAGCGCCCAAGTCATCATAACGGTTATATTTGTTAAAATAAATACTGTCGTCGCCCGTGTGAGAAAATACACCGTCCAAAATAATGTGAATATCAAGCTTTTTAGCGGCTTCTACAAGGTTTTTAAGGTCTTTATCAGTGCCTAAAAGCGGGTCGATTTTCATATAATTTGCGGTGTTATAGCGGTGGTTTGAATGCGCTTCAAAAATGGGGTTTAAATAAATGCAGTTTACACCCAATTTTTTAAGGTAGGGAAGCTTTTTCTGAATACCTGCAAGGTCACCGCCGTAATAGTCGTTACCTAAAAACTTAACGCCGTCGCTTTCCTTTTGGGGTGTAAAGTCGGGTGTTTTAGCCCAATCATCAACTAAATAACGGTCGTTTGGTACGTTTTTCTTTGCTTTTCCCGAATTATAAAACCTGTCAGGGAAGATTTGGTAAATAATGCCGCCGTCAAGCCATGACGGTGTGGAATAGCTTTTGTTATAAACGGTTAACTGCCACCATGCGCCCTCGCTTGAAATTTCGCCTAACGAATGGTCAAATTTTGTTACCCAAAATTCAGTTTCGGCGGTGTTAAACTTAAAGGCATACCAATAAATGCCCTCGTTTAAGGAAATACTGCATTCCCAATAAAAGCAGTCGCCCTGCTGGTCAGCCCTCTTCATCGGTATTTTGTCAAGGTTGCCTGTTTGGTCGTTTCTAACCATTAAATAGGCGCGGCTAACCTTTAAATTTTCGGGCAAAAGCAGGCTAAGCCGAAGGGTTTCCCCTTCGGCTAAAGCACCAAGTTTACTTTTATGGATTTGATTTCTCGAATCAAAAGGATAAAAATTCATAATTACTCAACCGGCTTAATGTGCCAGATATCGCGCGCATAATCTTCAATTGAACGGTCAGAAGCAAACACGCCCGATTTGGCAATATTTGTAAGTGACATTTTGTTCCATACGTCACGGTCGTTATAAAGTGCAGTTGCCTTCTTTTGTGCTGCCTGATAATCGGCAAAGTCGGCAAGCGCCATATAAGTGTCGTTATACTTTAAGGTGTGGTAAATACTGTCAAAGCTCATACCGCCAAAGCCACGGCCAATAAAGTCAAGCGCATCACGCAAAACGGGGTTATTGTTGTAATGCTCGCAGGGTGAATAGCCTTGCTTTTGCAAACGTAAAACCTCTGGTGTTTGCATACCGAAAATAATAATATTATCGTCGCCAACCTCGCTGTGAATTTCAACGTTTGCGCCGTCTTCAGTACCAAGGGTAATTGCGCCGTTCATCATAAGCTTCATATTACCTGTGCCTGACGCTTCGGTAGAAGCAAGTGAAATTTGTTCACTAATGTCGGCTGACGGAATCATAAGCTCGGCCATAGTTACACGGTAATCTTCAAGGAAAACAATCTTAAGCTTATCCTTAACGTCGGGGTCATGTTCCAAAAGCTGTGACAATTCCCAAATCATTTGAATTACCTGTTTAGCAAATAAATAACCGGGGGCTGCCTTTGCACCAAAGATATAGGTCTTGGGGGTAAAGGGGGCATTGGGGTTGTTTTTAATAAATTGATATTCGCTAATAATGTTTAAAACGTTAAGGTGTTGACGCTTGTATTCGTGCAAACGCTTAACCTGCATATCAAAAATAGAATCGGGGTTTAATACAACGCCTGTGGTATTTTTAATGTGCTTTGCAAAGCGTTCCTTATTAGCGCGCTTAATTTTTTCAAGCTCGTCTAAAACGGCCTTATCGTCCTTAAATGCTAAAAGCTTTTCTAAATTGCGGGCATCTTTAATAAAGTCGTCGCCAATAGTTTCACTCAAGAAGCTTGTAAGACGGGGGTTAGCACAGCAAAGCCAACGTCTGTGTGCAATACCGTTTGTAACGTTTGTAAACTTATCGGGGGTAAGGCGAACGTAATCCTTAAATAATTCGTCAACCAAAATTTTACTGTGAAGCTTTGAAACGCCGTTAACGGTGTGGCAGGTTGCACAGCAAAGGTTTGCCATTCTTACAACGCCGTTTGAAACAACGCTTACGCGTTCAGCCAAATCCCAGTCGCCTGTCTTTGCAATAACTTCCTGACGGTAGCGGCGGTCAATTTCCTTAATAATTTGGTAAATACGGGGCACACGTTCTTTAATAAGGCTTTCGGGCCAACATTCAAGAGCTTCCTGCATAATGGTGTGGTTGGTGTATGCAACGGTGCGGGTAACAAGGCTCCACGCATCGTCCCAGGTGTAGCCACATTCATCCAAAAGGAAACGCATAAGCTCGGGAATAGAAAGTGTGGGGTGGGTATCGTTAATGTGAATTGCTACCTTATCGGGTAGGTTGTTAAGTGTGTTATAGTTGCGAAGGTGACGGTGTAAAATATCCTGAATAGAAGCTGATACCAAGAAGTATTGCTGACGAAGTCTTAACGACTTGCCTTCGTAATGGTTGTCAGCGGGGTATAACACCTTTGAAATATTTTCAGCCATGGCACGCTGTTCAATTGCACGAACGTAATCGCCTTGGTTAAAGGCAGACATATTAAATTCACGGCATTCAGCGCTCCAAAGGCGAAGTGCATTGACGGTTTTACCGTCCTTACCTGCTACCATAAGGTCGTAGGGTACGGCACGAACGGTTTTATAATCCTTGTGCTCAAGGCGGTGTTCACCGTTTTCGTCCCACCATTCGTTTACGTAACCGTCGAAGTTTACGTCAACAGCCGAGCCGGGACGTGCTTCAAGCCAAACGCCACCACCGGGAAGCCAGAAGTCAGGCATTTCGGTTTGCCAACCGTCAACCAACTTCTGACGGAAAATACCAAGCTCGTAATTAATGCAATAGCCCATTGCTGAATAACCGCCGCTTGAAAGCGCGTCCAAGAAGCAGGCGGCAAGACGGCCAAGACCGCCATTACCAAGACCGGCGTCAGGTTCTAATTCGTAAAGGTTTTCAAGCTTAACGCCAAATTTTTTAAGCGCCTTTTCCATGGTGGATGTCATATCAAGGTTATAAAGGTTATTTTTAAAGGAACGGCCCATTAAAAATTCCATACTTAAATAGTATACGGTTTTAGCCTCTTGTTCAGCAGTTGCTTTTTTAAATTCGCTTCTGCGTTCCTTCATAATATCAAGTAAGGTTAATACGCTTGCTTTATAAAAAAGCTCGTCAGACGCCTGTTCGGGTGTAACGCCGAAGTTGTGTGAAAGCTTCTTTTCTATAAGTGTGGCAAGCTTTGTTGAAGAAAGCTTTGTCATCAAATCATCTCCATTAATATTTTATATTGAATATAATACATTATTCTTACAAAAATTTCTATTGCCTGTTAGCAGTAAATTTTGGTTATTTTTTGTGTATATTGCACAAAAAACCAAAAAGTTATTGCTTTTTATAAGAAAAATTCAGCAAAGACAACAAAAAACAAGATGTTTTGTTAAATAATAAAAGGCCCCAAAAGGAGCCTTTACCATTATTTGTTAGTCGTCAACTTCGGGAATAGCGTCGTCATCACATTCGAGGTATTCACCTTTAATGCGGTTTTTGTTCTTGATTTTATCAACAACAACAAGTGCACCAACCAAAGCGCCGAACAATGCCAAAACTGCAACAATTACTTTCCAAACGTTTTTCATAAAAGTATGCCGCCTTTCTTAAAAATTCAATTACAAGGGTATTATACCAAAAATATTTTTACTTGTCAATTACATAAACGGGCCGAAAATATGCAAAAATGCTTGTTTCATTCGTACAAAAACCGAACGCTTTTGCCATTTTTCCAAGGTGATTTCCTTGGAAACCGCCAAAACCTCACGAAAGTGGTGTTTAATATCAAGCGCAGTTTTCTTATCACTTAACCAAACACCGCATTCAAAGTGGAAAACAAAGCTGCGGTAATCCATATTAACCGACCCAACGTTAGCAATGCTATCATCCGACAAATATACCTTTGAATGAATAAAACCCGGTGTGTATTCATAAATTTTAACGCCGCTTTTCAAAAGGTCAAGGTAATGGTACTGGGTAACATTGTGTACGTACCATTTATCAGGCACGTGGGGGGTTACAATGCAAACCTCAATGCCCGACTTTGCCGCCATACATAAAGCCGACGTCATCATATCATCTATTATAAGGTAGGGTGTCATTATATAAACGTACCGCTGCGCCGAATTAAGTATTTGCATATAAATGCCTTCGGCTGGGTTTTTTTCGTTAAGGGGGCCGTCGCTGTATGGCACAACAAAGGCATCATCATAAGAAAAGCCTTCACCTAAATGGGAATTAAAATCAATACGCTTGTTGGTTACAAATTCCCACATAATGCAAAACATGCATAAAAAGCTTTTTACTGCCCTGCCGTAAAGAATAATACCGCTGTCCATCCAATGCCCAAAACGGCGGTAGCGGTTAATATATTCATCACCAACATTAACGCCGCCCGTAAAGGCAACCTCACCGTCAATTACCACAATTTTTCGGTGGTTGCGGTTGTTCATAAAAATGTTAAAAACTGGGTGAATGGGGTTAAACACCGCAATTTCAATATTTTCACGGCGAAGCTTTGTTAAAAAGCCTTGACTTTGGCGTTTTATTGACCCAAAGTCGTCGCAAATAATTTTAACTTCAACACCCTCGGCAGCCTTGCGCTTTAAAATTTTATGAATTTCATCCCACATATATCCCTCGGCAAGAATGAAAAATTCAATAAAAATATATTTTTGTGCGTTTTCAAGCTCGGCAAGTAGCCTTTCAAAAAATCTTTCGCCCGACGGTAAATATTCACTTGAAGTGCCGTCATAAAGGGGATAGCGTGATTCATTAACCAAAAATTCAGCCTGGCGGGAATGGTTAATATCGTGATAACGTAAACGGTTAATTACATCTTTATTATCGTCCAAAAAAGGTAAATAATGCGATTCACACACCCGCATTTTTTTGCGAATGTGGGGCATTAAGCTGTTACCACCCCATAAAAGATAAACCGAAATACCAAAAATAGGGAATAAAAGAATAAAAATAATCCAACTCATTTTATGGTCGGGGTTGCCACGGCGGTTAATTATAAAAATAACCGTAACCATACCAATAATTGATGATAGTGCAAGCACACCCGCCGAATGAATTGTAAAATTGTAAAGTACCGCAAATAAAAACGCACCCTGTAAAAGCAAAAGCAAAGCCGATGCTATAACTCTTGCGGGAATCCTCAAACCGCGTTTATGCTGTCGTGCCAAAAATATCACCTCTTTAAAGCATATTTTACCACATATAATTATATTTTGCAAATATTACAAATAAAAAGACAAAGCAGTCATAAGAAACTGCTTTGTCTTTTTATTATTCTTGTGTTTCTTCAATGGGATGTTCGGTGTCGGCAGCTTCCGGTTCTAAGGGTAAGTTTTCAATAGCGGCAAGGGCTGTAGCTTTTTTAAAAGCGTGAATTTTTAACGGTATAAATGCCGCAATAGCCGCAACAGCAACAACTGCCAAAATAATGATGGTAATTAACAGCTTTGTAGTAATTGTACCAAATACAGTGCTTGTAATGGTTGTTATAATACCCGTTGTATCATAAAACATACCGGTTATAAGGCCGCTCTTTAAAACAACAAGCACTGCAGTTAATGAAATTGCAGCTATTAATGAATTAACGGTAATCCAAATAAAGCCGCCAAATTTGTTTTTATTTAAAATGTAAATCAATCCTAAAATTAAAGCTTCAAATAAAATTATAACTAAAACAAATACCCAACTGCTAGCTGTCTGCACTAGCGACACAATGCTTTTGTAAGGCGCCATAAAGGTTTCGTCGGATGTTAAATCAGCAAACATTCTTTTAATCTCGGATGAATTGTTTTTTACAAGATTTTTCATGGTTGAATGAATCTCTTCTTTGGTTAAGGGTTTATCGATATTTTCTTGTAAAACCTTGGTGATCTCATCAATATGGTTGTCAATAACGTCATTTAAAACGGCAGGGTCATAGGTGTGAATATTTTCAGGATCGCCAATTACAACGTCCATTACCGTACCTATGCAGCTTTGCAAAAAGTCGCCAATTTCTTTTGACTGTATCATTGCGGTTATTGCATCTTTGTCAAGCCCTAAATCAGCAATTGCCGAGTTAAATTCTTCAGAATTTTCTATCATTTGGGCAAAATCAATGTTTTGAATAACCGTGGTAACCGTCTTTGGCGTAAATAAGCTTGCGGCCGAATGTAAAATGGGCATACTAAACGATGTTACAATGAAAACAAAGCTTAAAAAAATACTTGCAAGTATTTTTAAAATTTTTATAAATATTCCTGCACCTGATTTTGACATATATCTTCCTCCGAAAACGAAATGTTATTTTCAGTAATATTTTACCATATATGTATATAATTTGCAAGGCGGGTTTTAATTTTTATGGTTAACGCTGGCACAAATGAAAAATCAGGTATGAATGTGTCGCTTTGCTGTCGTATATATCCGTGCCGTAGGCGAACATTTTTATTTTTTATTTGGCAAAGGATTTTGGGCGTTCTTTAATGCGTTGCTCGTAAACACGTTTTTTGTGTTTATTAATAACGTTATATGCAACAAGCTGTGCCAAAATACAGCCCGACCACGAAAGAATATATGCAACGTAAAGGCTGTCTAGGGTGTGGAATTGCGGTATTTGAAAAACGGTAAAAATCCACATAAGTCGTATGCCGCAAACGGCGGTAATTGAAATAAACAAGGTAGTAAGGGAAGCGCCCATACCACGAATAGCGCCTGTGAAAACTTCCATAATACCGCAAATGAAATATAAAAGGCATATATAGGTCATACGGGTTATACCTGTTTGAATTGCAACCTCGTTGCCCGGCACGTAAAGTGATAAAAGCGGACGGGCGAACACATAAACCGAAAGACCGCCAACAGCCCCCACTAAGGATACACATAATAAATTGCGGCGAAGCACTTTGGATACACGCTTAAAGTTACCTGCACCCATATTTTGACCCGTAAAGTTAAGGCTGGTTTGGTAAAATGCATTCATCGCAACGTAAACAAAGGCTTCAATACTGGCTGCGGCTGAATTGCCTGAAACAATAGCACCGCTTCCGAATGAGTTTACTGATGATTGAACAATAATATTTGAAATAGAGAAAATTGAGCCGTTAAGACCTGCCGGCAAGCCAATTTTAACGATTTTTTTAAGCACCGACCAATGAATTTTCATTTGCTTTAGGATGAGGCGGCATTCATCCTTGCGGTTTAAAAGGGTAATAATCATAAGGGTTGCCGAAATTACTTGCGCTGTAACGGTAGCGGTTGCTACACCGTCAACATCCATATTAAAAAGGGTGACAAATATAACGTTTAAAGCAAGATTTGTAGCACCTGCAGTTATAAGGTATTTCATAGGGGTTTTAGTATCGCCCGATGCACGTAAAATTGCCGCACCGAATTCAAACACAAAATTTGGCAACGCACCTAAAAAGTAAATTTTAAGGTAAAGGGACGAAAGGGGCAAAATATCGGCAGGGGTGCTCATCATTTCTAATAGGGGAATGCTAAACAAAAGCCCCATAACCGACACAACCACGCCAAGAATTGCCGCCAAGGGAATAGCGGTATGTACGATTTTTTGGGTTAGCTCCTTATTGCCACTTCCAATAGCGTTTGCCGCGCAAACCGCAACACCCGCACCGCAACCAATAAATAAATTGGTTATAAGGTGAACAAGCGAACTTGTAGAGCCAACTGCACCCACGCATAAATCGTTACAAAAGCGCCCAACAACTACAAGGTCGGCGGCGTTAAACAAAAGCTGTAAAATCGAGCTTAACATTATTGGAACGGTGTAACGGATAATTGACGAAAAAATCGGGCCGTCGGTCATATCTATTTTTCGAAGCGGCTTGTGTGCAGTGTTCATTTTATTGCTCCTTAAAGTTATTGCAATTGCAGTATAGCACTTTTAAAAATATTTGCAAGTGTTTTTAGTAAGTTACAAATTAATTGGGGTCTGTCTAATTCGGAATTATCAACCAATTTAACTGAACAATAAACTAAAACTTACAAATGCGGTTAAAAATAAAACACGCCTAAACCGTAAAGGCTTAAGCGTGTAAGGTTTTGTTACATATTAGTTTCTATATATTCGGCTAATTCACCAATAGTGCGAATGTTTTCAATTTCACTGTCGGGGATTTCAATATCAAATTCATCTTCAATAGACATTAATATTTCAACAACGTCTAGGCTATCAGCGCCTAAATCTGTTGCGATGTTAGTGTCAGCTGAAAGTTCTTCTTCATTAACGTCAAGTGTATCTGCCAAAATTTGCTTGATTTTATCAATTGTCATAAAAAATGCCTCCTGAAAATTTTGTCGTTAAACGACGAGTATATTACAAATATATTTGACAATTTGTGATTTGTCAATAGTTTTTTTCTTTAATTCATATGTATAAAAATAGTTGCAAAATTATGTGTTGTAATTTATAATAAATGTGTTATAATGAAAAAACTGTGTATATTTATACGAAAGGTGGGAATAGACGCCCCTTGGCGCCTGTTTTTATGGCTAAAGAAAAATTAGTAAAAGCAATTACTTCAATGGATGAAGATTTTGCAAAATGGTATACCGACGTTTGCATTAAGGCCGAGCTTATCGATTATGCATCGGTTAAGGGCTGTATGATTATCCGTCCCTATGGCTACGCTATTTGGGAGCTTATCCAAAGCCAAATGGATGCACGCTTTAAAGCAACCGGTCACGAAAATGTTTATATGCCAATGTTTATACCCGAAAGTCTTTTGCAAAAGGAAAAGGACCATGTTGAAGGCTTTGCCCCCGAGGTTGCATGGGTTACCCACGGCGGCAGTGAACAGCTTGAAGAACGTCTTTGCGTTCGTCCCACTTCTGAAACCCTTTTCTGTGACCATTTTAAAAATATAGTTCACTCTTACCGTGATTTACCTAAATTATATAATCAATGGTGCAGTGTTGTTCGTTGGGAAAAGACAACCCGTCCATTCCTTCGTTCACGTGAATTTTTATGGCAGGAAGGCCACACACTTCACTCCACCGCTGAAGAAGCAAAGGCTGAAACAGAAAGAATGCATAAGCTTTATGCTGACTTTGCCGAACAGGTTTTGGCTATGCCGGTTGTTATGGGTAAGAAAACCGAAAAGGAACGCTTTGCAGGCGCTGAAGCTACTTACACTATCGAAGCTTTAATGCACGACGGTAAAGCACTTCAAAGCGGCACTTCACACTATTTTGGCGACGGCTTCTCAAAAGCGTTTGACGTTACCTTTACCGATAAGGAAAACAAAATGGTTCACCCATTCCAAACCTCTTGGGGTACAACCACCCGCTTAATCGGTGCGGTTATTATGACCCACGGCGACGACAGCGGTCTTGTTTTACCTCCCGCAATTGCACCTATTCAGGTTGTAATTGTTCCTATTGCTTCTCATAAGGAAGGCGTTATGGAAAAGGCAAACGAGGTTTGTGAAACACTTAAAAAGGTTTGCCGTGTTAAGCTTGACGGCAGCGAACAGTCACCCGGTTGGAAGTTTGCTGAATATGAAATGAAGGGTGTGCCCCTTCGTTTAGAGCTTGGCCCACGTGATATTGAAAACAACTGCTGTGTGCTTGCACGCCGTGATAACGGTGAAAAGGTTACCATTTCGCTTGACGAACTTGAAACCAAAATACCTGAGCTTTTAAAGGCAGTACAGGACGGTCTTTACAACAAGGCGCTTGAGCACCGTTCAAATGCAACCTTCGACGCACACGACCTTGAAGAAATGATTGACATTGCTAAAAATAAAGACGGCTTTATTCGTGCTATGTGGTGCGGCGACCGTGAATGTGAAGACAAGCTTAAGGAACTTACAGGCGTTACCTCACGTTGTATTCCTTTCGAACAGGACGAAATCAGTGACAAGTGCGTATGCTGCGGCAAACCCGCAAAGCATATGCTCTATTGGGGCAAGGCTTATTAATAAAACTAAAAACCAACCTTTCGGGGTTGGTTTTTGTTTTAGTGAATAGTGAAAAGTGAAAAGTGAAAAGTGAATAGTGAAGAGTTAAGGTGCCGCTTCGTGACGGATATAAATTGGGGTTTATCGCTTAGACAAAATTCGGAATATCCTTGGCTCCCTCTGACGAGGGAGCTGGCACGAGGAACTCGTGACTGAGGGAGAGAAAGTGCTT
Organism: Acutalibacteraceae bacterium; assembly: GCA_045612765.1. GTDB lineage: Bacteria > Bacillota > Clostridia > Oscillospirales > Acutalibacteraceae > UBA737. The sequence goes on from JAZKZS010000008.1 coordinate 16,517, forward strand.
ATTTACAGTGCTATCGGTCTCTCCCTCCGTCTTTTTGCTTTGCAAAAATCCACCTCCCTCGTCAGATGGAGGCAAGGGTTTGTACAATAATTACGAATTACGCATTACTAATTACGCATTGGGCGTTTGCCCTATAAACTATAATTTTGAACCCTTTAATATTTATTCTTTAAAATTTTTAAAAAATTATGCTTGACTTATGGGAAAATTTGTATTATAATCATTAATTACTAATAAAGATGGGGGATTATGTCTCGTTGGTTAAAAAATGATGTTTTTTTGCAAAAATAACGAGTAATATAATTTCCACAAGATGTACCAATTTAAAGCCATTTGCGGCACTATATGTGGCCGTAAAATATATGGAGGAGTGATTGTAAACCTATGAATTCAACTTCAATGGTTAAACCCACCAAGTTGGGCAAAAACGAAAGAATGACTTTTTCAAAAATTAATGAAGTCATCGATATGCCTAATCTTATCGAAATTCAGAAGGATTCGTATAAGTGGTTTGTTGAAGAAGGTCTTAAGGAAGTTTTCCGTGATATGTCGGCAATTACCGATTACAGCGGCAACCTTGAACTTACCTTTATTGATTACCGTCTTGACGAAAAACCCAAGTACGACGTAACTGAATGCAAGGTAAGAGATGCAACATACGCAGCACCCTTGCGTGTAACTGCTCGTCTTACCAATAAGGAAACCGGCGAAATTAAGGAAAGCGAAGTTTCAATGGGCGACTTCCCGATTATGACCGAATCGGGCACCTTTGTTATCAATGGTGCTGAACGTGCTATTGTTTCACAGCTTGTTCGTTCTCCCGGTGCATACTATGCAGTTAAGATTGAAGAAAAAACCGGTAAAAAGTTGTTTTCTTCTACAATCATCCCAAACCGTGGCGCTTGGCTTGAATATGAAACCGCTATTAACGACGTGCTTTACGTTCGTATCGATAAAAACCGCAAGCTTCCCATTACTACCTTTATTCGTTCATTAGGTGTTGGCACCAATGAACAAATCCGTGAGCTTTTCGGTGACGATGCACGCTTGGAGGCTACCCTTGCTGCCGATGATACAAAGTCGGTTGATGAGGCATTGGTTGAAGTTTATAAGAAGCTTCGCCCAAGTGAGCCTGTAACAGTTGAAGGCGCACAAAGCTATGTTAATCAATTATTCTTTGACCCACATCGTTATGATATTTCACGTGTTGGTCGTTATAAGTACAATAAAAAGCTTTCAATCGGCGCACGTTTAAAGGGCGCTGTATTAGCACAGCCCGTTATTGACCCAATGACAGGCGAATTTCTTGCAGATGCCGGCACTGTTGTTTCTAAGGAATTGGCAGATGCTATCGAACGCAAGGGTGTAAATGCGGCTTATATCGACGTTGTTGATTATGAAGGCAACAAGAGCGTTGTTAAGGTGCTTTCTAACGGTATGGTAAATCTTGCTGATTTTGCTCCCTTTACCGCTGAAGAACTTAACGAGCTTGACGAGCTTGGCATTAACGAACAGGTTTCGTTTGAAGTGCTTAAAAAGCTTATTGAAGAAAATGAAGATAAGGAAGCCCTTAAGGAAGCAATCCTTAACCATGCTGATGACCTTATCCCCAAATCAATTTGCCTTGACGATATTTTTGCATCTGTTAGCTACTTTCTTGGCTTACCTCATAACGTTGGTAACGTGGACGATATCGACCACCTTGGCAACCGTCGTATCCGTTCAGTTGGCGAGCTTTTGCAAAACCAATTCCGCATCGGTATTTCACGTATGGAACGTGTTGTTCGTGACAAGATGACCCTTCAGGCAGGCGAACCCGATGCTATCACACCTCAATCTTTAATTAATATTCGTCCCGTTGTGGCGGCTATTAAGGAATTCTTTGGTTCATCACCCCTTTCACAGTTTATGGACCAAACCAACCCGCTTTCTGAGCTTACACACAAGCGTCGTTTGTCAGCCCTCGGCCCTGGCGGTCTTTCACGTGACCGTGCATCCTTCGAAGTTCGTGACGTACACTATACCCACTACGGCCGTATGTGTCCTATCGAAACTCCTGAAGGTCCTAACATTGGTCTTATCTCTTATCTTGCAACCTTTGCTAAGATTAATAAATACGGCTTTATCGAAACTCCCTTCCGCAAGGTTTTAGACGGCAAGGTGCTTGACGAAGTTAAGTATATGACCGCCGACGAAGAGGACGATTACATTGTAGCACAGGCAAACGAGCCTTTAGATGAAAACGGTTACTTTGTTAAGAAAAAGGTTAATGCCCGTTACCGTGAAGGCTTTATGGAAATTGAAGCTAATCGCGCTGACTATATGGACGTTTCGCCTAAGATGGTTGTTTCTGTTGCAACTGCTATGATTCCCTTTCTTGAAAACGACGATACCAACCGTGCGCTCATGGGTTCAAACATGCAGAAGCAGGCTGTTCCGCTTTTAAAACCCGAAAATCCATTTGTTGCTACCGGTATGGAATACCGTGCTGCTGTTGACTCGGGCGTTGTTGTTCTTGCTAAGCGTGCAGGCGTTGTTACCTACGTTGACGCTAAGACCATTAAGGTACGCGCTAAGAATGGCGAAATTGACGAATACAACCTTATTAAGTTTATTCGTTCTAACCACGGCACCTGTATTAACCAAAAGCCTGTTGTAGCTGTTGGTGAAGAAATTACCGAAAATCAGGTTATTGCCGACGGTCCCGCAACCTCTAACGGTGAAATCTCTCTCGGACGTAATGCCCTTATCGGCTTTATGACCTGGGAAGGTTATAACTATGAAGACGCTGTTTTGCTTAACGAACGTCTTGTTCGCGACGATATGTACACCTCAATTCATATTGAAGAATATGAAATTGAATGTCGTGATACTAAGCTTGGACCTGAAGAAATTACACGCGATATTCCTAACGTTGGTGAAGATGCGCTTAAAGACCTTGATGAACGTGGTATTATCCGCATCGGCGCTGAAGTTACTTCAGGCGATATTCTTGTAGGTAAGGTAACACCTAAGGGTGAAACCGAGCTTACCGCTGAAGAAAGACTTTTACGTGCTATCTTTGGTGAAAAGGCACGTGAAGTACGTGATACTTCATTACGTGTTCCTCACGGTGAATACGGTACAATCGTTGACGTTAAGGTATTCGACCGTACCAATTCATCAGAACTCAGCCCCGGTGTAAACCTTGTGGTTCGCTGCTACATTGCTCAGAAGCGTAAGATTTCTGTCGGCGATAAGATGGCGGGTCGTCATGGTAACAAGGGTGTTGTTTCACGCATTTTACCCAGCGAAGATATGCCCTTCTTACCCGATGGTACTCCGCTTGATATCGTACTTAACCCGTTGGGCGTACCTTCACGTATGAACATCGGTCAGGTACTTGAAGTTCACCTCGGTTATGCTGCAAAGGCACTTGGCTGGCACATTTGCACACCTGTATTTGACGGTGCGCACGAACAAGATATTCGTGATTGCTTCGCACTTGCTGATCAAGCAACCAAGAACGGCGAATATGCTAATAAGGATACCGCCGCACTTGACTTCTCACGCATTCCCTTAACACAGGATGCAAAAACTCAACTTTACGACGGCCGCACAGGTGAGCCTTTCGACAATCCTGTAACCGTTGGTTATATGTATTACCTTAAGCTTCACCACCTCGTTGACGATAAGATTCACGCTCGTTCAACGGGTCCATACTCACTCGTTACTCAGCAGCCACTTGGCGGTAAAGCTCAGTTCGGTGGTCAGCGTTTCGGTGAAATGGAAGTTTGGGCACTTGAAGCTTACGGTGCAGCTTATACACTTCAGGAAATCTTAACAGTTAAGTCGGACGACGTTGTTGGCCGTGTTAAGACCTACGAATCTATCGTTAAGGGTCAAAACATTCCTAAACCCGGTGTGCCTGAATCATTCCGTGTATTAATTAAGGAATTGCAGTCACTTGGTTTGGATATTAAGGTTCTTGATAAATATAATGAAGAAATTGATTTAAAGCAAACCTTTGAAGAAGACGAAGAAATTGGTCTTGGAACACCTGCAATTCCTGAAAACTTCGATTATGAAGAACAGTACGTTGCAGAAGGTTTGGATGATGCCGGCTTTGGTCTTGAAGACGAAAACGGCGAAGCAATTACAGATTCCATTGAAGAATCTGACGAAATTTAAGGAGGGGCAAAATAATGGCAAATATTGAATTTGAATCCATAAAAATAGGTCTTGCTTCCCCTGAACAAATCAGAAGCTGGTCATACGGTGAGGTTACAAAGCCTGAAACCATTAACTACCGTACCTTAAAGCCTGAACAAGGCGGTCTTTTCTGCGAACGCATTTTTGGACCACAAAAGGACTGGGAGTGTCATTGCGGTAAGTACAAGCGTATACGCTATAAGGGTAAGGTTTGCGAACGTTGCGGTGTTGAAGTAACCAAGGCAAAGGTACGTCGTGAACGTATGGGCTCTATCGAGCTTGCTGCCCCCGTATCACACATTTGGTATTTTAAAACCATTCCTTCCCGTATGGGCGCTGTTTTGGATATCGGCCAAAAGGATTTGGAACAGGTGCTTTACTTCTCAAAGTACATCGTTACCGACCCCGGCTCAACTCCCCTTGAAAAGAAACAGCTTCTTAACGAAAAGCAGTACACCGATATGCGCGAAAAGTATGAAAACGACTTCCGCGCAGGTATGGGTGCTGAAGCTATTAAAGAACTTCTTTGCGAAATCGACCTTGAAAAAACCTGTGCCGAGCTTCGTGCTGAGCTTGAAGATGCAAACGGCCAAAAGCGCACTCGCATCTTAAAGCGCTTAGAAGTTTTAGAAGCCTTCAAGCAGTCAGGCAACCGTCCCGAATGGATGATTATGGACGTAATTCCCGTAATTCCACCAGACCTTCGTCCTATGGTACAGCTTGACGGTGGACGCTTTGCAACAAGCGACCTTAACGACCTTTACAGACGTGTTATTAACCGTAACAACCGTCTTAAGAGACTTTTAGAATTACACGCACCTGACATTATCGTTCGTAATGAAAAGAGAATGCTTCAGGAAGCGGTTGACGCCCTTATCGACAACGGCCGTCGTGGCAAGCCTGTAACCGGCCCCAACAACCGTCCGCTTAAGTCACTTTCCGATATGCTTAAGGGTAAGCAGGGTCGTTTCCGTCAAAACCTTCTCGGTAAGCGTGTTGACTATTCAGGTCGTTCGGTTATCGTTGTTGGTCCTGAGCTTAAGATGTATCAGTGCGGTCTTCCTAAGGAAATGGCACTTGAACTCTTTAAGCCCTTTGTAATGAAGCGCCTTGTTGAAATTAAGGCTGTTACCAGCATTAAAACCGCAAGAAAGATGGTTGACCGTGCTTCTGCAGAGGTTTGGGATGCTCTCGAGCTTGTAATTAAAGAACATCCCGTTCTTTTAAACCGTGCGCCTACACTTCACCGTCTTGGTATTCAGGCGTTCGAGCCAGTTTTGGTTGAAGGTAAAGCACTTAAGCTTCATCCTCTTGTATGTACCGCATACAACGCCGACTTCGACGGCGACCAAATGGCTGTGCACGTACCCCTTTCGGCTGAGGCACAGGCTGAAGCACGCTTCTTAATGCTTGCAGCTAACAACCTATTAAAGCCTTCTGACGGTAAGCCTGTTGCTGTTCCTACACAGGACATGGTACTTGGTTCTTACTATTTAACACTTGTTAAGGCTGATGAAATGGGCACTAACAAGGTATTTAAGGATAAAGACGAAGCTATTATGGCTTATAACGACGGTATTATTGGTCTTCACGCACCTATCCGTGTTCGTATGACTAATAAAGACGGTGAAAGCAAGCTTGTTTGGTGTACCGTTGGTTTCATTATCTTTAATGAATCTATCCCGCAGGATTTAGGCTTTGTTGACAGAACAAATCCCGAAACTGCATTTAATCTTGAATGGTCCTTCAAGCTTAAGGACCCCACCAAGAAGTTTATCGAAAGCAATGACGACATTATTCAAAATAAGGTTGGCAAAAAGCAGCTTGGTAAAATTATTGACAAATGCATTGAAAATCACGGCACAAGCGAATCAGCAATCGTGCTTGATAACATTAAGGCAACAGGCTTTAAGTATTCTACAAAGGGTGCTGTTACCGTTGCGGTTATCGACGCTGTAATTCCTCCCAAGAAGAAGGAAATTCTTGCCGCTGCCGAAGAACAAATCGATAAGGTTACTAAGAACTACCGTCGTGGTCTTATTAATGAAGACGAACGCAGCCGCCATATTATTGAAATTTGGAACAAGGCTACCGAAGACGTCGGTGATGCACTTAAGGGCAACCTTGATGAATTCAACCCCATTTTCATGATGGCTGACTCTGGTGCCCGTGGTTCTATGAGTCAGATTCGTCAGCTTGCAGGTATGCGTGGTCTTATTGCAAATACCGCAGGTAAGGTTATCGAAGTTCCAATTCGTGCTAACTACCGTGAAGGTCTTAACGTTTTGGAATACTTCATTTCTTCTCGTGGTGCTCGTAAAGGTCTTGCCGATACTGCGCTTCGTACCGCTGACTCGGGTTACCTTACCCGTCGTCTTGTTGACGTTGCTCAGGACGTAATCGTTCGTGAAGATGATTGCGGCACTGATGAAGGTCTTGTTATTACCGATATTAAGGACGGTAACCACGTACTTGAAACACTTCAAGAACGTCTCGAGGGCCGTTACCTTATGGAGCCTGCTGTTCATCCCGAAACCGGTGAAGTTATTTGGGGAACAGAAGAGCTTGTTACTGCTGACGCTGCAAAGTCAATTGTTGATGCAGGCGTTACTTCAGCGAAAATCCGTTCAGTACTCACTTGCCACAGCCACCATGGCGTATGTAAGAAGTGTTACGGTCGTAACCTTGCAACCGCCAAGGAAGTTACCACAGGTGAAGCAGTTGGTATTGTTGCTGCTCAGTCTATCGGTGAACCTGGTACACAGCTTACCATGCGTACCTTCCATACCGGTGGTGTTGCAGGCGTTGCCGACGTTACACAGGGTCTTCCCCGTGTTGAAGAGCTTTTCGAAGCACGTAGACCTAAGGTTTGCGGTCTTATAGCAAAAATTGACGGTCAGGTACGTCTTGTTGAAGAAAAGCGCAGCAATGTTATCGTTATTACTAATGACGAGCTTAAAACCGAAGAAAAGGTTACAATTCCTTACGGCGTAAATCCGCTTGTAAACGACGGCGACTATGTTAAGGCGGGCGACCTTTTAATCCCCGGTGCTAAGTATCCTCAGGATATTCTTGAAGCTCAAGGACCTGAAGCTGTTCAGGAATATATCATTGCTGAAATTCAAAATGCTTACCGTACACAAGGTGTTGACATCAACGATAAGCACATTGAAGTTATCATCCGTCAAATGATGAAGAAGCTCCGCATTGTTGAACCCGGTTCAACCCAGCTTATTCAAAATTCGACATACGAATATAAGGAAATCGAAGAAGCTAATGCTGAAATTCAAGCTAGAATTGACGAAGGTGAAGAAGGTCTTGAAAAGGCTACCTATAAGTCAACCCTTTTAGGTATCACCAAAGCATCTTTGGCTACCGAATCCTTCTTGTCTGCTGCTTCCTTCCAAGAAACCACACGTGTTCTTACCGAAGCTGCAATTAAGGGTAAGGTTGACCCCTTGTTCGGTCTTAAGGAAAACGTTATTATCGGTAAGCTTGTACCCGCAGGTACGGGTATGAAGTGCGAAGAAATCAACCCTGCTGCTTATGAAGTAGAAGAAGTTGAAGAAATCGCTGAAGAAGTTATTGCCGATATGGAAGTAGTTTCTATTGAAGAATAATTAAACTGAAAAGCACCCTTCGGGGTGCTTTTTGTTTAGTGAAGAGTGAACGATGAAAAATGAAGAATTTTGGTGTCGCTTCGCGACGGATATAAATTTTATTGATATATCGCGTAGGGAACAACCTGTGTGTTGTTCCGCATAAATTTTAACCAAGATTCAATGGGTGAACACGGTTCGTCCCTACGCGTGTCAACCAATTTAAGAAACACTTTTATCTATATTTATATGTATAAAAATACCCAAACACAACATATTGTGACGATGAAAAAAATCGCAAAAAAGTTGAAAAAATTTCAAAAAAATGCTTGATTTTTAGGTTGACTTATGGTATTATTCTAAAGTACGCTGTGATAATATGGCGTGAAACATGCGATGATGCAGGAGGTGGCCCGTCTTGAACGGGGAAATTTCTGCGGAGTATGTCCGATTTTAAACCGGGCGAAAGAATGAGGATGCATTAGGGAAACTTGCGACCCCTTATGCAACGGCGAAGCGATTCGCTGTCCGGAATTGACTGCAACCCCAGCAATGCCGGTTTTATATTGTGCAGTGAAGAAAAACACGGCACGGTGTAAGTTTTGCCCGCCAACTATTTAAGGAGGCGAATTCACATGGCAGTGAAAGAAAAAATTCGAATTCGAATTAAGGGTTACGACCACGCACTTGTAGACCAGTCTGCAGAAAAAATTGTAGAAACCGCTAAACGTACAGGCGCACGCGTTTCAGGTCCGGTACCGCTACCGACTGAAAAGGAAATCGTAACAATCCTTCGCGCAGTTCACAAATATAAGGACAGCCGCGAACAATTCGAAATGAGAACACACAAGAGACTCATCGACGTAATCAGACCTTCCAACAAAACTGTTGAAGCGTTGACTACTCTTGAGCTCCCCGCTGGTGTAGAAATCGAAATTAAGCTTTAATATATATTAAGGTATTCGATATAACACCGCGCAGGTCAAGTTGGGAAACCAACCAATAACCAAAGGAGGAAATTAAAATGCAAAAAGGTATCGTTGGCAAGAAGCTCGGTATGACCCAGCTTTTTGATGCAAACGGCAACGTTGTTCCCGTTACTGTGATTGAAGCAGGCCCCTGCGTAATCGCACAAAAGAAAACAATCGAGAACGACGGTTATGAAGCAGTTCAAATCGGCTATGGCGATTTGAAAGCAAACAAAGTAAACAAGCCCATGAAGGGTCACTTCGCAAAGGGTGACGTTGCTCCCAAGAAGGTTCTTCGCGAATTCCGTTTTGAAGACGTAAGCGCAATGAACGTTGGCGACATCATCAAAGCAGACATCTTTGCTGAAGGCGATAGCGTAGACGTAAGAGGTACTTCTAAAGGTAAAGGCTATGCCGGCGTAATTAAGCGTTGGAACTTTGGCCGTCTTAAGGAATCTCACGGTACAGGCCCTGTTCACCGTCACGGCGGTTCATTGGGTGTTATCGACCCTGCTCGCGTATTCAAGGGCAAGAAGATGGCAGGTCATCTCGGTGCTGAACGTGTAACCGTTCAGAACTTGAGTGTAGTTAAGGTTGACGCAGAAAAGAATATCATCGCTGTTAAGGGCGCAGTTCCTGGTCCTAAGGGCGGCATCGTAGTTCTTTTCGACAGCGTTAAAGCTTAAGGGAAGGAGTGTTGAAATATGCCTAACGTAGCAGTACTTAATATGGCTGGCGCAAATGTTGGTGAAATCACCTTAAGCGACGCTATATTCGGAATTGAACCCAACGCAGTTGTAATGCATGCTGCAGTTGTAAATTATCTTGCAAATCAAAGACAGGGCACACAGTCCACTCTCACCCGTACTGAAGTTTCCGGCGGCGGTAAAAAGCCTTGGAGACAGAAGGGAACCGGTCACGCAAGACAAGGTTCTACAAGAGCTCCTCAATGGAGACACGGTGGTATTGTACATGCCCCCAAGCCGAGAGATTATTCTTACTCTCTCAACAAAAAGGTTCGTAGATTAGCTCTTAAGTCAGCTTTATCTGACAAGGTTCTTTCAAGCGCACTCATCGTTCTTGATGAATTCAAACTTGACGGCTTTAAGACTAAGGTTGCTGCTGATTGCTTAAAGGCTATCGGCGCTGGCAAGAAGACTCTTGTTGTTCTCGAAAACAACGATGCATTCGCAGTAAAGAGCCTTGCTAACATCAAGGGTGTTAAATCTGCTCAAATCAACACAATCAACACCTACGACATCATCAATGCTGATACATTGGTAATCGTTAAGGGTGCTGTAGCAAAACTTGAGGAGGTATACGCATAATGAAACTCGCACAAGACATCATTATTGCTCCGGTTATTACCGAAAAGAGCATGTCAGGTATTGCTGACAAGAAATACACCTTCAAGGTAGCAAAAGACGCAAACAAAATCGAAATCGCAGAAGCTGTTGAAACCCTTTTCAAGGTAAAAGTTGCAAAGGTTAATACAATTAGTGTACGTGGTAAGGAAAAGCGTATGGGTCGCTTCAGCGGCTATACTGCATCCTGGAAGAAGGCAATCGTAACACTTAAAGCAGATTCTAAGCCCATCGAATTCTTTGACGGTCTTATGTAATTTTTAAGTTTTGCTTGGAAATCGTTGATTTCCGGTGATGTATGAAGTCGCTAGGCGGCTTCGCTAAGCCAAAATAGGAGAGTGAAATTAAAATGGCTATTAAACATTACAAGCCTACTACTAACGGTCTCCGTAACATGACAACTATGGATTATTCATGCTTGTCAAAGGTAGAGCCCGAAAGAAGTTTGCTTGAGCCTTTAAAGAAAAATGCCGGTAGAAACAGCTACGGCAGAATCACCGTTCGTCATCGTGGCGGCGGAAACAGAAGAAAGTACAGAGTTATCGATTTCAAGAGAAACCGTTTCGATATTCCCGCAACAGTTAAGACTCTTGAATACGACCCCAACCGTTCAGCATTTATTGCACTTGTTGAGTATGAAGATGGCGTTAAGTCATACATCATTGCTCCCCAAGACCTTAAGGTTGGCGACGTTATCGTAAGCGGTCCCAATGCCGACATCAAACCCGGTAATGCACTTCCGCTCACTAACATCCCTGTTGGTACTTTCATCCACAATATTGAACTTTATCCCGGCAAGGGCGCTCAGCTCGCTCGTTCTGCTGGTAACATGGCACAGCTTATGGCTAAAGAAAACGGCATGGCACTTCTTCGTTTGCCTTCAGGCGAACTCCGAAATGTTCCTGCTAACTGCATGGCTACAATTGGCGTTGTTTCAAATCCTGAACACGCAAACATCAATTACGGTAAAGCAGGTCGTAAGCGTCACATGGGTTGGAGACCTACCGTTCGTGGTTCTGTAATGAACCCCTGCGATCACCCTCACGGTGGTGGTGAAGGTAAGTCACCTATCGGTCGTCCCGGTCCTGTAACTCCTTGGGGCAAGCCTGCTCTTGGTTACAAGACTCGTAAGAAGAATAAGCAAAGCAATAAATATATTGTTAAGCGTCGTAAGTAGTCCACGAAAGGAGATTGAATAATGGGAAGAAGCATTAAAAAAGGCCCTTATGTGCAACCTGTGTTGCTCAAAAGAGTATTAGAAATGAATGAAGCCGGCGAAAAGCGCGTTCTCAAAACTTGGAGCCGTTCATCAACCATATTCCCCGATTTCGTCGGACACACCTTTGCAGTACATGACGGTCGTAAACACGTTCCGGTATATGTAACAGAGGATATGGTTGGTCACAAGCTCGGTGAATTTGCACCGACTAGAACATTCAAAGGCCATGCTGGTTCAAAGACCGGCAAGTAAGCGGCTGAAAGGAGAGTTTAACTATGGAAGCAAGAGCAATATTAAAATATGCTCGTATTTCACCCCGTAAGGTGAAGGTAGTTATGGATTTAATCCGTAACCAAGATGCTGACAAAGCTATGGCTATTCTCAAATTTACTCCTAAGTCCGCTTGCGAGTATTTAGAAAAGCTTTTAGCATCAGCTATTGCAAATGCAGAAAACAATCACAATATGGACGTTAGCCGTCTTTACGTTGCAGAATGCTTTGTATGTCCCGGACCTACTCTTAAGAGAATTCGTCCTAAGGACCACGGCAGAGCACACCGCATCTTAAAGCGCACAAGCCATATGACAATCGTTCTTAAAGAACGCGAAATCTAAGAAGGAGGTTAAGTTATGGGTCAGAAAGTTAATCCTCACGGTTTACGTGTAGGCGTTATCAAAAACTGGGACTCACGTTGGTTTGCCAAAGACAGCGTTTTCGGTGATACTTTGGTTGAGGACTACAACCTCCGTAAATACCTCAAGAAAGCACTTTACTCTGCAGGTATTTCTAAAATCGAAATCGAACGTGATGATAAGCGTGTGAGATTACACATCCACTGCGCTAAGGCGGGTATGGTTATCGGTCGTAACGGTGCTGAAATCGAAAAGCTCCGTGAAACTTGCCAAAAGAAGCTCGGTAAACCGGTTGTTGTTAACATTGTTGAAATCAAGAATCCGGATGCTGACGCTCAGCTCGTTGCTGAGAACATCGCAGCACAACTCGAAAAGCGTATTTCTTTCCGCCGCGCAATGAAGCTCGCTATTGGCAGAGCAATTCGTCTTGGCGTAAAGGGTATCAAAACTCAAGTTTCAGGTCGTCTTGGCGGCGCTGAAATCGCAAGAAGTGAAATGTATCGTGAAGGAACTATCCCCCTTCAAACTCTTCGTGCTGATATCGACTACGGTTTTGCTGAAGCAGACACAACTTATGGTCGTATCGGTGTTAAGGTTTGGATTTACAAGGGCGAAGTTCTTGCCGATAACCGTCGTAAGAAGGAAGGAGGCACCCGCTAATGTTAATGCCTAAGCGTGTTAAATATCGTAGAGTACACCGTGGTCGTTTGACCGGTAAAGCTCTCAGAGGTAACACTGTATCTCACGGCCAATTTGGTCTTCAGGCGTTAGAACCTGCGTGGATTACCTCAAACCAAATCGAAGCTGCCCGTATTGCTATGACACGTTACATCAAGCGTGGCGGTAAAGTTTGGATCAAAATTTTCCCTGATAAGCCGATTACTGAAAAGCCTGCTGAAACTCGAATGGGTTCAGGTAAGGGTTCACCGGAATATTGGGTAGCGGTTGTTAAGCCGGGCCGCGTAATGTTTGAAATCGGCGGCGTTAGCGAGGAATTAGCTCGTGAAGCTATGCGTCTCGCTGCTAACAAACTTCCTATCAAGTGCAAGTTTGTAACCAAAGATGAAATGGGTGGTGAGCAATAATGGCAATTAAGGATTTCAAAGAATTAAATTTAGCTGAACTTAACAAGAAATTGGCAGATTTAAAGGACGAATTATTCCATCTTCGTTTCCAACTTGCCATCAATCAGCTCGAAAACCCCATGCGTATAACTGCTGTTAAAAAAGATATCGCTCGCGTTAAGACTCTTATCCGCGAAATCGAAATCAAAGACAGCATGAATGCTTAATTAGGGAGGTAAAGCGAGATGAGCGAAAGAAACCTTCGTAAGACCAGAGTAGGTATGGTTGTAAGTGACAAAATGGATAAAACCGTTGTAGTTGCTATTCAAGACAACGTTAAGCACCCACTCTACAAGAAGATTATCAAAAACACTATCAGACTTAAGGCCCACGATGAAAACAACTCTTGTGGCGTTGGCGACAGAGTTCTTATTATGGAAACCAGACCTCTCTCTAAGGATAAGAGATGGCGTGTGGTTGAAATCATCGAAAAGGCTAAGTAGTCTACAAGGAGGAAAATACAGTGATACAACAACAAAGTTTCCTCAAGGTAGCTGACAATACCGGTGCAAAGGAAATCATGTGCATCCGCGTTCTTGGCGGTTCAGGCAGAAGATATGCAAACATCGGCGACGTTATCGTTGCTTCTGTTAAAAAGGCTGCTCCCGGCGGCACTGTTAAGAAGGGCGACGTTGTTAAGGCCGTTGTAGTTCGTTCTGCAAAGGGCGTACGTCGTAATGATGGCACATACATCAGATTTGACGAAAACGCTGCAGTTATCATCCGTGAGGACAAAAACCCCCGCGGCACCCGTATTTTTGGACCTGTAGCTCGTGAGCTTCGTGAAAAGGATTATACAAAGATTCTTTCACTTGCTCCCGAAGTACTTTAATGGGAGGTAAGGAATAATGAGTAAGCTTCACATTAAAACCGGAGATACCGTAGTTCTTCTTACAGGTGACAAGAAAGACCGTCAAAAGACCGGTAAGGTTCTTGAGGTTAGCCCCAAGGAAGGCAAAGTAATCGTTGAAGGCATTAATCTTGTTAAAAAGCACGCTAAACCCCGCAAGGCTGGTGATGCTTCCGGCATCATTGAAACCGAAAGCGCAATTTATGCTTGCAAAGTTCAGGTTGTTTGCCCTAAATGTAATAAACCCACCCGCGTAGGCACTAAAGTTTACGAAGATGGTAAAAAAGACCGTATGTGCAAAAAATGCGGCGAAACATTTTAAGAGTAGGAGGAATACACAATGTCAAATTTAGCTATTGAATATAAAGCAACGGTTGCACCCGCGCTTATGAAAAAGTTCGGCTATAAGAGCGTTATGCAGATTCCGAAGCTCGATAAAGTCGTAATTAACGTAGCATCAGGCGAAGCTAAGGATAACGCAAAGGTTATCGACGCTATCATCAACGACCTTGGTAAAATTACCGGTCAAAAGGCTGTTGCTTGCCGTGCACGTAAATCCGTAGCGAACTTTAAACTTCGTGAAGGTATGCCCATCGGCGCAAAGGTTACTCTTCGTGGCGAACGTATGTATGAATTCGTTGAAAGACTTTTCAATGCAGCGCTCCCCAGAGTACGTGACTTCAGAGGTATCAACCCCGACGCTTTCGACGGCCGCGGCAACTATGCAATGGGCGTTAAAGAACAGTTGATTTTCCCTGAAATCGATTATGATAAGATTGACAAAGTACGTGGTATGGATATTATCTTCGTTACCACAGCTAACACAGATGAAGAGGCTCGTGAGTTATTAACTCTTATGGGTGCTCCGTTTGCGAAGTAAGGAGAAGGAACTATGGCTAAAACTGCTATGAAACTTAAACAGGCACGTCCTGCAAAGTTTTCAACAAGAGAGTATAACAGATGTAAAATCTGTGGTCGCCCCCACGCTTATCTTCGCAAGTACGGCATCTGCCGTATATGCTTCAGAGAACTCGCTTACAAGGGCGAGATCCCCGGAGTGAAGAAAGCAAGCTGGTAAGGCAAAAAGCTAAAGGAGGTTGACGGCATGCAAATTACCGATGCAATCGCTGATATGCTTACGAGAATTCGTAACGCTTCTTCAGCAAAACACGACTCGGTAGATATTCCCGCATCCAACGTAAAAAAGGCTATTGCCCAAATTTTACTTGACGAGGGATATATCACAAGCTATACCGTTGAAGAAGACGGTAAGCAAGGCGTAATTCACATTGTGTTGAAGTACGGCCAAAACAAATCGCAAATCATCACCGGCATTCGCAGAGTTTCGAAGCCCGGTTTGCGTATCTACACAAACGTAGAGGATATGCCTAAGGTTAAAAAAGGCCTTGGTATCGCAATCCTTTCCACCTCTAAGGGTATTATGACAGACAAAGCAGCTCGCAAAGCCAACGTTGGCGGCGAAGTTCTTGCTTTCGTTTGGTAAGGAGGTAGATTGGAATGTCAAGAATAGGAAAGAAGCCTATCGCAATTCCTGCTGGTGTAGAAGTTAAGGTTGAAGGTAACGTAGTTACAGTAAAGGGCCCAAAGGGCACCCTTACCCAAACCTTCAACGCTGATATGGCTATCGCTGTAGAAGGCGCTGAAATCAACGTTACTCGCCCCACCGACAACAAAGAACACCGTGCATTACACGGTCTTACCCGTACCCTTATTGCTAACATGGTAGAAGGTGTTTCTAACGGTTACAAGAAGGAACTTGAAGTTAACGGTGTAGGTTATCGTGCTCAAAAGCAGGGCAATAACTTAGTATTAAACTTAGGTTATTCACATCAGGTTATTATGCCTGAAGTTGATGGTATTACCATCGAAGTACCCAATAATAACTCAATTATTATTAGTGGTGCTGATAAGCAAAAGGTAGGTCAGTTTGCGGCTGAAGTTCGCGAAAAACGTCCTCCGGAACCCTACAAGGGCAAAGGTATCAAGTACGTTGGCGAATATATCCGTCGTAAAGAAGGTAAAGCTGCCAAGGGTAGTAAGAAATAATAAAGGAGTGTATTTAAGATGGTTTCAAAACCTAACAGTAACAAAGCAAGACTTAAGCGTCATGCTCGCGTACGTGCTAAGATTTCTGGCACAGCTGCAAGACCCCGTCTTGATGTATTCCGCTCCAACAGCAATATTTACGCCCAGCTTATCGACGACGTAAACGGTGTAACTCTCGCAGCTGCTGCATCAAACGAAAAAGATTTCGATTTGAACGGCGGCAACAAAGAGGGAGCTTACAAGGTTGGACAGTTAATTGCTGCTCGTGCCGCTGAAAAGGGCATTACCGAGGTTGTTTTTGACCGCGGTGGTTATATTTTCCACGGCCGTGTTAAAGAGCTTGCCGAAGGTGCCCGCGAGGGCGGCCTTAAGTTCTAATAAGGAGGAATACTTTTGGCTACAAATATTGACGCATCAACATTAGATTTAA
>JAZKZS010000009.1:0-10464 GCA_045612765.1 Acutalibacteraceae bacterium
CGTACTGATTGAGGTTGAATAGGTTGACCGCCACCGTTTACACAACCGCCGGGGCAACCCATGATTTCAATAAATGTCCAACCTGCAGGGTTGCCTGCCTTAAGTTGATCCATTACATATTTAGCAGCAGCTGCGCCCGAAGCAACAGCAACCTTAATTTCAGTACCGTTAATGGTAACAGCAGCCTGCTTAAGACCCTGTGTGCCACGAACTGCAGTAAAGTCAATTTCAGTATTGTCCTTGCCGGTAAGCCAGTCGTTAGCGGTACGGAGAGCTGCTTCCATAACACCACCGGTAGCACCGAAGATAACAGCTGCACCGGTATCTTCACCGAGAGGAGAATCAAATTCTTCATCGGGAAGTGCGGTAAACTTGATACCTGCACGTTCAATCATACGGCCAAGTTCACGAGTGGTGATAGCAATATCAACGTCGGGAACACCTGCAGCAGATTGGTCATCACGTCCGATTTCAAATTTCTTTGCGGTACAAGGCATAACAGAAACTGAAACGATATCCTTAGCGTCAATACCCATCTTTTCAGCATAGTAGGTCTTAATTACAGCGCCTGCCATCTGCTGAGGAGATTTACAAGTTGAGAGGTGAGCAAGCATATCAGGATAATAATACTCGCAGAACTTAACCCAACCGGGTGAGCATGAAGTAATCATAGGAAGGGTACCTGCATTTTGAATGCGCTGAACTAATTCGTTTGCTTCTTCAACGATGGTAAGGTCAGCTGCAAAGTCGGTATCAAATACCTTAGCAAAGCCAAGACGACGAAGGGCTGCAACCATTTTGCCTTCAACGTTCGAACCGATAGGCATACCGAAGCATTCACCTAAAGTTGCACGGATAGAAGGAGCAGTTTGAACAACAACGTGCTTTGTGGGGTCAGCAAGAGCTTCCCAAATTTTTGCAGTGTCGTCCTTTTCAACCAATGCGCCTGTAGGACATACAACGGTACACTGACCGCAAGAAATACAAGGGACGTTTGAAAGGCCAACCTCGAACGGAGTACCAATATTGGTGTCGATACCACGGTTGTTAGCTCCGATAACGCCAACGTACTGTTCCTGACAAGCAGCAACACAACGACGGCAAAGAATACACTTATTGTTGTCACGAATTAAGTGAGGTGTGCTTTCGTCAAGCTCGTAAACGGGCTTGAAGCCATCAAATGCGCTTTCATCTACGCCATAGTCAAGGCAAAGCTTTTGAAGTTCGCAATTTGTTGAGCGTGAGCAAGAAAGACACTTCTTTTCGTGGGTTGAAAGAATAAGCTCTAAAGTAGTTTTACGAGCCTTTTGTACCTTTTCGGTGTTGGTTAAAACTTCCATACCTTCACTTGCGGGGAATACGCAAGCGGTAACCATTCTAAAGCCACGGCCTTCGTTTACTTCTACAACGCAAATACGGCAAGCACCGATTTCGTTCTTTTCCTTCATAAAGCAAAGGGTGGGAATTTCAATACCGGCAACACGGGCAGCATCTAATACAGTAGAGCCCTTGGGAACTGTTACGGAAATACCGTTAATTTTTAAAGTAATCATATCCATTATATTTCGGCTCCTTTCTTAAATCTTGCTGATTGCCTTAAACTTACAGTTATCAATACATACGCCGCACTTAACGCACTTGTTAGCATCAATAATGTAAGAAGGAAGCTTGTGACCGGGTGCAATGTAATCGGTCTTAGAAATAGCGTCAGCAGGGCAATTTCTTGCACAAAGACCGCAACCGATACATTTATCTTTATCGATAGAGAACTTGAGAAGGTCTTTACAAACACCTGCAGGGCACTTCTTATCTACAACGTGAGCAACATATTCGTCACGGAAGAAGTTAAGTGTTGAAAGAACAGGGTTAGGAGCAGTTTGACCAAGACCGCAAAGTGAGTTTTGCTTAATGTAGTAGCAAAGCTCTTCAAGACGGTCAACATCTTCGAGTGTGCCCTTACCTGAAGTAATCTTATCAAGAATTTCCAAAAGACGCTTTGTACCTACACGGCAAGGAGTACACTTACCGCAAGATTCGTCAACAGTAAATTCAAGGAAGAATTTAGCCATATCAACCATACAGTTGTCTTCGTCCATAACGATAAGACCACCTGAACCCATCATACAACCGATAGCTGTAAGGTTGTCATAGTCAACGGGGGTGTCAATAAGGTGTGCAGGAATACAACCACCTGAAGGACCACCTGTTTGAGCAGCCTTGAACTTTTTGCCGTTAGGAATACCGCCACCGATTTCGTCGATAATGTGACGAAGGGTTGTACCCATAGCAATTTCAACAAGACCTGTATGAGCAATTTTACCACCAAGAGCGAATACCTTTGTACCCTTGGACTTTTCAGTACCCATAGATGCGAACCAGTCAGCACCCTTAAGGATGATTTGAGGAATGTTAGCAAAGGTTTCAACGTTGTTTTCAACGGTGGGCTTACCAAAGAGACCCTTAACTGCGGGATAAGGAGGACGAGGTCTGGGTTCGCCACGGTTGCCTTCGATAGAGGTCATAAGAGCAGTTTCTTCACCGCAAACGAATGCGCCTGCACCAAGACGGATAAATAGGTCAAAGTCGAAGCCGCTGCCGAAAATATCCTTGCCTAAAAGACCGTAAGCACGAGCGTCGTCAATAGCTTTTTGTAAACGCTGAACGGCGATAGGATATTCAGCACGAACGTAAACGTAACCTTCGGTAGCACCGATAGCATAACCTGCGATAGCCATTGCTTCAACTAAGCAGTGGGGGTCGCCTTCTAATACGGAACGGTCCATAAATGCACCGGGGTCGCCTTCGTCGGCATTACATACAACATATTTTTGGTCTGCTTTGTTGGGTGCGGTTAATGACCACTTAAGACCGGTTGGGAAGCCACCCCCGCCACGACCACGAAGACCTGAATCCTTAACAACCTGAATAACCTGTTCAGGTGTCATTTCGGTTAATACCTTACCTAAAGCAGCATAACCGTCCATTGCGATGTATTCTTCGATATTTTCTGGGTCAATAACACCACAGTTACGAAGAACAACACGGTTTTGTGATTTGTAGAAAACAGTGTCGCCCAAAGCAACGTTGCCTTCAATAGCGGGTGCTTCATCGCCTGTTTCGTCATAAACCAAGCGTTCAACCTTACGACCTTTAAGCAAGTGTTCTTCAACGATTTCTTTTACGTCATCAACAGATACACGGCTGTAGAAGGTACCGTCAGGATAAACGATAACAACAGGGCCAAGTTCGCAAAGACCAAAGCAACCGGTCTGAACGAGCTTTACTTCTTCAGTAAGGCCGAATGCTTGAAGATTTTCAGCAAAAGCCTTTTGAATAGAAGCACTGCCCGAAGAAGTACAACCTGTACCGCCACAAATTAAGACATGTGCACGAATCATGTTTTTTTACCTCCAATATTTTACTGGTTAGCGCCGATTGTATATTCAACAACAACCTTGCCGCCCTTTAAATGTTCATCAGCAATACGCTTTGCCTTGTCAGCATCTACCTTAACGTAGGTAACCTTTTCTTTACCAGCTTCATAGATTTCAACAATGGGTTCATACTGGCAAAGACCGATACAACCTGTTTGAGATACTGTAACAGTATTCATAAGACCTAAAGCGTTAACCTCTTCAACAAAGGTGTTAAGAACAGGTCTTGCGCCTGCAGCGATACCACAGGTAGCCATACCAACTACAACACGTGTAGCATTGGTACCTTCACGAAGAACAACCTTGTCCTTCATTTTTTCTTTAATTGCCTGTAATTCAGCTAAAGATTTCATTTTAAAGTCATCCTTTCCTAATACTATTTAAGAATTTCGGAATATTGTTCATTTAAATATTCCTCAATCCATTTAATTACTTCATAAGTGTTAAGGGGTATTCCCTCAAGCGTTTCGCGAAGTTCTCTTGTATCAAGCATTACTTGATTTTCACCAATTTGGTGAATAAAGAGAAAATCGGTATCAGGGTGGCCCTGAATTAAAGTTGTTATAGTTGAAACCACATCGCCAAGCGGTGTGAAATCAATATGATTTTTGTGAAAAACTGCTTTTACGATGGTGCCGTGACTGTCGGGAAATTCGGTTTCGTGTTTAGAAGTGATAACCACTTCCCCACCCGTTTGCTCGGCTGCAAGCTTTAAAAGCGGTATACCCATGCCAACCTTACGGGTTGTGCGGGTTGTGGTAAACGGGTTAGTAACCGAATTTAAAATTTCACTTGTCATACCATAGCCGTTATCAATAATTTTTAAAACTAAATCGTCGTCAGTTTCAAAAATATTAATTTCGGTAAGGGTTGCACAGGCTTTAACCGAATTTTCGGTAATATCAAGAATATTAAGTGATAATTCCTTCATAATATCCCCTTTAAAGCTTTAAATAAATTTTCCACAGCGTTTTCGTCGTCATTCGGAAGGGTAAAATGATCAACCGCTTCCTTAATATCCAAAAGCTGATGCGCATCAGAACTGAAAACTAATTTATTTTCAGGTAGCTGAGCCATTACCGCATAATCGGTAACCTTTTCCTTTAAATGCATTTCAGCACAGGTGAATTTACTTTCGGGTGGAAAAGCACCAAGCACCGCAATAACCGAATTTGTTGGTCGGTCAATGTGTGCGGGGTAACAAATACCACCAAAGCTTTCCACCAATGCGGGCGCTTCGTCAAAGGTTAGGCTTGTCGCAAAGGATAAAACGTTATCCACTTCACCGATTATGTTGTCATCCTCATCCATTATAAGCTGCCTACCAAAAATTTCGGGGCGGTTTGGAATTGGAATTCGATACCCGTCAAGCGCTTTATCAAAGCTTGTCGCAGCTTCTAAAGTTTTGAACAAGCATACCATATGTATATCTTCCGCTGTGGTAAGCTCCATCCCCGCAACAGCAATTATACCGTAAGCCTTAGCCGCCTTAAAAAAAGCGGAGCAATTTTTGGTTGTGTTATGGTCGGTAAGGGCCATAATATCAAGCCCGTTAAGCTTACCTATACCCGCAATGGATGCAGGTGTTGCTTCATCATCACCACAGGGCGACAGGCAGGAATGTATGTGCAAATCGTAAAAATAATTTTTCATAGCATATCGTTTAATGTAACGGCCGCTTCATAAGCGCTAAGCTGTGTTGAAAGAATGTTTACACCCTTAGTTTCAGCGGTGGCTTTAATGCTTTCATCAACCGTTACACCCTCTGCTAATATGATACAAGAAGTATCCGCCAAGGTGGCAACTGCCAAAATATTAACGTTAGACATTATGGTTATCCACGCGTCGTCCGACTTGGCACGACCCATAACCCAGCTTAAAAGGTCACCGATATAAACGTCTGAAATTTCACGTTCGGCATCGGGCAGAGTAACAACAGAAAAATTTTCATTTAACAATAAGTCATTAACTGTCATTATGCTTCACCCTTGTCCTTACATTTTTTAATAAGACATTTATCAATGGTTGAATGTCCTTTTACAATATCCTCCGCTAATGCACGGCAGGTAGGAGCACCGCAAGACCCGCAATCAAGTCCGGGAAGCTCACCCTTTATTCGCTGTATGTCGGCAAGCATACGCATGGATTCGGCCATACTATCAGAAAGGCGTGATATTGGCTGATAAACGGGTAGGTTATCAAACAAGAAGCCGTCGGGTATGTAGCTTTCGTTGCTTTTAACGAAATTTTCCGAAACGGGCAAATAACGCCTTAAAGACTGAAGTCTTGCTTTTGCGATGAAGGGATTTTGTATTGTCAAAACACCACCGACACATCCGCCGGGACAGGCGTTAAGCTCAATAAAATCAAGATTTGGGAAATCACCGTTTTCTAGCTGGTCTAAAACCTTAATTACGTTTTCAATGCCGTCAGCCGCAAGATAATTTTCATTAAATATTGCGGTTGCTTCACCGCCCGAAGACGCCCAGCCGATACCGATAATACCAGAATTTGAAAGTGATTTAATATCACTTGTGTGTGACATAACACTAATTAATTGAAAATAAATGTCGCTTATAGGAACAACTAAATCAACCTTGCTTTTATAATCGGCAAAGCCATTTTTAACATAGCTTGCCTTTGCAGGACATGGTGAAATAAAGCAAACTCCAATTTCATCATCCAAAAGCTCGGGATGTTCACTTTTAGCCTTTTGACGTGCAAGGTCAGCCGCAACCTCCATAGGTGGAAGCATGTGGATTATATTGTCGGTTAAAGACCTAAACCTTAAAGCAATAAGTCGTGTTATAACAGGACAAGCAGAACTTATTGCAGGCTTAGTTATAGCTTCGGTTTTTAAATATTTACGGGTGTAAGCCGAAACAAGCTCGGCAGCTGCCGAAACTTCAAAAACGTCGTCAAAGCCAAGCTTTAAAAGACCGTCTAAAACGTAGTCAACATCATCTAAATTTTCAAACTGACCGTAAAGGGTTGGTGCAGGAAGTGCTATCTTCCATTTGAATTTATCCATACTTGACAGCGCATTGCATTTTGCTTTCTTTGCATGGTGAGGACAAACCCTTATACATTCACCGCAGTCAATACAGCGTCCCTCGTGAATAACGGCGTGACCGTCCTTAACGCGAATTGCTTCGGTAGGACAATGCTTTAAGCAGGTCGTACAGCCGGTACACTTTTCGACATCTAAAAAAACTGAATGCTCGTATGTATTCATAATTCATACCGCCGAAAATCAATTAATATTTACTCGCATCGTGATGGTTGTACCAACACCCACGGTAGAGTCAATTTCCATTGAATCGGAATAGCGTTTCATATTGGGAAGACCCATACCAGCGCCAAAGCCCAAAGACCTAATATTTTCGGTTGCAGTAGAAAAGCCTTCCTGCATTGCCTGTTCAATATCCTTAATGCCAGGGCCGTTATCCTTTAAAACAATTTCAACATAATCCTCGGTTACGCTTACGTCGGCAACACCGCCGCCTGCGTGAATAACCATGTTAATTTCGCCTTCGTACATCGCAATGGAAACCTGCCTGATTTTTTCGGGTGGCAACCCTAACTGCCTTAAATTCTTTTTAACCATTACCGAAGCGTGACCGGCCGATGTAAAATCGTTACCGTCAACATCGAAATGGAATTTTAAAGCATCAGACATTTTTTGCTCTGTTTCCCACAAGACCGTTGCTGTATAAAATACCGCAAGCCTCGTAAAGTCTTTTATCGGAAGCCAATAAAACAATACCGCTTTCCTGCGCCAAAGAAATCATTTCGGCAGTGGGATTTTTTGAGCGCACGAATACGACACATTTCATATCCATCATTTCAGCTGTTCTTATAACCTGTGAATTTACAAGACCGGTAAGTAAAACCGCCTGGTCTTTAACGTAAGCCAAAACGTCGCTCATCATATCGCTTCCGCAAGCGGAATAAACGTGAGCGCCAAGCTCTTCCTCACAGCAAATAACTTCAGCTTCAAGCAAATCCTTAATTGTACTGATTTTCATACAAACATTAATCCTCTCGGTTTATTTTGAAAAACCGTATTTTTCAAGAATACCGTCAACGTCGTCAACAGTAAGACGGCCGTAAACTTCTTCGTTAACTGTTAAAACAGGTGCCAAACCGCAAGCGCCGATGCAACGGCAAGCAGTAAGCGAGAATTTACCATCCTCGGTGCATTCGTCTGAACCGATGCCAAGACGTTCTGAAAGCTTGTTAAAGATATCGCCCGAGCCTTTAACGTAGCAAGCAGTACCAAGACATACCGAAATGTTGTAGTCACCCTTAGGTGATAATGAGAACTGCGCATAGAATGTTGCAACGCCGTAAACCTTTTCAAGCGGAACATCCATACCGTCAGCTATCATAGTTTGTACCTCAATAGGAAGGTAGCCGTAAATGTCCTGTGCTTTTTGCATTACTGCCATTAATAAGCTTTTATCGTGCTTGTGTGAGTCAATAACGCTTTTAAGCTGTGCTTCCTGTTCAGGCGTGCCCTTAAAAGGGAGTGTGCTGATTTTTTTAAGCATGAAACAAATCCTCCTTAAGATAATTGCCATATATATCTTTTAAGATATTATATACACTAATATTATAACATACTTGCGCTATTTTTCAAAGCATTTTTTAGGTAAATTATTAATAAAATTATAGCTTTTTTAAAATATATGCAACTTTTGTTGAATTTTTAAAAATAATATTGTATAATTTAGTTTACAATTTTGAAAGGAAACATAAAATGAAAGCATTTTTTAAAGTAATTTCGCTTATTTTGTGCGCCGTTTTAATGCTGTCATTTACTGCTTGCGGCAGTAATGATGACGCTTATATATATTTTCAGTTAGACGAAACACCCTATACCCTTGACCCACAAACCGCAAAGAGCGATATTGAGCTTTTAATTTCGCAAAACCTATACGAAGGTCTTATGCGTTTTGACGAAAAGGGCGAGCTTAAATGCGCCGTTGCCGAAAGCTATAAACAGCAAGGCCTTACCTACACCTTTAAAATTAGAAAAAACGCCAAGTGGAAGGACGGCACAAAGCTTACCGCAAAGGATTTTGAATTTGCATTTAAACGTGCCTTAAGCGCTGACACCGACGCGCCCTATGCTTCCTTGCTGTACTGCATTAAAAACGCGAAAGAAATTCACACAGGCAGTGCACCAAGCTTTGATTTAGGGGTTAAAGCGGTTGACGAGCACACCCTTAAAATTGAACTTATTTATGATAACCCCGACTTTTTAGAAAACCTTACACTTCCAATTACAATGCCCTGTAACCAAGCATTTTTTTCAACCTGCAAGGGCAAATATGGGCTTGATACCGATTTTACCCTTTCAAACGGCAGTTACCGTTTGGTTAAATGGGGCAAGGAAATTTTTGGTATAAGACTTTATAGAAACAAGGAATATACAGGCGATTTTTATGCTAAAAATGCGGCTGTGTTTATTTCCTACAACAAGGACCTTACCGCCGCTGAAACCCTTATTAACGAAGATGCCGACATTGCTTTTGTAAAATCAAGCGAGGTTGAAGAATTAAATCAAAAAGGCATTAATACCTTAGGTGTGCAAAATACAGTTTGGTTTTTAACGGTTAGCGAAAAATTACCCCTTAACATTCGCAAAGCCTTTACAATTTTGGCAAACAGCGAAATATATGCCGCCACACTTACAAACGGTGTTTCCCCTGCTAATTCTATATTCCCGCCTTCGCTTAACACTTCGGTTGGCGCTTCGGGACTTTCGGCATATAACCTTGAAACCGCAAAAAGCTTATACACCGCCGCTATAAAGCAAATGCCCGATAAAAAGCTACCCGCTGATATAAAGCTTTATTATTACGACAGCGGTTTTTCAAAAAATATGGTAACCTCTATCGTTGGGCATTGGCAAAACCATTTAGGCTCGTTTATTAATATCGAGTCGGTATCATCCCCCACTTTATTGGAAACACAGCTTAAAAGCCAAAGCTATTATATGGCAATATTCCCCGTAATAGTTAATACACCAAGCGCGTCTGAATATTTATCAAAATTCGGCGTTAATTATACCAACGGCAATTTAACACAAATTCAAGCTGACATATTAAATAACTGCACGGTTGTGCCTCTTGCCTTTGAAAGCAAAAACGTTGCATATACCGAAAGACTTTCAAACGTTATAATGCAAAACGGCACTTCACTTGATTTTGCGTTTATTGAAAAAGCGGATGATTAAAGCACAAAAAATCGACCCTTGCGGGTCGATTTTTTTATTTAAGCGTATCGGCAATTTTGTAAATAAGGTCCTTACTTTTTTCCCATCCAATACATGGGTCGGTAATGGATTTGCCGTAACATCCCTCGCCTATTTTTTGTGCACCGTCTTCAATATAGCTTTCAATCATGAGGCCTTTAACCATTTTTCTAATATCGGTGTTATGGTTACAGCTATAAACAACGTCCTTCGCAATGCGGATTTGTTCAAGATATTTTTTGCCCGAATTTGCATGGTTACAGTCGATAATTGCCGCAGGGTTTGCAAGGTCGGTTTTAGCGTAAAGATTATAAAGGTTTTGCAAATCTTCATAATGGTAATTTGAAACGCATTTGCCTGCATAGTCAATATAACCACGCATAATTGCGTGTGCTAGTGGGTTGCCACTACTTGTAACCTCCCAACCACGATAAATAAAGGTGTGGGAATGCTGTGCCGCGGTAATTGAATTCATCATAACCGATAAATCACCACCCGTGGGATTTTTCATACCAACCGGCACGTCAATACCGCTTGCGGTTAAACGGTGCTGTTGGTTTTCAACCGAACGTGCGCCTACCGCAACGTAGCCAAGAAGGTCGGACAAATAACGGTAATTGTCGGGATAAAGCATTTCATCCGCACAGGTAAAGCCGTAATCCTCAAGAGCGGCCATATGTAAATCACGAATTGCGATAATACCCTCAAGCATATCGGGGGTTTTATCGGGGTCGGGTTGGTGAAGCATACCCTTATAGCCGTCCCCTG
>JAZKZS010000010.1:0-31420 GCA_045612765.1 Acutalibacteraceae bacterium
AAGCCTTCCCCTTGAGGGGAAGGGGGACCGCTTGCGGTGGATGAGGTGTAATTTGCAGTAATTGAACGGTTTTCCACCTCAACCGCCTCGTATACTCGGCACCTTCCCCTCAAGGGGAAGGCATAGATAAACCCCAATTTATATCAATTTCATTATAAGTTCAATTATAAAAACTACCGCACAGGAGGAGACCGCCACACCAAAAAGGCTTACACCGATATATGAAAGCACAATACCCGTAATAAGTGCCGCAATACCCGACCGAATACTGTCGGTTGCATAAATAATTGCAGGAAAGGTCATAACCGCTAACGTAATGTAGGGTACGTAAAACAAAAACGAACGAAGAATTTTGTTTTTTATTTTCTTTCTTATTAGCGTAAGGGGTAAAACACGAATGGCAAAAATTGTAAGTGCCATTATTAATATGTAAATATATACGTTATTCATAATCTTCTTCCTCCTTTACAGGAAAAAGAATTGCAAGCGCAAGCGCAATTACAACGGTTAAAATTATAACCTGCATACCGCTTGAAAGATTGTCTGCAATAATGGGCAGCTTATTAAATAAAAAGCTTGCTATAAATGAAACGATTATTCCGCCCAAAATAACCTTGTTTTGCTTTGCAGGGGGAATTATAATAGCCAAAAACATGCCAAAAACGCCAACACCAAGCGCCGACATAACGCTTGAGGGTAAAACGTTACCCAAAATAACGCCAAGTGCCGCCCCACTTGCCCATGCGGGAATCGAAACCGACATTGCGCCGTAGTTGTAAAATAGATTAACATATCCCGAAATGGAGGAAGAAATACCAAAAATTTCGTCGGTAATACCAAATGCAACTGCCATTCGATGCAGAGTTGAGGTTTTAGGGGATATTTTTTGGCTTAACGCACATGACATTAAAAGATAACGTGCATTAACAATTAGCATTGTTAAAAGCATTTCAAAATAACCGCCTGCCGACGCAATTACGTTTATGCCCGCATAACCGCCTGCAGATGCAACAGTTGTGCCTGTTAAGGCAAAGGTCTGAAAGGCAGTAAGCCCTGTTTTTTCGGCGGCTATGCCCAAGGTAAAGGCTACCGCAAAATAGCCCAGCGCTATTGGTATGCCGTCGGTAAGCCCCTTTTTATACCAAAATTTATTATTCAAAATAATCACCTGGCATTATTTTACATTTTAAGGCCCGTTTAGTCAACCAAAATTAAAATATTTTAACCTAATTGCCAACAAAACATATTATATTATTGAAGTTAGCATTAAAACTGACTTAATTTTATTAGGAGGCCTTACTATATGGCAGATTTTAAAAACTTTGAAAACTGCAACGATGCCGTTTGCATTGATGCAGGGCGGGTTTATGATTCTTGCTGTGACCGTGACTGTTTAGAGGATTTGCGTTGCTTTTTCTTGCCCGAAACCCAAACCCTTATAAACAATGCTTTAAGCGTTCGTCTTCGCAGCGCCGAAGTGCTTAACGTATTTATCGACGTTGAACCCGTAAACTTTAACAAGGGCTATTATTCCTGCGACCTTACCTTCTTCTTTTTATTATCCTTCGACCTTTACACCTCGCCAAGCACCTGTCCACAGATTATAACCGGTATTGCAACCTTTAATAAAAAGGTTATTTTATACGGTAGCTGTGGTGCGGTTAAAACCTTTTCTAACGTTGTTGGTGAAGAATGTAAAAACCACCACGCAAACACATTTTCGGGCAGTAATACACCAAAATGTGTTGTAAGCGCTGTTGACCCTGTACCCCTTTCGGCTAAAATTGGCACCATACGCGATTGTTATGAATCATCCTGCTGCATACCCGACTGCGTTTGCGAAGCACTTGGCGGTCACGTTGTAACCGACATTCCCCGTGGCACACCAACAATTTATGCAACACTTGGTTTATTTACGGTTGTTCAGTTAATACGCAACGTACAAATGCGTATTCCTATTTATGATTTTTGTGTTCCGCAAAAGTCCTGCGACCATTCCACCGCCGAGCCATGCGATACCTTTAGTCGAATTCAGTTCCCCATTGACGACTTTTTCCCACCCCGTCCCGACAGCATTGACGACCAAAAAGACTGCGGCTGTTTTACCACCGAAGCAAACGGATAACATAAAAAAGGAGAGCCAAAATCCCAAAAAATTTCGGCTCTCCTTTTAATTTTAAAATTCACTCGGTTTGAGAGGGCAAGTAATGACAACACCCACCTTGCAAAAACGAATTAGAAAAGGTGAAATTCTTTTCACATTTCAAAACAGTGACGCATTAACCGACGGCATAATTTTTCTTTATAGAAAAAAGCCGTTTATAAAAAGTTCGCTTTACATAAATAATAGCAATTATTTGCTAATACTCACCGCCGATGACCGTTGGCCCATAATTCGCCAACTTTCAGAATTTGCAAGCTTTAAAACAAAAAATTACATACAAATTGCAATAGCGCGTGAGCATTTAAAACCGCTTATTTTAAATAATGCCGTTAAAATTTTCGGTAAAGCTTTTTTAAAGTGATTTTAAATACTTAACACGTTCAACCATTTCGTCTGAAAAAACGTAGCTGCCTGCAACCAATACGGTAGCACCGGCTTCAACTGCTAAAGATGCAGTTTCACCATTAATACCACCGTCAATTTCAAGCTCGACGTTAAGACCCTGGCGTTTAATTTCATCACGCAAGGCAGATATTTTTTCAAGTGCTTCAGGCATAAACTTTTGACCACCAAAGCCCGGCTCTACCGACATTACAAGCACCATATCACAAAGGGGTAACAAATCAAAAATTTGTTCGGGTGCGGTGCAGGGCTTAATTGTAAGGCAAGACTTGCAGCCCAAGCTTCTAATTTCCTTTAAAAGCTCAGCATTGTCGCTTCCCGCTTCAAAATGAAAACCAAGCCAGTCCGAAACGGCGGCAAAGTCCTTAATATAACGGTGTGGGCGCTCAATCATCAAATGTACGTCAAGTGGTATGTTTGAATGTGCTTTTATAGACTTTATAACAGGCACACCAAATGACATATTAGGCACAAAAATACCGTCCATAACGTCAAGATGAAGCATATCACAGCCTGCCGCTTCCAGCTTTTTAATATCGTCAGCAAGGGTTAAATAGTCGGCACTTAATATAGATGGAGAAATTTTAATAGACATAATATCACCTTTAATAAAATATAATTTAATTTTATATACAATTACATTGTTTGTCAATACAATTGTCATAAAAAAAGCGGCCGCAAAGCCGCTTTTTAATTGTTTTTCTTACTTATTTTATTATAAATCACCCAACCGACAACACTTATTAAAAAGGTAATGCCAAAGGCTATAACCGCTAAAATATACTTTTCGCTACCCAGAAGACTGCCACCTATGGTTGAGGTTACAACCGACGGTATGCGTGCAATGGCGACTATAAACAAAAATCCCTTAAAATCAATTTTTGTAAGCCCTACAAAATAGGTTAATAAATCCTTGGGGGTGCCGGGCAAAAAGAAAAGAAAAAATGTAATTAGCGCTAAGCGTTTTTCGTTTTGCAAAAATTTTAGCGACTTAATTTTTTCATAGGTAAAAAACACCTCTAAAAGCTTAACACCAAATGTGCGCACAAGCCAAAAAACAATTAAGCTGCCAAGGGTAATGCCAATTATACAAAGCAGTGTACCCCCCACCGCACCAAAGGCATAGCCTGCACCAATTTCAAGCGGCTCGCCCGGAACAAAAGCAATTACAACCTGAAACACAGTCATTACTACAAAGGCAACCATACCCCAAATTCCGCTTTGCTCTACCCAAGCACGAAATTTTTCGGGCTCGCCCACAAACTGTATAAGCGGTCGGCCAACAAACCACCCAACCGCCGCGCAAAAGAGTATAAATGCCAAAATAACGCCTGCACTGGCGATTTTTTTACTTCTTTCGGTCATATTTTCACTTCCCTATTCAAACATATAATAGCATTTAAACATAAAAGTTGCAATAAGCTTTTTAAAATGCTATAATGAATTATACTAAATTTTTTGAGGTATTGTATGAAGCTTGAAATTTTACAAAGCTGTCCGCCCGTTATACGTGATTTTTTAACCTACAATGAAACAATTAAGGGCAAATCTGCCCTTTCGGTTGAGGGTTATTTTTTAGACCTTCAAAACTTTTTTCGTTATATTTTAACGGTACGTGGTTTAGCCGAAAAGGAAACACCATTTGAAAAAATAAGCATTTCAGCCGTTAATATTGACCTAATTAAAACTGTCACTATATCTGATTTATATGCATATATGGTGTTTTGCAAGAATGAGCGTGGTAACAACACCGCTACCCGTGCCCGCAAGACCTCTACCCTGCGCATTTTCTTTAGATATATGTGCGAGCAAACCCACCAATTAGACCAAAACCCAGCATTATTGCTTGAATCCCCTAAGGTTAAGCAGTCACTTCCAAAGCATTTAACCCTTGAAGATTCTTTAGAGCTTTTAAATTCGGTTGATGGTGCAAACCAGAAGCGTGATTATTGCATTTTAACCTTGTTTTTAAACTGTGGGCTTCGCTTGGCAGAGCTTTGCTCGTTAAACTTAAACGACATTAAACCCGACGCCACAATGGTTGTAACGGGTAAGGGCAATAAGGAACGTTTAATTTATTTAAATAACGCTTGTATGACCGCTATACAGGAATACCTTGCAGTTCGCCCGACCGACGATATTGTATATGAAGACCGAAACGCTCTTTTTATAAGCCGTAACCACCGCAGAATTAGTCCCAAAACGGTACAGCATCTTGTTAAAACCTTTTTGTCAAAAGCAGGACTCAGTGGTCAAGGCTATTCAACCCATAAGCTTCGCCACACCGCCGCCACCCTAATGTACCAACACGGCGACGTTGATATCCGTGTGCTAAAGGATATTTTAGGTCACGCAAATTTAGGCACAACCCAAATTTACACCCACGTATCCGACACACAGATTAAAAATGCGGTTGATTCCAACCCATTAAGTAGGGTAAATAATAAAAAATAAATTGTGGTTTATCGCTCGGTTGGATTGATACATCATTGGCTCCCTCTGACGAGGGAGCTGGCACGAGGAACTCGTGACTGAGGGAGAGAAAGTGCTTATTTACAGTGCTTTCGGTCTCTCTCTCCGTCTTTTTGCTTCGCAAAAATCCACCTCCCTCATCAGATGGAGGCAAGGGTTTGTACAATAATTACGAATTACGCATTACGAATTACGCATTGGGCGTTTGCCCGATAAACTATAATTTAAACATTATATAATACACAAAACCCGCTCACTTTTCAGTGAGCGGGTTTGCTTTAATTATTTAATTGAAAAAGTTTTTGTGATAACATCATCGCTATCACCAAAAAGTGAACCATCTTTAATTTCAACTTCTATATCTGTTGTAGTATCTTCTAATTTATATGCAATCTCAATTTCTACAGTTGCACCCGATTTAACTTTTTTACTTTTATTATCATAATCATAATTAGCATCTGATGACAAAACATAAGTTTCTGTTAAACTCATTTCCCCTTGATAAACCGTATCCCTAACAGCAAGATTAAAACTTTCAGAATCGTCTGAATTATTAGTAAAACTGTATTTAATAATTATCACATCTGCGCCATAATCTTTCACTAAACGAAAATCCATCACATCAACAACATAATCACCAACAACATTGTCTGTAATATCCACTCCTTCTTTTTCCGTACTGCCTAAAGCAAACAACGAAAATGCAAGCACCAAAAGAACCGCCAATAACAAACTTGATATTTTTTTCATTTTAACTTCCCCTTTTGAAATTTATTACATTAACCGTTAGGGCGGCTAATATATAACATATTACATCTAAAATATCCCCTGTGCCATTAATCACATTAAAAAACTGCAATAATTCAAATGTTGTTCCTAAAGTAATAACTACGACGGAACAAATTAATGACACTTTGGTTTTCGGTTTAAAAATTATATGTAACCCACAAGAAAGACTTAATGCCCACAAAAAATCAACAAAATAAAACTTTAAAAAGTCACTTTCTGCCCAAAAAAACATATTCCTTATTGGTCTTAAATCCATTATATAAGATGTTTGGGTTGTTATAATAGTATTTTCTCTAAATAGAAAGTAAATTAAAACCCCTAATACTAAAGAGAATATACCAATAACCCAAAACCATAACATTTTTGTTTTTAATTTCTTCATATAATAATTATAATAATATTTCCATTTACTGTCAATAGAACAAATTTGTTTCGCCTTGCGAAACACCTTAACTATTCACTATTCACTCTTTCCTAAAACAAAAACCTTGCTCGAAAGCAAGGTTTTTGGTTTTATTATTACATCTTAGCAAGATTTGCTTTAAGGGTTTCGAGCTGTTCTTTAAGTTCAGCAGGAAGCTTGTCGCCAAACTTCTTGTAATGTTCTTCAATTTCAGCTGCTTCTTTTTCCCAAACTGCCTTATCAACAGTTAAGATATCCTTAAGGGTTTCGATATCCATATCCAAATCGGTAAGGTCGATATCTTCGGGCTTGGGAATGTAACCGATAGCGGTTTCGGTAGCGTCAGCATTGCCTTCGCAACGGTCAATAATCCAGTTAAGAACGCGCATGTTGTCGCCGAAGCCGGGCCATACGAAGTTGCCTTCGTCGTCGGTACGGAACCAGTTAACATTGAAAATTTTAGGAGCCTTGTCGCCAAGCTTTTCGCCCATTTCAAGCCAATGCTTGAAGTAGTCGCCCATGTTGTAGCCGCAGAAAGGAAGCATAGCCATGGGGTCGCGACGAACAACACCAACAGCGCCAGCTGCAGCAGCGGTGGTTTCAGAAGCCATTGCAGAGCCTACGAATACACCGTTAACCCAGTCTTTTGATTGATATACAAGGGGTGCGCACTTAGCACGACGACCACCGAAGATGATTGCAGAAATCGGAACGCCTTCACCCTTGTTGAATTCTTCAGAAATGCAGGGGCAATTTTCAGCAGGAGCGGTAAAGCGTGAGTTGGGGTGAGCTGCATAGGTTGACTTGTCAGCCTTGTCAAACTTAGATGCATCCCAAGGATTGCCGAGCCAGTCAATAGCATTTTCAGGAAGATTCTTATTAAGGCCCTCCCACCAAACAGTGTTGTCGTTCATATCGTGAGCAACGTTGGTGAAAATTGTGCCCTTCTTGGTGCTTTCAAGAGCGTTGAAGTTTGACTTTTCGTTGGTACCGGGAGCAACACCGAAGAAGCCGTTTTCAGGGTTGATAGCATAAAGACGACCATCAGGACCTATCTTCATCCAAGAAATATCGTCACCTACAGTCCAAATCTTGTAGCCCTTTTCACGCAGGTATGCGGGAGGAATAAGCATTGCAAGGTTGGTCTTACCGCAAGCAGAGGGGAATGCAGCTGCAACATACTTAACTTCGCCCTTGGGATTTTCAAGGCCTAAGATAAGCATGTGTTCAGCCATCCAGCCTTCCTTCCAGCCTTGGTAAGAAGCAATACGAAGCGCAAAGCACTTTTTGCCAAGAAGAACGTTACCGCCGTAACCTGAGTTAACAGAGATAATGGTGTTGTCTTGGGGGAAGTGGCAGATGTATCTGTTTTCGGGGTCGATATCGCAACGTGAGTGTAAACCGCGTACCCAGTCATTGCTGTCGCCAAGAACTTCTAAAACCTTGGGGCTTACACGTGTCATGATAAGCATGTTAAGAACAACGTAAACTGAATCGGTTACTTCGATACCGATTTTAGCAATGGGAGAGCCGATAGGACCCATTGAATAAGGAATAACATACATTGTGCGGCCCTTGTAGCTGCCACGTGCAATGTTGTAAAGCTTTTCATACATTTCAGCAGGGGCGCACCAGTTGTTAGTGGGGCCAGCTTCTTCCTTTGTAGTAGTACAAATAAAGGTACGGTCTTCTACACGAGCAACGTCGTTAGGCTTTGTTCTGTGAAGGTAGCAATCAGGAAGCTTTTCAGGATTTAAAGCTTCTAATTCGCCAAGTTCAACAGCAAGCTTGCGAAGTTCTTCGGTTTGTTCGTCAGAACCGTTAATCCATACAACCTGGTCAGGTGTAAGGAGTTCTTTCATTTCGTCCAACCATTTAAGCACTGTCTTGTTAGATGTCATTTTTATTCTCCTTTTAATGTGAAATCAATTTTTTCCTTATACAGTATACCCCAAAACACCGTATAATGCAAGACCTTTGTTACAAAATTAACAATATTTTTAAATATTTGGCTCGTATGCGGGTATAGGCTCTAATTTAAAGCGGTTTAGCTTGTAAAGACGGTCGAATTTTGCCTTAAGTTCATCGTCTTCACAAACGCCTGTGCGTATATATTTATCTAACGACGCATAGGTAAATCCTAAGTTTTCTTCATCGCTTTTGCCGCTTAAGCCATCAATTGGGGTTTTATCAACCAAATTCTCGGGTAGTCCCAAAAGCTTACCAATTATTTTAACCTCTTCAACCGTGAGGCGAGAAATTGGGCTAAAGTCACCTGCGGCGTCACCATAGCGTGTAGAATAACCTACGTAATCCTCCGACAAATTGCAGGTATTAGCCACCCTGCCGTTATTGCTTTGGCTTATTGCATAAAGTGTTGCCATTCTAATTCTAGCGGGTAAATTTGTCTTGGTTTGTTTTGTTATTTCCATATCACTTGGCAATGCTGACAAAACACCGTCAACCGCCGCTTTAATATTAACCGTGTAATTTTTTATTCCCAAAAAATTAACAAGCTGAACCGAGCAATCAATATCGCTTTGCTCACCACAAGGCATTAAAACGCCAATAACGCGGTCGCGACCAAGAGCTTCAACACATAATGCCGCCACTACCGAGCTATCCTTACCACCTGAAATGCCAACGACAGCATTACAGTCCTTGCCGTTTTCTTCAAAAAAATCCCTTATCCAATTTATACATTCATTTTTAATTTTTTCAGCCTGAAACATAAAAAACACCACCATATATATTATGAGGTAATTATACAACAACCCCAAAAATAAATCAATTGGTAAAACCCAAAAATAATATTTACATTTTCTTAACACTTTAGTAAAGATTTTTTTGAATAATGATAGTACACTATTTCCATTACTTACCACGGAGGTTGTTATATGTATATTTTCAAAAATGCAATTAGATGCATTGGACGAAGCAAGGGACGCAATATATTAATAGGTATTATCGCCCTTATTATTGCCGTTTCGGCTTGTATTGGTCTTTCAATTCGTCAAGCGGCCGAAAGCGCAAAGGCCGACACTTTAGAGGGTATGTCGGTAACGGCCACCATTTCTTACGACCGTCAATCCGCTATGAGCGATATGGCAGGCAAGTTTGACCCATCGCAGCAGGGCGGAGGCTTTGACCGTGAACAGTTTTCTGAAATGATGGACAAGGCGCAAAGCCTTACCTTAGAGGAATATGAAAAATACGCTAAGGCTGATTCGGTTAAGGATTTTTATTACACCCTTACAGCCTACTTTAACGGTACCGACAGCTTTGAAGCCGTAACCACCGAAACCGAAGAAGAGGAAGAAACCCAAAGCAATTCAAACGGTGGCGGCTTTGGCGGTATGCCCAACTTTAGCGGTGGCTTTGGCGGCGGCTTTGGCGGCGGCAAAAACCCAATGGGTGGCGGCAGCATGGCAACAGGCGACTTTACCGTTATTGGCTACAGCGGTGACAACGCCATGACCGACTTCCAAGACGGCACCGCATCAATTAAAAGCGGTGTAGTATTTGATGAAGCAACCACCGAGCTTAACTGCATCATTTCACAAGAACTTGCAGACTTTAACAGCCTTGACGTAAACAGCAAAATCACCCTTTCTAACCCACAAAATGAAGAAGAGGTTTACGTGCTTACAGTTGTTGGTATTTACACCAGCACCGAAGCCAACAACCTTAGCGGTTCAATGTTTGGTATTGGCCAAGACCCCGCAAACCGCATTTACCTCAGCGCTAACGCCCTTCAAAGCATTATTACCGCTTCAGAAGAGGTTAGCCAAACCGTAACAAGCGACAGCGGTCGTGAATATGAAACCAAGCTAACAAGTACACTTTCAGCAATCTATGCAATGGCAAACGTTGACGATTACCATGCTTTTGAGGAAGAAGTACGTGACCTTGGTCTTGAAGATACCTATACCGTTTCTTCAACCGATTTAACCCAATTCGAAAACAGTCTTCGCCCCCTTAATACCCTTTCAACCATGGCGGGCTGGTTTTTACTTGTTATTTTAATTATTGGCGCAATTATTCTTGTTGTGCTTAACATTTTCAACGTGCGTGAACGCAAGTATGAAATTGGCGTTTTAACCGCAATGGGTATGAAAAAAGGCAAGGTTGCCCTTCAGTTTATGGCTGAAATTTTAATTGTTACAATGATAGCAATTATTATAGGCGCAGGCATTGGTGCCGTAAGCTCGGTGCCTGTTACCAACGCTTTGCTTGAAAGCCAAATTACAAGTCAACAACAAAGCCAAAGCAATATTGAAAACAGCTTTGGTCGTCCCGGTAATATGCCTGGCGGAAGTGGCGGTAATATGCCGCAAATGCCGGGTGGCTTTGGCGGAAACTTCAGCGATATTGAAAGCCTTGACGATATGTTTAATTCGACCGCTAATTACGTAAGTGAAATAGATTCAGCCATGAATTTGACAGTTGTTTTCCAAATGCTTGGCATTGGCTTGCTTTTAACCTTGTTTGCAAGCGCCGCTTCTATTTTATTTATAATGCGTTACGACCCGCTTAAGATTCTTGCAAACCGCGACTAAGGAAAGGAGAGATTGTAAATGCCTATTTTATCACTTAATAACATTGGTTTTTCATACGGAAAGGTTAAGGTTTTAGAAAACGTTTCCTTCGATTTTGAAAAAGGCAAGATTTACTGCATTGTCGGTAAATCGGGCGCAGGCAAAACAACCCTGCTTTCACTTTTGTCGGG
Organism: Acutalibacteraceae bacterium; assembly: GCA_045612765.1. GTDB lineage: Bacteria > Bacillota > Clostridia > Oscillospirales > Acutalibacteraceae > UBA737. The sequence continues at coordinate 10,960 of JAZKZS010000010.1, forward strand.
TCTTACCAATGCCGACAGCGGCGAAATTCTTTACGACGGTAAGGATATTGCAAAAATTGACAAATATAAATACCGTAGTAAATATATTGGCGTAATTTTTCAAAGCTATAATTTGCTTACCAAATTTACCGCCGCTGAAAACGTTGTGCTTTCGATGGATGTTGCAGGCGCAAAGATTAAAAACAAAAAGCAACGCGCTTTGGAATTGCTTGAAAGCGTTGGTCTTGACGAGGAAGAAGCAAGCCGCCGCATATTAAAGCTTTCGGGCGGCCAGCAGCACCGTGTTTCAATAGCACGTGCCCTTTCATACGACTCTGACATTATTTTAGCCGACGAGCCCACAGGCAACCTTGACGGTGAAACCCAAAACGAAATTATGGAAATTTTCCGCCGTTTAGCTGATGACGGCAAATGCGTAATTTTGGTTAGCCATTCACCCGAAGTTGCAAAAATGTGCGACACCTGTTACGAATTACAACGAATTTCAAAAAAGAAATAATAAAAAAATGAGTTTGCACTTTGCAAACTCATTTTTTGTTATGCTTTTATAATTTAACCTCTAAAATCATGCCGTTTTGGTCGTATGTTTTCTGTGCTTTAATGCCGTAGCCCATACCAAAATAAAACGCGTCGTTACCGTAGGTAAAGCTTAATGCACGTACGGGATAATCAAAAAACAGCATTTGTCTAAAGCTGCCAATATTTCCTGTTTTGCTAAACCATACCGAAACCTTAAAACTTTCCGCTCCGTTATTTTCAATTTTTTCATTACATAAAACGTACAGCGTATTATCTATAACCCTTAAATCAATTACTTGGGTGTTGGGCTTAAGCTTAATTTTTTCTGCCGTTTTCATATCTTCGGTAACATAAAAATTACCTGTTGCAATAAACTGTTTATTATTAAATTCAACCTTTTGATTTATGTGCGAATAGGTGTTTCGTTCGCCTTCAAGCTTATATATTAAATCACTGTAATAAACAAAATTTTCACCATCGTAACGGTAAAGGTCATAGGTGCTGGTTTCACCATCATAAAAACGGTGATAAGCATAAAGTGTATCCTTCAATGTAAAAAAGTCATAAACCCTGTTTTTCACGTTGTTTTTTTCACATTTAATTTGTTGCCCGTTTTTTATTAACGGCACCTGTGTAAAGCTTTCACCGTCGGTCGTAACCGCAATGGGAAAATTTTCACCTATAACCCCCAAACCGGCAAATAGACTGCCGTTAAATTTTACAAGGTCAAAGTTATGAATTCCACCCGTCAAAACACGCTTTGTAGACCAATCAGAATTTTCTTTTAGATAAAAATTGCCCATAGCCCAGCTTTCCTTTGGGTCATAGCCCGCCGCATAAAGCTTGCCGTCAAAAATATAAAAGCGTTCAATTTGTTCGTCCTGTAATAAGCCGTCGCTATGCCAGCTTTTGTCAGAAAAGCTATAACAATAAATATTTACAGGACCTTTGTTTTTGTCATAATCGCCACTGCCCACATAAAGACAGTTGTCAAAAAATTCTATATCCCACGCACAGCTTTCAACCGTGCCCTTGGTGTAATGCTCGTTAATAGGTGCACCTAACTCTTTATAATCGGCTTTATAGGGGTAAACCTGTATATCACACCCTATAATCGAAATTGCAAATAAAAGGCATAAGCAAAATATTAAAATTTTCCTCATCATTCTCACCTCTTGAACCAAATTTTAACATAAAAGCATTGCAAAAACAATACGTTTATGCTATAATCTTTCAAAAAATTACGCCATTAAGGAGAAAATGTTTCAAATGGCTTATCCTAAAATTTTAACTATTCAAGACATTTCATGTGTTGGTCAATGCTCGCTTACCGTGGCGCTGCCAATAATATCTGCTTGCGGCGTTGAAACCTGTATTTTGCCCTCGGCCGTGCTTTCTACCCATACCGCATTCAAGGGCTTTACCTTTCGTGATTTAACCGACGATATGCCCACTATTTGCGACCATTGGCAAAAGGAAAACATAAAATTCGACGGCATTTACACAGGCTATCTTGGCAGTACAAAGCAAATTGATTATGTGATTGATATTATTGAAAAGCTTAATAAAGAAGATGCAAAGGCAATTATCGACCCTGCAATGGCGGATAACGGCAAGCTTTACCCTTTGTTTGACCAGGAATATGTAAACGCTATGAAGTTACTTTGCGCCCATGCTGATTACCTTGTGCCCAACATTACCGAGGCTTGCCTTTTGACTGATACTGAATATAAAACCGAATATGACCGTGCTTATATTGACGGCATTATTGAAAAGCTTGTTGCCTTAGGCACCAAAAACGTTATTCTTACAGGCATTTCATACCGCCAAGGTCACACAGGTATAGTTGTGTTTGAAAACGGGGAATATAAATATTACGAACACGAATTTTTACACAATAGTTGCCACGGCACAGGCGATATTTTTGCCTCTGCCTTTACAGGCGCATTAGTTCGTGGCAAAACCGCTTTTGAAGCTGCAAAAATTGCCGCCGATTACACCGTTGAATGTATTCGCCAAACCGCACAACAGGAAAACCATTGGTATGGCGCAACATTCGAGCTTGCAATTAAAAAGTTAGTTGAAACGCTTTAATTTTTTAAAAAATATACCACAAAACGCTTGACTATTCTTGTGTTTTGTGGTATTCTATCTTTTACATCAATGCGGGTGTAGTTCAACGGCTAGAATCCCAGCCTTCCAAGCTGGTTGTGTGGGTTCGATTCCCATCACCCGCTCCAAAAAATAAAAGCATCAACCTTTATGGTTGGTGCTTTTGTTTTTTTCCTGTTTATTATTTGATGGGAATCGAACAAGCCGTTAAAAACAACAGTCCGGTGTGACTGTTGTTTAGGCGTGGCAACGAGCGTAAGCGAGGCGATAGGCATGGGCAGCGCCGAGACAAATTCCCATCACCCGCTCCAGAAAAGAGACCTTGTCTTTCGACAAGGTCTCTTTTCAATGAAATAAATCCCTTACGGAATTTGTGAAATATGCTGTCGCATATGAAATAGCTAATGCTATGAAATACGCTGCGGCGTATGAGGGATTAATTTTTCACATTTTTTATAACACAAAACCACCGCTTTTACAGCGGTGGTTTTTAATTTAATTATTCAAATGTAACGTTAATACCTTTTTTAGCAATGCATACCCAAGAATTGCCTTGGTTTACCTTTAAAGTATTGCCTTCAAGGTCGGTAAATTTAAATGAATCAGAGGCGGCGCCCTTAGACCAAAGAATTGGCATATAGCTACCGTTTACACAATACCAGCCTTCGCCCGATTCAAGCGCAACTCTTCTGTGATAACCGTCGGGATAATCGGTAATGTCGGTAATAAGCACGAATACGTTTTTGAAATATTCCGGCTCGTTTGTTAAATAGTCAAGACGCTGTGTGGTTTTAAAGTATCTAACGTACTTTTGGCTAACCTCGTCATACTTAAATACGCTGTTATAGCTAGGGGAAAAGGGAACAGATACGTTAGTTGCAACGCCCTCAAGGGTTAAGCTTTCGTCAGCCGAAGCAAAGTTTTGCCAAGTAACAACACGGTCTAAATCTAAATCAAACTTGGTGTTGTTTTTAAACCAATCCCAAAGCTTTGGACCGTAACCATAAAGGGTATGTTCGCTTGCAAGACCGTTTTTAACACGTGCCGCAGCATTGTTTGTGTCAATGGTAAAGGCCTGTGTATCCTTAAGGTGAGGCTTGCAATATGTATTATCTTGTCCGTGGTGAACGTAAATTGCTTGGTGACCCATAGCCAAATCAACATAAGGGTAACGAGCCGAACGAACGGTACCAAACTGTTCAACCTTTGTTATGTCTTGAAAAACCGCCATAAGACGAGTAATGCCGCCTTCAACCTCGGTTTCGTAAACGATATCAGCCTGTGTAAGACCTGTTTGCACCTTTTGTGCAACCGAAATGTTATTAATCATAACCGCAACGGGACGACGGTAAATAACTTCCTCTTCTTCAATGTTTTGAATGCCTGTTAAGGGATTAACGTAAATTATAGGCTCGGGTTGAGGTTCGGGTTCAGATGGTGTGTCAACCTGTGAATTTGTATCGTTACCGCCACAGCCTGCCGCACACAAAAGTGCAAGGCTTAAAAAGGCGGCAAAAAGCTTTTTAGTCATAAAAATATCCTCCGCTGAATATACTATATTTAGTATTATACAACACCAAATTTATAATTTCAACCACAAATAGTAATTTTTATATGTAAATTTTTGGATACTGCAAAATACGACAAAATTTTTAAATTTGTCGGCTTTTCCGATACCTTATCTTTTCACTATTCATTATTCTCTATTCACTAAAAAAGCACCTCCGCAGAGGTGCTTTTAGTTTTATTCTTCGGGCATTTCCCAGTTGTGCCAAACTGCTTGAACGTCGTCGTTTTCTTCAAGCATATCAATAAGCTTTTCCATTTTAACAACCATATCACTGTCGTCAATACTGCTCATAGTTTGGGGGATATATGAAACTTCGGCTGATAAGAATTTATAACCCTTTTCTTCAAGTGCGTCACGTACTAGACCTAAGTCGTTAGGTGCGGTTGAAATTTCAAAAATTTCACCGTCAAATTCAAAGTCTTCAGCGCCTGCTTCCAAAGCGTCCTCCATAACGGTATCTTCTTGAAGACCCTCGCCTTCGATTACGATTATACCCTTACGGTCGAACATAAACATAACCGAGCCTGACTGACCTAAATTACCGCCGCATTTATCAAAATAGTGACGCATTTCACCGGCTGTGCGGTTGCGGTTATCGGTAAGGGTTTCAACCACAACAGCTACGCCACAAGGACCGTAGCCTTCGTAAATAAGCTCTTCATAGTTTGCGCCGTCGCCTTCGCCTGCGGCCTTTTTAATAATTCTTTCAATATTTTCGTTAGGCACGTTTGCAGCCTTTGCCTTTGCGATAGCATCCTTCAATTTGCTGTTTTCGGCAGGGTTTGCACCGCCCTGTTTTACTATAACTGCAATTTCACGACCAATTTTAGTGAAAATTTTAGCCTTTGCAGCGTCGGTTTTTTCTTTTTTACGTTTAATATTACTCCATTTAGAATGTCCTGACATTAAAAATCATCCTTTCAACCTTACAATATTAACACAAATCCTTATTTTGTTCAAGGGCTGTTTCAATTATTTTTTCAATATCCGCAATACTGCTTATTTCACCGCACATACGGCGTAAATTAGCAGCGCCCTTTAGCCCTGTCATATACCATGCGGTGTGCTTTCTTGACTCTAAAATTGCATTGTGTGGGTCTTTATATTTCAGCATTAAATCGACCTGTGAAAGCAAAACCTTAAACCTTTCTTCAAGGGTTGGCGGTGTGTAATTTTCGCCCTTTAAATAGGCGTTAATTTCTGAAAAAATAAAGGGGTTTCCCTGTGCGGCACGGCCAACCATTAAATAGTCACAACCCGTAATTTTAAGCATGTTTTCGGCCGATTTTCCGTCCACCACGTCACCGTTTGCAACAACAGGAATTTTAACCGAATTTTTAACCGCTTTTATGGTTTCGAAATCGATTCCCGGAGCATACATTTGCACCCTTGTTCTGCCGTGAACGGTAAGCATTGAAGCCCCTGCATTTTCGCACCTTTTTGCAAGCTCGACAGCGGTTAAATTGTCGCTGTCCCACCCTGTTCGCATTTTAACCGTAACAGGAATTGGTACCGCATTTGCAACCGCTTTTACAATTTTTTCGGCTAAAATTGGGTCACGCATAAGGGCGCTTCCGCCACCGTTTCCCGCCACCTTTGGCGCAGGACAGCCCATGTTTATATCAATAAAATCGGGTCCAAAATCAAGCGCTTTTTGTGCGGCAACCGCCATGGTTTCAGGCTCGCAGCCAAATAGCTGTGATGCGGTGGGGCGTTCCTTATCAGAACAGGTTAAAAGTGAATAAGATTTTTGGTCGCCAAGCGACACACCCTTAGAGCTTGTAAGCTCGCCCACAGTAAACCCCGCACCGTATTTTACACATATTTCCCTCATAGCTCTATCAGCGACACCCGCCATAGGTGCAAGGGCAGCAAAACCGTTAATTTCAATGTTTTTTATCTTCATAAACGCCATTATAACCAAAAATTTAAAAAGTGTCAATTTTTTTGTAAAAATAGCGTGACATATCAACTTAAAAGTGTTATAATTTAAATATATATGTTTATTTTAATGGGGTGCTGAAATGAAGTTACTTGCAATTGACGGTAACAGCTTAATAAACCGTGCTTTTTACGGCATAAAAATGCTGACCACTAAAAACGGTCAGTACACTAATGCCATATACGGTTTTATAAATATTTTGCACCGTTTGGAAGAAATGGAAAAGCCCGACGGCGTGGTTGTTGCTTTTGACCTTAAGGCGCCCACCTTTCGCCATTTAAAGTACGACGCTTATAAGGCAGGCCGCAAGGGTATGCCTGAGGAGCTTCGTCAGCAAATGCCCCTTTTAAAAGAATGGCTTGATTTGGCAGGCTATGTAAGGCTTGAATGTGAAGGCTATGAAGCTGACGATATTTTAGGCACAATTGCAAAGCTTTGTGAAAACAGCGGCAATGAATGTGTTATTTCAACAGGTGACCGTGACTCTTTACAGCTTATATCCGAAAAGACACGCGTTTTACTTGCCACCACCAAAATGGGCAAGCCTGAAATTGTTAACTATACCGTTGATGAATTAAATTCAAAATACGGCCTAACCCCTAATGAAATGATTGAGCTTAAAGCACTAATGGGTGATAGCTCGGACAATATACCGGGTGTTGCAGGCGTTGGTGAAAAAACCGCTAACGATTTAATTTCACGTTTTCACAATATTGATTATATTTACGAAAATCTTGAAAGCCTTGATATTAAGGCGGGGGTTAAAGCAAAGCTTTCAGCCGATAAGGATAACGCCTTTTTAAGCCGTGAGCTTGGCACAATTTGCAAAACTGCACCAATTAATCAAAAGCTTGAAGATTATAAATACAAACCGCAAGACACCCAAAGCCTTGCCCGTTTTATGACAGGGCTTGAGATGTTTAAAATTATGGAAAAAATGGGTCTTCACGCTGACAGCAGCCCCGCCACTGAAGCAACCGCACAAACTAAAACCATTTCTTTAGGCGGTTTACCGCTTGTAAACAATACCGCCACCCTTTACTGCGAAAATGGTGAATGGGCGGTTATTAGTGACGGAACTGCTTTCACTTGTGATGAAAGTTTTATTTGCGATGTTTTGAAAGATAAAACGGTTAAAAAACGTGTTTACGATTATAAAAACCTTTACAAGAAGTTCAAAGCAACCGAAAATGTCACCTTTGACGCATTACTTGCGGCATATATTTGCAACCCTTCGGCTTCCAGCTATGATACCTACCGCCTATGTCAAGAATATAGCGCAGTTATGCCACAGTTTGACGGCGAGCCCCAAGAAATTATTAAAAAAGCCGCCTTGTTTGACGACTGCTGTGACAAGCTTTTAGATGAGCTTAACCGAAGCGGCCAAACCGACTTATTTAACAATATTGAAATGCCGCTTGCTAAGGTGCTTGGCGATATGGAGCTTGTTGGCTTTTCGGTTGACCTTAACGGTCTTAAAGAAATGTCACAGGAGCTTACTGACAGAATTGCCGTTATTGAAAAAGAAATTTACACTGCGGTTGGTTATGAATTTAACCTTAATTCACCAAAGCAGTTGGGCGTTGCCCTTTTTGAAGAATTAGGGCTTCCAGCTAAAAAGAAAACCAAAAGCGGTTACAGCACCAATGCAGAGGTTTTGGAAGAATTAAAGCATTTGCACCCCGCAGTTTCGCTTTTACTTGAATACCGCACACTTGCAAAATTAAAATCCACCTATGCCGACGGGCTTCAGGAATGTGTTAAGGAAGATGGTAAAATTCACACAACCTTTAACCAAACCGAAACCCGCACAGGTAGAATCAGCTCGTTAGAGCCTAATTTACAAAACATCCCTGTACGCACCAGCGAAGGCAAGCGTTTACGTGAATTTTTCGTTGCAGGCGACGGCAAGATTTTGGTCGATGCCGACTATTCACAAATTGAGCTTCGTGTTTTGGCTAGTATGTCAAAGGACGAAAATATGATAAATGCATTTAACAGCGGCGCTGATATTCACACCGCTACCGCCGCACAGGTTTTCGGCTTGCCGATAGAAATGGTAACCCCCACTTTAAGAAGCCGTGCAAAAGCAGTAAACTTTGGTATTGTTTACGGTATTGGCGCATTTTCACTTGCAAAGGATATAGGCGTTACCCGTAAGGAAGCCGACGAATATATTAAGTCATATTTAGCGACCTACCCCAAGGTTGCCGCATATATGGAAAACACCATTAATCAAGCAAAGCAAACCGGCTTTGTTACCACCCTTTTCGGCAGAAAGCGTTATTTACCCGAACTTCAAAACAGTAACGGTATGATTCGTGCCTTTGGCGAACGTGTTGCGCGCAACGCCCCAATTCAAGGCACAGCGGCCGACGTTATTAAGCTTGCAATGGTTAAGGTGTTTAACCGTTTTGAAAAAGAAGTTCCCACCGCAAAGCTTATTTTACAGGTGCACGACGAGCTTATTGTTGAATGTTTGGAAAATGATGCACAAAAGGTTTGCGACATTTTAAAATTTGAAATGGAAAACGCCACACAAATGGCTGTAACCTTAACAGCCGATGCCGCATTCGGTAAAACATGGCTTGGGAGCAAATTATAATGAAAATTTTATTTGTTTGCACTGGCAACACCTGCCGAAGCCCCGTGGCTGAAGGATATATGAAAACACTCGGCTATAACTGTGAAAGCCGCGGTCTTGCGGCCGACGGCAGTAAGGTTAGCGAAAATTCCGCCATTGTTATGAATGAAATTGGTATAGACCTAAGCAATCACGTTTCAAAACAACTCACAAAGGCTGACCTTGAAAGCTTTGACACCATTATTTGTATGTCAAAAAGCCATTGTGATTATTTGCAGTCTCTCGGTATTGAGTGTGAAGTTCTAGGTGATGGCATAAGCGACCCCTTTGGCTGTAATCTTGACAGCTACCGCAGCTGCCGTGACGAAATTATAAAAGCCCTTTATAACCGTTTCGGTAGGGTGACTGTAATGGACGAAAGCCATATTGACGGTGTGGTAGAAATTGAAAACACCTGCTTTTCACACCCCTGGACCAAAAACGGCATTATTGAAGCCCAAAATAACCGTACCAGCTTTTTTGTTTTTGAAAAAGATGGCAAGGTGGTTGGCTACGTTGGTGTTTCGGTTATATTGGACGAAGGGTACATTACAAATATTGCCACCCTACCTGAATACCGTGGACAAGGTATTGCCACCTCCCTTTTAACAAGACTTGATAGCGTGGCAAAACTTGAAGGCTTAAGCTTTATTTCTTTAGAGGTGCGAAAATCCAACCAAAAGGCAATTTTGCTTTATGAAAAATTTGGCTATAAAACCGAAGGGGTACGAAAAAACTTTTACGACGACCCCAAGGAAGATGCACTTATTATGACAAAAAGGTTTTGATATTTTGAAAATTTTAGCAATTGAAAGCTCGTGTGACGAAACCTCTGTTGCGATTGTTAAAGACCGCACGGTACTTTCTAACATTGTTTCAACCCAAATTGAAGAACATAAAATATATGGCGGCGTAGTACCTGAAATTGCGTCTCGACGACATACCGAAGCTATTTCGGCGGCGTGTGATGAAGCGCTAAAGGCTGCAGGGCTTGACTATAACGATATTGAAGCGGTTGCAGTTACCTTTGCACCGGGGCTTATCGGCGCCTTGCTTGTTGGTGTAAACTTTGCAAAGGGGCTTGCCTTATCGCTTGGCGTACCGCTTATACCCGTTCACCACCTTCGTTCGCACATTGCGGCAAATTACCTTGCCCACCCCGACCTTAAACCACCGTTTTTGTGCCTTTTGGTGTCGGGCGGCAACACCGTAATTGCCAAGGTTGAGGATTATACAAAATTTGAAATTATAGGTCAAACCCGTGACGATGCGGCAGGCGAATGCTTTGACAAGGTTGCACGTCAAATGGGGCTTTCCTACCCCGGTGGCGTAGCACTTGATAAAATTGCAACCACGGCTGACCACCAAAAATATCCCCTCCCCCACCCTAAAGTTACGGGTGGCGAGTTTGACTTTAGCTTTTCAGGTCTTAAAACCGCAGTTATAAATTTGGTACACAATTCAAGTCAAAAAGGCTTAGAAATTGACGTACCGGTTTTGTGTGCTACGGTAAGAGAGCGTGTTTGCGATTTACTTATTAAAAACACAATGGCGGCAGCCGAAAAAACAGGCTATACCAAAATTGCTGTTGCAGGCGGTGTTTCAGCTAACAGCGAGCTTCGCCGAAGATTAGATGAAGAATGTAAGAAAAAAGGTTATTCACTTTACTACCCACCCCTTAAATATTGCGGCGACAATGCCGCAATGGTGGGCGCACAGGCCATTTACGAATATCACGACGGTAACGTTTCGGACACTTCCCTTAACGCAACCGCCACATTACCAATAGATTACAGGTGATAAAAATGGAAAATAAAAAATTATTACTTATTGTAAACCCGTGTTCAGGCAGAGCAAAAATGTACACCGAGCTTTTAAAGGTTGTTGAGGTGTTTTCTTATGCTGATTATCTTGTTTCGGTGTATCCCACCAAGTCACGAGGTGACGCAACCCAATACGTTGAAAAGCTAAACCACGACGATTTTGACCTTATTGTTGTTTGCGGCGGTGACGGCACCTTAAACGAGGTTATTGAAGGTATTATGAAATCCAAAAACGATATTCCGCTTGGATATATTCCTTCAGGCACCTTAAACGAATGGTCAAGTGGTCTTAACATTTCACGCAATATTGAAACTGCCGCAAGGGACGTTTTAAACGGCAAAAAAATTAGGCTTGATATTGGCCGCTTTAACGATAAATATTTTTCATACACCGCTTCCTTCGGCGCATTTACCGGCGCTTCCTATTCTACCCCGCAGGAAATTAAAAACGTGCTTGGCCAAAGCGCATATTTCTTTGAAGGCATTAAAAGCCTTGGCGCCATCAAACCCATTCATATGAAAATTACAACCGACGACCGTGTGGTTGAAGGCGACTATCTTTTCGGCGCTATTTCAAACTCGCTTTCGGTTGGCGGTATTGTTAAGTACGACAAAACCCCCGTTGGCTTAAACGACGGTCTTTTTGAAATTATTTTAATTAAAAACCCCGATAATATCGTTAAGCTTCAGCCATTGGTTGACGGCATTTTAAAACACGAATTTGACCGTGAGGGTATTGAATTTTTCCGCAGTGAAAAATTTGTTATTGAAACCAATGAAGAGGTTGCTTGGACACTTGACGGCGAATACGCCAAGAGCAACGGCACCCTTAATGTTGAAAATATTCACGGCGCAATTACCTTTATAGTACCCGAAATTTAATTGATTGGAGAAAAATATGTTTACAACTGATATAGGTGTTGACCTTGGCACCGCAAATACCCTTGTTTGCCTTAAGGGTAAAGGAATTATTATGAGAGAGCCGTCAGTAGTGGCTTATGATATAAGAAACAACGCTGTAAGAGCAGTTGGTCAGGAAGCAAAGGATATGATTGGTCGTACCCCCGGCTCAATAGTAGCAGTACGTCCCCTTAAAAACGGCGTTATTGCAAACTTTGACGTTACCGCCGCAATGCTTAAACGTTTTGTAAAAATTGCCCTTAAAGGTTCTTTCTTTAACAGGGTTAGAATGGTTATATGCGTTCCGTCAGGTGTTACCGAGGTTGAAAGCCGTGCCGTTTACGACGCCGCAAAGCAAGCCGGCGCTACCGAGGTTGATTTAGTAGAAGAACCAATGGCAGCAGCCGTTGGTGCAGGTCTTCCCGTGTGGGAGGCAACCGGTAATATGGTAGTTGATATTGGTGGCGGTACAAGTGAAGTTGCCGTTATTTCACTTGGTGACATTGTTACATCACAATCCATCCGTGTTGCAGGCGATGATTTGGACGAATCAATTATTTCCTACATTCGAAAAAAGCATAACCTTTTAATTGGCGAACGCACAGCCGAACAAATTAAAATTGAAATTGGCTCGGCCAAGCCATACGAAAACGAGACAAGAATTGAAATCAAGGGTAGAAACCAGGTTGACGGCCTTCCCAAAAACGTTATTATTTCGTCTGAAGAAGTACGTGTAGCCATGGCAGATACCATAACCCAAATTATTGACATTATTCGTTCCACACTGGAAAAAACCCCGCCTGAGCTTTCAGCCGATATTATCGACCGTGGTATTACATTAACAGGCGGCGGCGCATTACTTCGCGGCCTTGCAGAGCTTATTGCTGAAGAAACCGGTATGCCGGTTACCGTTGCCGCAAACCCCATTGACTGTGTTGTTATGGGTACTGCAAAACGACTTGAAGGTAGCGGTGGCTTTGAAAACTACGTTTTCCGCCGTGGCAAGCATTTTAGATAATTATTCGGAGGAATTAAAATGCGATTTTTCTTTCGCAGCAGGCAATTTAAAGTAATTTTATCCTTTTTAATTGCTTTAATTGCAATTTCGGTTATTTTTTCAATTATCGGTAACCAAATTTCACCACAATCAAATATTGTCGGTATGATTACCGCCCCATTCCGTTCGGCTGTTAACGGTATTTATAACGGGATAGAGGATTTTATATCCGCCTATAAGGACGGTAGCCAGCTTATGCTTGAAAAGGCCGAGCTTGAAGCCGAGGTGAACGAGCTTCGTGAACAGTTGGCCGATTATCAGGAAACACAGGCCGAAAACGAATTTTATAAAAAATATTTAAAAATTGCTGAAAATCATCCCGATTTTAAGTTTACCGCCGCAACCCTTATTTCACGTGATAACGATGACCCCTACCAAAGCTTTGTAATTAACAAGGGCTCGCTTAACGGTGTTTCGGCTTATGACCCGGTTATAACCGATGCAGGTCTTGTTGGCTTTATTTCACAGGTTGGGCTTACCACCGCTAAGGTCACTACCGTTTTAAGCCCAGAGCTTGCAATTGGTGCGCTTGACAGCCGCACTAACGATTCGGGCGTGGTTTCGGGCGATTTAGAAATTGCAAAAAACGGCAAAACCAAGCTTTATAACCTTGCAAGGTCATGCAGTGTTGCTATTGGCGACTATGTTGTAACCTCGGGCGAGGGTATTTTCCCAAAGGGATTGCTTATAGGTAAAATTGAAACAATTAATACCGACAAATACAACACTTCAATTTATGCAACCGTTACCCCCTTTGCAAGCATTGAAGAATTGCGTCAGGTAATGGTTATAACCGAATTTGACGGTCAAGGCAGTGTGCTTGGTAAGGTTGGTGATTAATTATGACTAAAAACCTTAAAAAGTTTTTGCTCGTTACCTTTAACGTCATAATTTTCTTTGCCTTTTCCTTGCTTCACTATTCTGACGTTTTAAGTTTTGACTTTTTTGGTGCAGGCACAACCCTGTTAATTCCGCTTCTGGTTGCATTTTCGCTTTGGCATTCACCCATAACCTGTGCTATGGCGGGTATGCTGTCAGGAATAATTATGGATTCCTCTGCCCAAGGGGCATATTGCTTTAACGCTATTATTTTGTTACTTGTGGGCGTTTTCGTGTCGGTCACCTCTAATACCTTATTTAACAAAAACTTGCCCTCGGCAATTGTTATTTCACTTATATGCTCGGTAATATATTACCTTATGCAATGGGCAATTTTTCACACCTTTTCAGAAGGTGTAAAACACAGCCTTAGCTTTTTGCTTGAAATTTCACTTCCGTCGGCAATTTTAACAGCATTATTTATTTTTCCATTTTATTACCTTTACAAATATGTTGAGAAAATAAAATTACAGTAACCATTTTATATAAAGAAAGGAAATTTCATCTTGCCTTTTAAGAAAAAAAGCCAAATTGAAATTAATATATTATCCCTTTTGATTATAGCGGCCATTGTTTTATTTTCGGCAAGGGTTTACTTTTTGCAAATTACCGCTGCGGGAGAATTTAAGAAAAGCTTACCCTATGGTGCGGCAAGTTCACACACGGCGGTTATAAAAGCCCCCCGTGGTGAAATACTTGACTGCTACGGCAGGCAAATTGCCGTAAACCGTGACGGCTATAACATAATTTTTAACAAAGCTTACGTTAGGGATAACCTAAACACAATAATTTTAACCCTTACAAATCTTGCAGCAAAATACGAAACCGAATGGGTAGACAAGCTGCCAATCACAGCAACTGCGCCTTACAAATATATTGAAGGTGAAAAAACTGACAAGCTTATTAAAACGCTTGATTTGGCAAACTATGCCACTGCCCAAAACTGCTTTGACGAAATGGTTAAACGTTATAAGCTTGAAGGCTTCACAAAGGAAGAACAACGCAAAATTATGGGTGTAAGATACAGTATGGAAATTTTAGACTTTTCAATTTCCTACCCGTACACCTTTGCTGAAGATATTCCAACCGAGCTTATGCGCAAGGTTTCAGAATCGGTATTTATGCTCCAAGGTGTTTCTATTGACGTTGTTCCATTCCGTGAATACGTTGATACCACCCTTGCAGTAAACCTTATTGGTGCCGTTGGCCCTATTTATGAGGAAGACTGGGAATACTACAAGGAACGTGGCTATTCCTATAACGACAAGGTGGGTAAAAGCGGTATTGAAAAATGGGGCGAAGAATACCTTCGTGGTATTGACGGTGAAATTACCTATTATCTCGATGCCAAGGGCAGTATAATCGAAAGCGAAATAACCAAGGAACCCATTGCCGGCAAAACAATTATGCTGTCATTGGATAAAAACATTCAGCGTCTCGCGCAGGATTCACTTGCCGCAAAGGTTAAGGATATGCGTTCAAAGGGCAGTAGCTGTAAAGCCGCTACCGCCGTTGCGATTGATATTAAAACCGGTAAGGTTTTAGCCGCAGCCAACTACCCCACCTATGATTCGGCCACAATGAACAAGGATTACAATCAGCTTGTGGCTGACCCCGCTAAACCACTTATGGACCGTGCTTTTCAGGGCATTTACCCTATTGGCTCAACCATAAAGCCGGGTGTTTCGGTAGCCGCACTTGAAACAGGTGCTTACCGCAACGGTGACACCATAAGATGCGTTCAAACCTATAGCTATTTTAGTGACTATAAGCCTAAATGCTTGCATCACCATGGTACTATTAACCTTAAAACCGCTATTTCAAAAAGCTGTAACTATTTCTTCTTTGAACTGGGCAGACGAATTGGCGCCACAACCCTTACCGATTATTTTAAACAGTTTGGTTTGGGTGTTAAAACAGGTGTTGAGGTAAACGACAGCACAGGTCTTTTATTGCAACCCGATTCAGACAAGGTTGGCGGTACAACCTTGCAAATTTCAATTGGTCAACTTAACGCCTTTACACCACTTCAGCTTGCAAACTATACCGCAACCCTTGCAAACGGTGGCGACCGCTATAAAGTAAGCCTTATAAACCAAATTGTAAGCTATGATATGTCAGCAACCATTAAAACGGTAGACCCCGAAATTTTAAACACCGTTAATATAAGCGAAAGCACACTTAAAGCCGTTAAGGACGGTATGCTTTCGGTTACTGAAGAAGGTACCGGTCGCCAAGCCTTAAGCGATTATCCCATTAAGGTTGGCGGCAAAACAGGTACCTCACAGGTTAATAATGCAGCCGATAACGGCGTTTTCGTTGCATTTGCGCCTTTTGACAACCCACAAATTGCTATTGCCGTTTTACTTGAAAACGGCGGTCACGGCTCGAATGCGGGTCCCGTTGTACGTGATATTCTTGACGCTTATTTCTTCTCAAAGGAAAGCGCCGACGAATACGATATTCCTTTTACTGTTTTGGATTAAGTCGATTGACAAAGAATGACAGTTATGTTAAAATATTATCTAATTTGAGGTGAAAAAATGGGTAAGGTTTTTGCAATTACCTCAGGTAAAGGCGGTGTGGGTAAATCCACCGTTTCAGCAGGGCTTTCGTTGGCCCTTTCAAGCCTTGGTAAAAAGGTTTTAGTTGTTGATATGGACGAAGGCCTTCGTTGTCTTGATTTAATGCTTGGCATTGATAACGACATTGTTTTAGACCTTTCGGACATTTTGGGCGGACGTGATATTGACGATGCTACCTATAAGGTTAATGAAAATCTTTATCTTGTACCTGCACCATTAAAAACAGGGTTAATTGATGCCTTTTCACTTACAACCTTTGCAAAACAAACGGCAGATATATATGACGTTGTGATATTTGACTTTCCCGCCGGGATTGATTTTTCACTTTATTCATCCCTTCCTAAAGACACACTGTTTTTAACAGTTGCATTTCCTGATTCGGTCACTATTCGCGATGCGGCGGTTGTCAGTGGTCTTTTAGCCGAAAAGGGCTTTAAATCACGCCTGATTTTAAACCGTTTTGATTATAAGCTTTCAAAACGCAAATATTATAAAAGCATTGACGCTATAATTGATGAATCCCAGCTTCAGCTTATCGGCATTGTACCGCTAAGTGAAAAATTACAGCTTTTGTCGGTTGGGCAAGGCTTAAAGCCTAAGGATAAATCAATGAAAGCTTTAATACGAATTTCTAAACGCCTTATGGATGAGCATATTTTGCTCCCCAAAATTAAAAAAATATGAGAGGATAATGAGAAATGACTATTGCACTTATCGCACACGACGCAAAAAAGGAACTTATGGTACAGTTTTGCATAGCTTATTGTGGCATTTTAAGCCGATATAACCTAGTTGCTACAGGCGGCACAGGCAAAATCGTTACCGATGCGACAGGGCTTGAAATAACATCATTTTTAAGCGGCTCACAGGGCGGCTCACAGCAGATTGCTTCACGCATTGGCTGTGATGAAATTGACCTTTTGCTCTTGTTCCGTGACCCTCTCAACCCTAAGCCTAACGAACCTGACGAGCGTTCACTTTTACGCCTTTGCGACGTTCATAACATTCCCGTTGCTACCAATATTGCCACCGCCGAAATGCTTATCCACGGTTTAGAGCGTGGCGACCTTGACTGGCGTGATATTGTAAAATCTAACCACTAATTTGGAGTAATAAATATGAGTGAAATTAACCGTGCCATAAAGGGCACTAACGACATTTTACCTGCCGACAGCCAAAAATGGCAATTTGTTGAGGGTAAAATGCTTGAAACCGCGCGTATGTACGGTTTTGAAGAAATACGTATTCCTGTTTTCGAACATACCGAGGTTTTCCAAAGAAGCGTTGGTGACACAACCGACGTTGTTCAAAAAGAAATGTACACCTTTGATGATAAAGGCGGCCGTTCCATTACCCTTAGACCCGAGCTTACCGCCGGCGTAGTACGCTGTGCTATTGAAAAAGGTCTTGTGCAGGGCGCATTACCCTTAAAGGTTTGTTATATTGGCGGTTGCTATCGTTACGAAAAGCCACAGGCTGGCAGGCTTCGTGAATTCCACCAGTTTGGTGTGGAATGCTTTGGCGCAGCAGCCCCCAATGCCGATGCTGAAGTTATTATGCTTGCAAAGCAGGTGCTTGACACTGTTGGTATTGAAAAAATTTCGCTTGAAATTAATTCAATCGGTTGCCCTGAATGTCGCAAAAACTTCCAAGCGGCATTAAAGCAATATTTTAGCGACAATATTGAAACCCTTTGCGGCACCTGTAAGGAACGTCTTGACCGCAACCCAATGCGTATTTTAGACTGTAAGTCACCCGTTTGTTCCGACCTTGCTAAAAACGCACCGGTTGTTATTGATTACCTTTGCGACGACTGTAAAGCTCACTTTGAAGGTGTTAAAAAGCATCTTGACGCCGCAGGTGTTAAATATACCGTTAACCCACACATTGTGCGCGGTCTTGACTATTACACACGCACCGTGTTTGAATTTGTATCGGGCGATATTGGCGCACAAAGCACTGTTTGCGGCGGTGGCCGTTATGACGGTCTTGTAGCGCAAATGGGCGGTCCCAACGTTGCGGCACTTGGCTTTGGTATGGGTATTGAAAGATTAATGCTTGTGCTTGAAGCTCAAAAGACCTCACTTCCACACAAAAACACCTGTGACCTTTACATTGCCACTATGGGCGAAGCCGCTGCCTTTAAAGCAAGCGAGCTTTGCGCAGTTTTAAGAAACGATGGCTTTAAGGTACAAACCGATATTACCTCACGTGGCTTAAAAGCACAAATGAAGTATGCTGACAAAATTGGCGCTTCATTTACGATGGTTTTGGGTGACAGCGAATTAGAAAACGGACAAGCCAAGCTTAAAAATATGCAAAGCGGTGAAGAAACTGCCCTTTGCCTTTCTAATATAAGCGATGAATTATTTTCGGCAATTACAAATGCTGCACTCCAGCAGCTTACCGATGCAATTATAGAATAGGAGTGTTTTTTCGTGCAACTTGATAAAATGGACGGCTTAAGACGCACCCATTATTGCGGCGTTTTAAGAAAAGATGATTTAGACAAAAAGGTTGTTGTTTGCGGTTGGGTACAACGTCAGCGTGACCTTGGAGGTCTTATATTTATTGATTTAAGAGATAGAACAGGTATTGTTCAGCTTGCTTTTGACGATAATACCGACAGAGCAATTTTTGACAGAGCATCCGCTATCAGAAGCGAATACGTGCTTATGGTAGAGGGTAAGGTTAGAATGCGTTCTTCCATTAACCACGATATCCCCACAGGCGATATTGAAATTGAGGTTACTACCCTTAAAGTTATCGGCGCAAGTGAAACCACACCCTTTGAAATTTTAGATAAATGCCTTGCTAACGAGGAGCTTCGCCTTAAATACCGTTACCTTGATTTAAGACGTCCCGTTATTCAAAAAAATATTTTAATGCGTCATAAAATCGCAAAGGTTACACGTGACTATTTTGATGAAAACGGCTTTATCGAAATTGAAACCCCCACCTTTATTAAATCTACACCCGAAGGCGCACGTGACTATCTTGTACCTTCTCGTATTCATAAGGGCAGCTTCTTTGCGCTTCCTCAGTCACCTCAGCTTTATAAGCAGCTTTTAATGCTTTCCGGCTTTGACCGTTATATGCAGCTTGCACGTTGCTATCGTGACGAGGACTTACGTGCCGACCGTCAGCCCGAATTTACCCAAATCGACCTTGAAATGTCATTTGTGGAAATGGAAGACATTTTCCAAATTGCTGAAGGCTATATCAGCCGTTTGTTTAAAGAAGTATTAAACGTTGAAATTCCTACCCCACTACCCCGCCTCACCTTTACCGAGGCTATGAACGATTACGGTAGTGACAAGCCCGACACCCGCTTTGAAATGAAGATTAAGGATTTGTCGGACATTGTAGAAAATTGTGGCTTTGGCGTATTTGCCGACACTGTTAAAAACGGTGGCACTGTACGTGCAATAACCGCAAAAAATGCGGCGGCAGTTTACACCAGAAAAGAAATTGACAAATTAACCGAAGACGCTAAAGGCATCGGTGCTAAGGGTCTTGCATTTATCCGTTGGGTTGAGGATGCCCCCACCTGTTCCTTCTCGAAGTTTATGGCTGAAGAAGAAATGGCAGCTATTATTGAACGCACAGGCGCCGAAAAGGGCGACGTTGTGCTTATCGTTGCCGATAAGAAGAATATTTGTCTTTCTGTTTTGGGGGCACTTCGTTTAACCGTTGCAAAGCGTCTTGACATTATTCCTGAAGGCTTTAACTTCCTTTGGATTACCGAATTCCCCTTCTTTGAATATAACGAAGAAACAGGCAATTGGGATGCAATGCACCACCCCTTTACCTCACCTTTAGACGAATGCTTGCAGTATCTTGATACTGCACCCGAAAAGGTATTTGCAAAGGCTTATGACCTTGTGCTTAACGGTACCGAATTATCAAGCGGCTCTATCCGTATTTCCGACCCCGAGCTTCAAAAGAAAATGTTTGCAGCCCTTGGTCTTTCAGACGAAGAAGCGGCTGAAAAGTTTGGCTTCCTTGTAGACGCTTACCGTTACGGCGCACCTACCCACGGTGGTATGGGCATTGGTCTTGACCGTTTAACAATGATTATGTGCGGTTGCGATTCACTTCGTGACGTTATTGCCTTCCCCAAGGTTTCTAACACAGGCGAATTAATGTCGGGCGCACCTTCAAAGGTTGATGTAAAACAGCTTGAAGACCTTGCAATTGGTATTATTGAAAGTGATAAGTAATTTTTTAGGCGGTAGAATTTTCTACCGCCTTTTTTAGATTGTATTGCCAAATTATAGTTTATCGGGCAAACGCCCAATGCGTAATTCGTAATGCTTAATTCGTAATTATTGTACAAACCCTTGCCTCCATCTGATGAGGGAGGTGGATTTTTGCGAAGCAAAAAGACGGAGGGAGAGACCGAAAACACTGTAAATAAGCACTTTCTCTCCCTCAGTCACGAGTTCCTC
>JAZKZS010000011.1:0-81743 GCA_045612765.1 Acutalibacteraceae bacterium
AGCGTTAGCGAAACTGAGGGAGAGAAAAACAGTTGATTTGCAGTATTTTTATTCTCTCCCTCCGTCTTTTTGCTTTGCAAAAATCCACCTCCCTCTCAGATGGAGGCATTGGTTTGTGCAATCATTCAGCCCCTAAACCCCCAATTTATATCCGGCGCAAAGCGACACCTAACCTCTTCGCTATTACTTATTACCTATTACCTCGCGAAGCGATAAACCCCAATTTATAAAAAAACAGAGGTTGCAAAATGCAACCTCTGTTTTCAATTTATCCTATTGCGTTGTTAGAGCCAACCGTAATTGTTGTACTGTAATATTTACCGCTACGGTAAAGCTTAACGCTTACCTTTTGGTTTGGCTGACAGTTTGACATAAGCTTTTCAAGCGCCTTAAAATCGGTAATCTCTTTACCGCTGAATTCGGTAATAATATCACCCTTGCGAAGACCTGCCTGATAAGCGGGACTGCCGTTATAAACGCTTAAAACAACCGCACCCTTGGGATAGCCGTAAAATTCAAGCACGTCAGCAGTGTATTTTTCGCTTAAGGTGATGCCAATATATGGTTCGGGCGAATTTTCTTTTGAAATTATTTTATCGCAAATTCCCACCGTTTCGTTTGAAGGAATTGCAAAGCCCATACCTTCAAACTCTTCCGAAACAATTTTAGCGCTGTTAATACCAACCAATTTGCCGTTCGCATCAACCAATGCACCGCCCGAATTACCGGGGTTAATTGCGGCGTCGGTTTGAATAAGACCAATATCACTGTCACTTGAAACCACACGGTCAAGACCGCTTATAACACCGTAAGTTACACTGTCCATAAATTCAAGACCGCCGGGGTTACCAACCGTAATAACATACTGACCAACCTTGATTTTATCAGAATCGGCAATTTCAATTGCGGGAAGACCAGTTACACCAATTTTAATAACCGCCAAGTCAGCCGAAATATTATAACCAACAACGGTGGCAATATATGAATTTTCGGCCGAAGTATCCAAAAATACTTCGATTTTTGCATTACGTGAATTTACAACGGCATCCTCAATTACGTGGTAGTTTGTAATAATGTAACCGTCTTGCTTATAAATTACACCGCTACCCTCACCCGAGGATTCCTGCTGATTGCCGAAAAAGCTGTTGACCGATGTGGTTGTACGAATACCTACAACACAGGGGGTTACCTTTTTGGCAACTGCTTCTACAACCGAAAGTGCTTGTTCATCAACACTTATATTAACGGTATTATTCTCTAAATCTAAATGCTCGGTATTAGAATTTTCGGCATTGTTTTTATTTAATCCCCAAAACACAACCGAGGTTATAGCCGCACTTGAAAAACCGATAATACCCGCAAGTATTGCCGAAACTATAACGGTTAAAAAGCTAAATCTTGCCTTTGGCTTTTCCTTTTTGGGCGGTTGTATTATAGTCTCAGGCAGATTATTTTCAAAATTTTCGCTGTTATAAAAATTTGAATCGTCCAAAACATTCTCTCCTTCATATTTGCTAAAGGTATTATATGCTTATTTTATTTCAAAAAAATGATAAAAATGTGAATAATCCGTAAATAATTAATCCCCAATATTTTGTCGGGGCAAAAATTATTTAGACAAATAAATGAGTAAAACCGTAACGTCGGCAGGGCTTACACCCGAAATACGTGAAGCCTGACCAATATTTACAGGGCGAATTTTATTTAATTTTTCAATTGCCTCTAAACGAAGACCTATAATTTGTTCATAGTTAATATCAGTAGGGATAAGCTTATTTTCAAGGCGTAGCATTTCGTTAATTTGTGCTTGCTGACGGCTGATATAACCTTCATACTTGATTTCGGTTTCTACCTTTTCACAAACCGCATCAGAAAGCACGGGGCGTTCCTTATCAAATGGAGCTAAATCCTTATATGAAAGCTGTGGCCTTTTAACCAAATCGGCAAGGCGCATACCTGTTGTCATAGCCGCTGTGCCACGTTCCTCCAAAAGACTGTTAAGTGCTTCCTGTGGACCAATAAAGGTAGCGTTAAGTCTTTCAATTTCATCCGCCTTTTGCTGTGTACGGGCGGTAAATTCGTCATAAACCTCTTGTGAAATAAGACCCAAATTATAGCCAATAGGCATTAAGCGTTCGTCCGCATTATCCTGTCTTAAAACAAGGCGGTATTCACTTCTTGAGGTCATCATTCTATATGGGTCGGCACAGCCTTTAGTAACCAAATCATCAATTAAAGTACCAATATATGAAGATGCACGTGAAAGAACAAGCGGTTCCTTACCCTGCACCTTTAAAGCGGCGTTTATACCTGCTACAAGACCTTGTGCGGCGGCTTCCTCATAACCTGAAGATCCATTAAACTGCCCCGCACCGTAAAGCCCGTCAAACGCCTTCATTTCAAGTGTTGCTTTAAGGGCTGAAGGGTCAATACAGTCGTATTCAATAGCATAAGCATTACGAATGATTTTAACGTTTTTAAGTGCAGGCATAGTTTTATAAAACTGCACCTGTACCTCCTCAGGCAAGGAAGATGACATACCCTGAAGGTACATTTCTTCAGTGTTTTCACCGCAAGGCTCAACAAAAAATTGGTGACGCTTTTTATCGGCAAAGCGCATAATTTTATCTTCAATACTGGGGCAATAACGTGGGCCTACACCCTCAATTTCACCTGCATATAAGGGTGAACGGTTAATATTTTCAAGTATAACCTGCTTAGTGTCGTCATTAGTGTAACCAATATGGCAAACAACCTTATTTTCGGGTATGTTTTTGGTTTGATAGCTAAAAGGCACAACCTTTTCATCACCCGGTTGCACTTCAAGCTCGGAAAAATCAATACTATCCCTTAAAACACGGGCGGGTGTACCTGTTTTAAAGCGGCGAAGCGGAACGCCAATTTCTTTTAAGCATTCAGACAAACGGTTTGACGGAAAAGCCCCGTCGGGACCGCTTTCAAAATTAACCTCGCCAACATAAATGCGGCCACCAAGGAACGTGCCTGTCGCTAAAATAACGGCTTTAGAAATAAATTCAGCCCCCAAATTAGAAACCAAATGCCAACCGTCGTCTTGCTTTTCAATAGTTACAATTTCGCACTGCTTAACGTCCAAGCCTTTTTGCAATTCAACTGCGTGCTTCATATATTCGCTATATGCACGGCGGTCAATTTGAGCACGAAGTGAATGTACTGCAGGACCCTTACCCAAGTTAAGCATACGGCTTTGAAGGGTTGTTTTGTCGGCAGCCTTGCCCATTTCACCGCCCAAAGCGTCAATTTCACGCACCAAATGACCCTTTGCGGTACCACCAATAGATGGATTGCAGGGCATATTACCTATCCAGTCAGCCGTAATGGTAAACATAATTGAATTACAGCCAAGTCTTGCAGCGGCTAAAGCGGCTTCAATACCTGCGTGACCGCCACCTATAACGGCAACGTCATAGCTGCCTGCATAATATCTTTTAATTTGCAATTAAATCCCTCTGTTTTCCTCTAAAAACTTTTGTTGTCTAATATCCATACCAATAAACTTATTAGCGTTATAACCGCCAATAAGACGTGATGCGATACGTTCACCGTAACGGTCGGAAATTTCTTTCATAGTTAAGTTAGTGTTAATAATTGTCGGATTTTTAGAAAGCAACCGTGTATTCACAAGGTTATAAAAAATAGATTTTGAAAATTCATTTAAAAATTCGGTACCCAAATCATCAATTACAAGCAAATCACAATCAAGCATTGCCTGATAACTGCCCTTGTTTTCACCCGAAAAACGCTCACTTGAAACAAGGTTGAATAGATTTTCGGCAGGGCCATAGAATGGCAAAAAGCCTTTATCAACTACACCCGAAACAATAGCAAAGCTTAAATGGGTTTTTCCAAGACCGGGTGCACCCATAAACAACAAATTTTGTGAAGCATTTGGGTCAAATTCATTAACGTATTCCTTGCAAAGCTTTAATATAGAGGTCATACGCTTACGCGGATTTTCCCCGTCCTTGCTATAATAATTAAGGTTGAAGTTTTCAAAGGTACAGCTATCAAGCGGCATTTGCTTTTTAAGCTCGTCCACAATAACTTTAGCTGCAATCTTCTTTACACATTCACAAATTTTACCGTTAATATAACCGCTATCCTTACAAAGTTGGCAGTCATAGTCGATATCCGCAACCATTTCCTTTTTAAGAATTGCGCTTTTTTCTTTAGAAAGTGCTAATGAATTTTTTCTTAAAATCGCAACCTTTTCACTATTGCCCGAAAGCGCAGTAATAGCAAGCTGTGCGCCAATTGCCGAAATTTCACGGTCAATTTCTGAAAGACGCGGATTAGTAGCATACGCCGCGTTTAAAAGCATATTTCTACGAGCGTTTTTTTCCTTTAAAGCATTATTTTTAATTTCAAAAGCCTTTTTGTATGTAAGTTCTTTAGTAATCATTTTTTAATCCTTCGAATTTAACATTTTTTCAAATAAATCAAGGTCATAAGCGCCACCCTGTTTTTTATCTTGCTTAGCTTCTTTAACAATTTCAGCAGGGCTTTTATAACCGCTCGTATGCCAATTTTCAAGCACCTTTGCAATATATGAAAAAGAAACTCCTGCGGTTGCATCAACACAAATGTCATAAGCCGCTTCAAGCATTTCCTTTGACATTTGCCATTCGTTTACCCAAAGTACAGCCAATTCATTTTCCTTTTTAGTAGGCTTGCGGGTCGGCAAACCAAAAGCTGAGCGCACCATTTTCCATGCAAGGTCATAGGATGCCATTTCACGCAATTCATCGTCAGCTGCGGCAACGGTATCAATTCCCTTTTCAAGCCATTCAATAGCCAATGACTGTATAAACGAAATTTTAAGCTTATCAACACTTTTAGCGTGGTTTAAAATTACGAATAGCACGTCAATATCAAGCCCACAATCATCATAAAGCCAAACTAAAGTTTGGGTTTCGTTTTGCTTTAAGTTGCGGCCAAAAACAAACTGCGATTGGTTTAAAAGCCACTTAATTTTCGGGTCTTCCTGACTTCTTAAAAGTATGTCCTCACGAGTGGGCTTAATAATCTTTTTATACGATGTTTTTTCAGCCACTTGCGCCTTTGGTGCTTCTTTGGGTAATAAAACGCCTGCATCAGCCCAAAACAGTACGGCTTCCTTTACGTCATAACACGAAAGTGATAACGCCTCGGCTATAATATCCTCGCCTAATGCATCATTATTGTTACGAAGCATATAAAGCAGAACCTTAATATGCTCGCCTTTTGCAAGCTTTAAATATTTATCACAAAGGTCAACCGGCACAGCAAAGGCCGACGAAAAACAAGACGGATTTATAAAATAATCCATACTCCACCTCACATACTTATTCAACTTATTATACCAATAAAACCAGCCGTTGTAAATAGTAATATTTAAACAAAAATACACACCCTAAAATATAACATTTAAGGTGTGTACTAAAATTATTTTTCAAATTCGGCGGCAACCTCTTTTAAAAGGTCACGAATTTCTAAATGCTGTGGGCAAACCTTTTCACAAACGCCGCAGCCAATACAGTCGCTTGCCTTTACACCACCGCTTGAATGTATTTCATAATACATTTTACTGCCCCAACCACCATAAGCCTTTTGCGAATTAAGACAGGCAAAAAAGGTTGGAATAGGTATATTTTGCGGACAACCCGAAACACAATATTTACAGTCGGTACAACCAATTAAATTTTGTGTTTTTAAAATCTTGCAAACCTCATTAACTGCTTGCTGTTCGGCAACATCAAGTGGCTTAAAATTCTTCATATAACCAATGTTATCCAAAAGCATATCCATATTGCCCATACCCGAAAGGGTCATAACAATATTATCAAAGCCTGAAGCATAACGAATAGCATAGCTTGCATTGCTGCCGCCCTTTAAACCGTCAAAAATCATTTGTGCGGCGGGCGGTAATTTAACCAAGCTACCGCCACGTACTGGCTCCATAACAATAACAGGCTTGTTGTGTCTTAAGCAAACCTCGTAATTAAGTCTTCCCTGCACGGATGCATCGTCATAATCAATATAATTAAACTGAAGCTGAACAATTTCAATTTCAGGATAGGTTGTTAAAATTTCGTCAAGCACGTCGGCTGTATCGTGAAAGGATAACCCAACGTGTTTAACCTTACCCTCTTTTTTAAGGTCAAAGGCGGTTTCATAAGCACGACACTGCTTATACTTTTTAAAGTTATTTTTATCCTGTGCGTGCATTAAATAAATGTCAAAATAATCAACACCGCACCACTGAAGCTGATTTTCAAAAAAGGGGCGAATATCCGCCTCACTTTCAAAGCAAAAGCCCGAAAGCTTGTTTACAAGCACGTATTGTTCCCTATCGTATCGCTTAGCAAGGCATTCACGCAAAGCAATTTCACTTTTGCCGCCGTGATACCCATGCGCTGTGTCAAAATAATTAAAGCCCGCTTCCATAAAGGTGTCAATCATTTTTGAAAACTTTTCATAATCCACGTTGCCTTCAAGGGTGGGTAAGCGCATACAGCCAAAGCCAAAATTCTTTTTAATTTTGCTATCGAAAACCTTCATTTATTATCTCCCCTTATTGTTTTATTATAATTTAGCCAACAAAACAAGTCAATATTTTTCCGTTCAAGGCGCAAAACAAGCCATTCGTATTTAACAACTTGAAAAGACAATACAAATATCGTATTATATTTTAAAAGGAGGGGTTTAACTTGAAATTCTCATTTTTTATTGATAAAAATCGTGAAGAAGAAATTATAGTTTACACCCACGAAAAAACCGAGCTTTTAGAACAAATTAAATCACTTGTGGCTGATTCTTCCTCGCAAATAATCGGTTATAAAGAAAGTGAAATATATCAAATAAAAATTGCTGATATATACTGCTTTTCAACCGAAAGCAACAAGCTTTATGCCCTTACCGAAAAGGATAAATTTTTAATTAAAGAACGTCTTTACACCATTGAACAAAGCATTTCAAAAGACTTTATTAAAATTAATAAATCCTGCATTGCAAACATTAAAAAAATTGACCGCTTTGATGCCTCAATTTCGGGTACCCTTGTGGTGAAATTTAAAAATGGTTACAGTGATTACGTGTCACGTCGAAGTGTAAAAAGCGTTAAAGAAAGGTTGGGCTTATAATGAATAAATATGTAAAAGAATTTTTACACCGTGGTTTAATATTTGCAGGGGTTGGTCCAATTATTTTAGCAATTATTTATTTTATTTTATCAAAAACAGTTAAAGACTTTTCATTAACAGGCGGTCAGTTATTGCTTGGCACTATTTCGATATATATCGTCGCTTTTGTTCAGGCAGGCGCTACCGTCTTTAACCAAATTGAAGATTGGCCAATTACTAAATCGCTTTTATTCCATTTCGGTTCGCTTTATATAGTGTACGTGCTTTGCTATATTATAAATTCATGGATGCCCTTCGAACCCTTGGTTTTAGTCATATTTACAGCAGTTTTTGCGTTAATTTATTTTATTGTTTGGTTAACCGTAGTACTTTCGATTAAAGCCTTTATTAAAAAAGCAAATAAAAAATTAAATTAATTGGTTTAAGCAAGAGCATCCCTTTGGGGTGCTTTTGCTTTTTTGGGATACAAATTTATTTATCAAATATCTTTACAAGGATAGCATTATATGGTATAGTACCTTTAGAGTTAATGCAATATATTCGAGGTGCAAATATGAAAAGACAAAACCTACGAAAGCTTGTGCTTTCAGCTTTATTTTTATGCATAGGCATGGTACTGCCTTTTTTAACAATGCAAATTAAAGAAATTGGCGATAGCCTATTACCAATGCATATTCCCGTAATGCTTTGCGGTGTTTTATGCGGTTGGCAATACGGTGCTTTGGTGGGGCTTATGCTACCTTTTTTGCGTTCGGTTTGCTTTGGTATGCCACCGCTTTACCCAAATGCCGTTTGGATGGCAGCCGAGCTTTTAACCTATGGCTTAGTTATTGGTTTAATGTATAAAAAGCTACCGAAAAAATTGCCATATCTTTATGTTTCACTTATTTCTTCACAGCTTTTGGGCAGAATTGTTTGGGCTATTGCAAAAACAATTTTAATGGGTGCTTCTGGCAAAGCCTTTACCTTTGCAATGTTTATAAGCGGCGGCTTTATTGACGCTTTGCCGGGCATAATTT
Organism: Acutalibacteraceae bacterium; assembly: GCA_045612765.1. Classification (GTDB taxonomy): domain Bacteria; phylum Bacillota; class Clostridia; order Oscillospirales; family Acutalibacteraceae; genus UBA737. Next base: position 8,180 of record JAZKZS010000011.1, read on the forward strand.
TACAGCTTTTACTAATTCCCGCAATGGTAAGCATTTTTAAATTATCTCGAAAAAGGGGTTAAAATATGAAAACAATTAATTTTCCGTTTGGCAAAACCAGTCTTTCTTACACCTTTGGTGACGAGCTTATATCGGTTTTAGAATCTAAAATAAACCAATATACACCCGAATTTGACGAGGTGACCTTGGTTGAAAACGCCCTTAAAAACCCTGTTGATTCTCCCAGCCTTTGTGAACTTGCCAAGGATAAGAAAAACATCGTTATTATTGCAAGCGACCACACGCGCCCTGTACCAAGCAAAATAATTATACCTGCAGTTTTAAACGAAATTAGAAGCGTTAACCCTACCGCTGATATAACCATTTTGATTGCAACAGGCTGCCACCGCGGCACAACTAAGGAAGAGTTAATTTATAAATTCGGTGAAGAAATTGTAAATAATGAAAAAATTTACATACACGACTGTTTAGAGAAAGAAAAGCTTGTTAATATAGGCACGCTTCCCTCGGGTGGTCAATGCGAAATTAATTCAATTGCCTACAATGCCGATTTACTAATATCCGAAGGGTTTATTGAGCCACACTTTTTTGCAGGCTTTTCGGGCGGACGCAAAAGCGTTTTACCCGGTATTGCAAGTCGCACAACCGTGCTTAGCAACCATTGTTCTGAATTTATTGCAAGTGATTTTGCAAGAACAGGTATTTTAGACAATAACCCAATACATAAGGATATGCTTTGGGCGGCCGAAAAAGCCAACCTTAAATTTATTATAAACGTTGTGCTTAATGCCGACAAAAAGGTTATTTATGCTACTGCGGGCGACCTAAAAGCCGCCCATAAAAAAGGCACCGACTTTTTAACAAAGCAATGTGAGGTTAAAGCAACACCTAGTGACGTTGTAATTTCTACAAACGGCGGTTACCCGCTTGACCAAAATATTTACCAATCGGTTAAGGGGATGACAGCTGCCGAAGCTACAGTTAAAAAAGGTGGCGTAGTCATAATGCTGGCAGCTGCAAATAACGGCACAGGCGGTGATGATTTTTATCATCATTTAGCAGATGAAAAGGATATTACAAAAACAATGGCATTGTTTTTAAGCCGAAGTCGCAACGAAACTGTGCCTGACCAATGGGAATCACAAATTTTGCTTCGCATTTTAATGAATTCAACAGTTATTTACGTTAGCGAAATGGATGATAAAATTATTGAAAATATGCATATGATTCCTGCACATTCGCTTGATGAAGCATTAGAAAAAGCAAAAAGCATTTTAAATAAACAAGACATAAGCGTTACCGCGATACCCGACGGCGTTTCGGTTATTGTGAAAAAATAATTGGGGGATTTATTTATGAACATTTTAGTTTGCGTGAAACAAGTTCCTGGCTCGAACAACGTTGAGGTTGACCCTGTTACCGGTGTTTTAAAAAGAAACGGGGTTCAAAGTAAAATCAACCCTTACGACCTTTACGCTATTGAAACCGCACTTCAAATTGCTGAAAACTTTGGTGGCAATGTGCAAACCGTAACAATGGGACCACCGCAGGCAAAAACCGTTATTGCTGAAACCATTTGTATGGGTGCATCAGGTGGTACGGTTTTATCCGACCGTAAATTTGCAGGTGCCGACGTGCTTGCAACCGCCTACACCCTTTCGCAAGGCATTAAAAAAATCGGTGAATTCGACCTTATAATTTGCGGTAAGCAAACCACCGACGGTGACACTGCACAGGTAGGTGCCGAGCTTGCAGAATATTTAAATTGCCCAAACCTTTCAAACGTTTTGTCGGTTGATGATATAAAGGACGGTAAGCTTTTTGTTACCGCCGCACTTGATGATTTAATAGTAAAGCAAAGCGTTTCCCTACCCTGCATTATTTCAGTAGACGGTGACATTAACACACCGCGTTTACCGTCATATAAGATTAAAAAAGGACTTTGTGATGATGCAGTTAAGTTCTTATCCTTTGCCGATTTTGACGACCAAGACCCCAACAATTATGGTCTTACAGGCTCAGCTACACAGGTTGAACGAATTTTCCCACCACAAAAAAATGAAGAAAAAATGACCGTAAACGGTACAAGCGACGAGCAAGCAAATTTTGTTTTTGATTTGCTTAAGAATAAAAAAATGCTTTAAGGAGGAATAAAAATGGGAAATTTAGTAATTAATCATAACCTTATAACCCCCGAAAAAGCCGACGCTTTGATCAAGCTTTGCCCCTTTAATGCAATAACCTATAATAAAAATAATCTTGAAATCTCCTCTGCCTGTAAAATGTGTAAAATGTGTGTACGCAAAGGCGAAGGTGCTATTGATTACGTCGAAGAAGAAATTAAATCAATTGATAAATCCATTTGGAGTGGTATAACCGTTTATGCTGACTGCACAGGTGGTGAGCTTCACCGTGTAACACTTGAACTTTGCGGTAAAGCACGTGAACTTTCAAAGGTTACTAACCACCCCGTCTATGCCTTGCTTATAGGCTATGATTTAGAAAAAAACGCCCAAAAGCTTATGCACTATGGTGTGGATAAAATCTTCGTTTATGACGATATTGCCTTTAAGGATTTTAGAATCGAACCTTATACCACTGCTTTTTGCGATTTTATTGAACAGTACAAGCCATCTTCAATTTTAGTCGGTGCAACAAATTTGGGACGTCAGTTAGCCCCGCGTGTAGCCGCACGCTGTAAAACAGGTCTTACTGCCGACTGCACCGTTTTGGAAATGAAGGAAAATACCGACCTTGTACAAATACGACCTGCTTTTGGCGGTAATATTATGGCACAAATTATTACACCTAACACACGCCCACAGTTTTGTACAGCACGTTATAAGGTATTTAGCGAACCTACACCCACAGTTGAAGCCTTTGGCGAAATTGTTAAAATGCCGATAACCCAAGAAATGAAAAAATCATCAATTGAGATTATTTCAACCCAGAAAAAGCCCACCGATATTGACATTGCCGAGGCTGACGTTATTATTGCAGTTGGTCGCGGCGCACAAGGTGAAGCTATGCGCCAAAACGCAAAAGAGCTTGCAGATTTATTAGGCGGTGTTGTCGCCTGCACAAGACCTTTAGTTGAAGGCAATATATTTGATGCTAAGCACCAAATAGGTCTTTCGGGGCGCACCGTTAAACCCAAGCTTATAATTTGTCTAGGCATTTCGGGTGCTGTTCAATTTGCCGCAGGTATGAAATCCAGCGACTGTATTGTAGCGATTAACACCGACCCAAACGCACCGATTTTTGATGTTGCACATTACTGTATTGTTGGCGATGTTAACGAAATTGTACCAAAGCTTATTAGTGATATTAAGGGGGAAATTTAAATGTATAATAAAGTAACATTAGACGATATCGCCGTTTTAAAAAGCATTGTCGGTGAAGATGAAGTTATTTTCGGCGACGATATTAACCCCGATTATGCCCACGACGAGCTTGGCGGTATTGAAAAAATGCCCGAAGTCTTAGTACGTGTACACACCACAGAAGAAATTTCAAAGGTTATGAAGCACGCCTACAACCATGAAATTCCCGTTACTGTTCGTGGCAGCGGTACCGGTCTTGTAGGAGCTGCAGTTGCAGTCAAAGGCGGTATTTTACTTGAAACAACCAAAATGAATAAAATTTTAAAGCTTGATACTGACACACTAACTGTTACCGTTCAGCCTGGCGTTCTTTTGATGGAGCTAGCTGCCTTTGCTGAAGAAAACGACTTTTTATATCCACCCGACCCAGGCGAAAAATCAGCAACTATCGGCGGTAATATTTCTACCAATGCAGGTGGTATGCGTGCTGTTAAATACGGTGTAACACGTGATTACGTGCGTGCTTTAACCGTTGTTATGCCAAACGGTGAAATATTAAAGCTAGGCGCAACGGTTGCAAAAAACAGTTCGGGCTATTCACTTAAAGATTTAGTTATCGGTTCTGAAGGTACACTTTGCATTATTACCGAAGCTGTACTAAAATTAGTTCCGCTTCCCAAGGTTTCAATAAGCTTACTCGTGCCCTTTAGCAATATGAAAAGCGCCATTGAAGCCGTGCCTAAAATTTTTGCATCAAAGGTTATTCCAACCGCTATTGAATATATGTCACGCGATACTATACTTTTTTCAGAAAGCTATCTTGGCAAAAAGTTTCCCGATACTAAAAACGATGCCTATATTCTATTAACCTTTGACGGCAACACCGACGAGCAAGTGCAAAACGATATGTCCATTGTTGCAGATTTGTGCCTACAGCTAGGTGCACTCGACGCTTATATAGTTGACACCGACGAACGCAAAAAGTCGGTATGGTCGGCTCGTGGCGCGTTCTTAGAGGCAATTAAGGCCTCCACCACCGAAATGGATGAATGTGACGTTGTTGTACCTGTTAATCAGGTTGACACCTTTATAAAATACACACACGATTTAGCGAATGAATTCGGTGTGCGCATTCCATCCTTCGGTCACGCAGGTGACGGTAATTTACACGTTTATATTTGCCGTGATGAGTTAAGCGATGCTGAGTGGAAAACCACACTTGACAACTGCTTTGAAAAAATGTACAAAAAGGCTGAGGAACTTGGCGGTCTTGTTTCGGGCGAGCACGGTATTGGCTATGCTAAAAAGGAATTTTTAAAACAGCAATACGGTGAAACCCCAATTCTTTTAATGCAGGGCATAAAAAACACCTTTGACCCCAAAAACATCCTTAATCCCGACAAAATTTGTTATTAGATAATTATATGAATTTTACTGAAATTGCAAATACACGTCAATCCTGCCGTAGCTTTAATAATACCCGTAATATAGAAGACAAAAAGCTAAATGCAATATTAAACAGCGCAAGGCTTTCACCTTCTGCATGCAACGGTCAGCCATATTTTTTAACCGTTTGCAAGGGAGAAGCTGCACTTAAGGTTGCAAAAGCCACTATGGGTATGGGAATGAACAAATTTTCAGCCAATGCACCGGTACAAATTGTTATTTCCGAAATGCCCTATAACCGTACGGCCGCTTTAGGAGCAAAGGTTAAGGGTAATGATTACCGTTCAATTGACATTGGAATTGTTGCGGCTTATATTACCGCTGAAGCCGAAGCACAAGGGCTTGGAAGCTGTATTTTAGGCTGGTTAGACAGTGATAAAATTAAAGAAATTTGCAATCTATCAGGCGATGTTAGACTTGTTATTTCAATTGGCTATCCCACTACCGACTACAAGCTTCGCACCAAAAAGCGCAAGGCTGTTGATGAGCTGGTAAAAATTATAGAATAGACAAAAACAGCGGTAAAATACCGCTGTTTTATTTTTTAGCTATCTTTTGGTGCATATTTGGTACGCAACCTTTGTTATATTTAAAATGAAATATATTTAAGGAGCCGCCAATGTTATATTTTTTAATTGTTTGTTTTATAATTTTATGTGGTTTTGCAACTGCCTTTTTACCAACCAAAAAGCTAAAATTCCGCACAGCCGTCTTAATAAGTATTCTTTGCTTACCGCTTGGAATTTTGATGATAATAACACAAAGCTTTAAATAGCAAAAACATAGAATCCATACTAATCCCATAAGCTTAGATAAAAAATCCGCCGACAAAGTCGACGGATTTTTGGCAAGTTACACCGATTTAGATATCACTTTTTGTTTTGTTTCTTCTCTGTGTATATAACAATACCAAAGGTAATTAGCGCAATAGGGCCTACAATCCACATGGTATTAAACAACCAATCAGGTATAATACGTGGACAAATTTCATATAGCGTTCCTGTTACCGCTAATATAAGCAAAAGGATTAAATCAACTGTTTTAACTATTTTCATTTCATATTCTCCTTGGCAGTATTAATGGATGCCACAAGCATTGCACGAAGTCCTGCACAAACTGAATCTAATCCTTTATATTGTTTTTCATTTATGTAATTAGTTTTATAAAGCAACTCTAACCAATATCCCGTTTCGTTAGCTTCTTTAAGTGCTATTTGTAACTTTGCAATAAAGTCGGCTTTGCCATGGGCGTACTGCGCTTCGCGTATGTTTGCACCTATACTTGTACCGCTGCGACCGATTTGATTTGAAATAATATGTTCCTTGTTTTCTTTTAGAAATTTCACGAGATTTATAATAGAAACTGCAAAATCCATTGATTGAACGGATAATTTATCATTACGCATAATAGCACCTACTTTCTAAATGCAGTATAGCAAAAAATGTTAGTTTTTTCAACGAAAAATGAAGCATTGGCTTACGCCTATATGAAGCACTCGCGTTCGCTCGCATGAAGCGAAGCGCACTTTTTCATTTTTAATGTTGCGAAGCAACGCTTCATAGCCGCAGGCAACTTCATTCTTCATTAGCACCGCAGGTGCGCTTCATTGCAACCAAAACGAAAAAGCAGATGCAAATGCATCTGCTTTTTCTGGTTTTGGTCGAGGTGACAGGACTCGAACCTGCGGCATCTAGTTCCCAAAACTAGCGCCCTACCAACTGGGCGACACCTCGATAAAATATTAAACTGTAAAACAAATAAGCATTGTGGAGAAATATCGTTTTGGCAACCCTCTTGCGGTACCCGACGACTCGATACTACCGTATCTCGCTTGTCGACCGCTGCGCTTCGTTTTGCTCGTTATACCTCACACTGTGAGCACTCGCAACCTCACCCAAAACTAGCGCCCTACCAACTGGGCGACACCTCGTCTCAACTTTACTGATTATACATTAAAACCTTTGGTTTGTCAACATATTTTAAACAATAATATAAGTTAAAATCAAACTAAAACTTCCGAAAAGCAAAACTTATCGGAAGTTTTTTAAAAATTCACCTATTAATATAACTTTTTTTGCTCTTTATAAAGCTTTTCCAAAACCGAGTTGGTGGCGGTTGTATCAATAATTGCCTTTAATAATTTATCAAGCTCGCCGTTTTCGCTATAATCGGCTGGCATATAATATTTAATTCTACCCTCGCGCATCATTTTATGAACCTTGGTTTTATCCTTTGTTTCATCGTTATAAACACCAATAGAATGACCGCCGTAAGAATTTACAAGCTTCATACAGGGCACGTCGGTATCGCTATCACCAATATAAACCATATTTTTAAACGGCACACGAAGCTCGTCACTGTCAATCGAATCATTTACACTTTGGTCATTAACGTTCAAGATACCTTTACTTATTCTAAACAAAAACTGTGTTTTAGTTGTATAATTAATAACCTGGGCAGGCCAAAGCGCAACCCCGTCGTTATCATAATAAAACGAGCTGGCATATATTTTTTCAAAAGCGCCTTTTTTAGCAACCGAAGTGCCCTCTATCATCTCTTTAAGACCGCAAGAAATTATATAATGCTCAATAATTACGCCATGCTCCCTACCGTATTTATTTATACGCTCAAACCAACTTTCAACACCCGGAAAAAGTCTTACACGGGCGCCATAATCCTCAAGAGTAGACCTGTTAAAAACCATTTTGCCACGGGCTTTTTCAACCATTTTATACATATAAGCAAGGTTTTGGTCCATATCGTTGTCTTTTGCAAGCTCGTCGGTTTCGTGCCAAAATTCCTGTACATCATAACCGACCTCTTGAATATATCCCTGAGCTTGCATATCGTCAGGCGATAAGGTTTTATCAAAATCATAACATATTGCAAGCACAGGCATTGCTTCTTTAGTTTTTCTTTCAAATATACCGTTCATGGTTTTGCTCCTTATCATAATACTTAAATTAGTTTTAATCAAATACCTTATGAAAATTATACCATTAATTATATTTTTTTCAATATTTATTTATTGACTTAGCCGCAAACTTTATTTATAATAGTTTCACAAGAAACTGTTGCAGGCGCAACTATTATAGCTGTGAGGTATTAATATGGCAAAATTTATGAAAATGCTTAATAACATAAGCCGTTCCCAAGCAATATACCGAAGCAATAAAATTTCGGCAAATGATATGCAAAGCAGTCATTACGCCTATGCATTGGCAATATGTCGTTTGCCCGGCAGGTCACAAGAAGAGCTTGCCCAAGAGCTTTGTGTGAATAAAAGCACCGTTGCAAGAAATTTAAATCAGCTTGAGGAAAAGGGTTACATTTTAAGAGAACCGCTTATAAACGACAAGCGTCAGTTTGCGGTATTCCCTACCGATAAAATGGCCACCCTGCTACCCGAAATACGAACCGCTTCACGTGAATGGATTAACCTTTTATCTGAAGACATTCCACAAAACGAGCTTGATATTTTTAATTCGGTATTAAGCCGTATGCAAGAAAAAGCAAGACAAATTATTGAAAAGCAAGAGGAAAACAAATGAAGTGGGTTTTTGAATATTTAAAGCCGCTTAGCTCACGAATTGCCGTCGGCACAGCAATAAAGACTGTTGGCACCGTGGCTGAGCTTATAATACCTTTTTTATTAAGCTACATATTAGAAAACGTTATACAGTCTAACAGCGTTACAAAAATTATATTATATGGCGTATTAATGACGCTATGCGCCGTTACAGCATCGCTTGGCAACATTATTGCAAACCGCATGGCAGCAAAAACCACAATGCGCTTTGCAACCCGTATGCGAAAAGAGTTGTTTTCTAAAACCCTTAATTTATCGGCAAGAAATACCGACAGCTTTACTATTCCTTCGCTGGAGGCACGCATCACCTCCGATACCTATAACGTGCAAAACTTTATTGGTATGATGCAACGAATGGGTATTCGTGCGCCGATTTTATTGCTTGGCGGGTCGGTTATAACGCTTTGTATGGATGAAAAGCTTGCCCTTGTTATGATAGCTACCCTACCATTAATTTTCATTGTAGTTTACAGCATTTCACGCTTGGGTGTTCCGCTTTATTCAACGGTACAGCAATCGGTCGACGGTATGGTAAGGGTTGTGCGCGAGGATGCACAGGGTATTCGTGTTATAAAGGCGCTTTCAAAGGTGGATTACGAAAATGCACGTTATGACAAGGCAAATCTTACCCTTAAAAGAAACGAAACCAAGGCCGCTACCATTATGGGTATTGTGAACCCTGTTATGACACTGCTTATGAATGGCGGTATTGTTGCAGTTGTTGCCTTTAGCGCATATTTCGTTGCCAAGGGCAGCTCGTCAGCGACAACGGTTATTGCCTTTATGCAATATTTCACCCTTATTTCAATGGCGATGATGTCCCTTTCACGTATGTTTATTATGTACACTAAGTGCGCTGCATCAGCAAACCGAATTTCAAAGGTTATTGAACAAAAAAACGAGCTTGAAATTATTGAGGACGACGGTAAAGGAAATAGCGACTACCATATATCATTTGAAAATGTGTGCTTTTCGTATCTCGGCAAGGAAAATGACATTAAGTCGTTTTCCTTTAACCTTAAACGTGGTGAAAGCCTGGGTATTATTGGTGCTACAGGTTGCGGCAAATCAACACTGTTGCGCCTGCTTATGCGTTTTTACGACGTTGATTCGGGCGTTGTTCGTATTAACGGCAAGGATATTCGTTCATACACCCGTGACGAGCTTACCGCAATGTTTGGCGTTGTTTTTCAAAACGATTTTCTTTACGCCGACACTATTGAAGAAAACATACGCTTTGGACGTGACATTTCAAAAGAAGATATTGTAAACGCCACAATTACAGCACAGGCACACGACTTTATAACAAGCTTTTCGGACAGATTTTCACATCAGGTAACAACAGGCGGCACCAACCTTTCGGGTGGTCAGCGTCAACGTTTGCTTATATCACGCGCTATTGCAGGACACCCCGAAATTCTAATACTTGACGACTCGTCCTCGGCGCTTGATTATAAAACCGACGCAAATTTACGCTTGGCACTTTCACGTGATATTCCAAATTCAACCGTTATAACCGTGGCGCAAAGAGTAAGCTCGGTTAAAAACTGCGACCTTATATTAGTAATTGAAAACGGCGCTATTATCGGCTGCGGTAAGCATGAGGATTTAATGAAAAATTGCAGCGAATATAAAGAAATCAGCGATTCGCAAATGGGAGGTGCTTTTCTTGAATAATAAAAACACAACCCCAAAAAACAAAAAAGGCATTTTTATCAGGCTTAGCAAATACGTTTTACAGCAATGGCCGTTATTTATTTTAGCCCTTGTGCTAACCCTTGGTTCAAACCAATTATCCCTTTTAGGACCAAGATTTTCGGGAGCCGCTATCGATGCTATCGAGCTTAAAAGCGGCGTTGACTTCCCTGCTGTTTGGCAAAACATTGCCTATATGCTAGGTTGCTATGTTATATCGGCTGTGCTTTCATACGTTTTGTCAATTACAATGCTAAATTTAAGCCAAAGAATCACCTACAAAATGCGCAAGCAGGTATTTGAAAAGCTAACCACACTTCCCGTAAGCTTTTTTGACACCCACGCAACAGGCGATATTATAAGCCATTTATCCTATGATATTGACACTATTAACGCAACCCTTTCACACGACCTTGTGCAAATTCTTACAAGTATTTACACCGTTGTAGGCTCGCTTATATTTATGTGGCAAATTTCAAAGCCGATGATACTTATATTTGTGCTGACCGTACCCGTATCATTATTGTTTACACGCTACCGTTCAAAAAAGGTGCGCCCGCTATTTAGAAAACGTGCTAAAAAATACGGCGAGCTTAATGGCTTTGCCGAAGAAATGCTTACAGGCTCGCGCACTATTTCGGCATATGGTGTTCAGTCGGTTATGTCTTCCCGCTTTAATAATATTAACGACGAAGCAATGGACGCCTTTTATAAAGCTGAATATAATGCTGCCTTGCTTTTCCCAAGCATAAACCTTATAAACAATATCTCCCTCACACTTGTGGCGGTTTTTGGTGGTATTATGTATATGTATTCACAAAACGGCACTATTTTAGCCACCTCAATGTTTTTTATATCTCTTGGCGGTGTAGCCCAGTTCGTACAGTATTCAAGAAAATTTGCAGGACCTATTAACGAATTTTCAAATATACTTCACGAAATTCAGTCGGCATTTTCGGCGGCTGAACGTGTTTTTGCCATTCTTGACGAAGTCCCCGAAAAAACCGACGCTATCAATGCCAAGGAATTAAAAAACGTTAAGGGAGACGTTAGCCTTAAAAACGTAACCTTTGGTTATACCGAAGACAAAACAGTACTTAAAAACGTAAACGTGAATGCTAAAAAGGGACAAACCGTGGCTATTGTTGGACCGACAGGCGCAGGTAAAACCACAATAATTAACCTTTTAATGCGTTTTTACGACCAACAAGGCGGCGATATACTTATTGACGGTATGCCCTCAACAAGCATAAAACGTGCCGATTTGCGCCTTGCCTTTAATATGGTGCTTCAAGATACTTGGCTTTTCTGCGGCAGTATTTACGATAATATTGTATATGGCCGTGAGAACGCCACACCCGAAGAGGTTTATGCCGCAGCAAAATTAGCTAGGATAGACTCGTATATTAAAACCCTGCCCGACGGGTATAACACAATACTTTCGGACGACGGCGTTAATATTTCAAAGGGTCAAAAACAGCTTATAACCATTGCGCGTGCTTTTCTTTCAAAAGCGCCTATTCTTATTCTTGACGAGGCAACCTCTAACGTTGACTCTCGTACCGAAATACAAATTCAAAAAGCAATGACAGCCCTTATGGAAAATAAAACCTGCTTTATTATTGCTCACCGACTTTCCACCATACAAAATGCTGACACTATTTTGGTGGTAAAGGACGGCGCAATTATAGAGCAAGGCAACCACGAGGAATTAATAAACCAAAAAGGCTTTTACTATTCGCTTTATCATTCGCAATTTAGTTAAAAATACCCCGATACAGATGCAGATAACATCTATATCGGGGTATTAATATTTATCCCATAATTGCCATTAAAAGTGTAGCGACGGTCATAAGCAAAAGGCCAAAAGCCGACTTTTTTGAAAGCTTTTCCTTAAACACAAAATACGAAAATGCAACAGCAATTAAAATGCTCATTTTATCAATTGGCACAACAACACTTACAATACCGTTTTGAATTGCATAATAATAGCAAAGCCACGAAGCGCCTGTTGCAACGCCCGAAAGGGATATAAAAATAAGCTCTTTTTTATCAAGTGTTTTAAGCTTGGTTTGTTTACCTTGTATCAACACAATAACCCAAGCCATTATAAGTACAACACAGGTGCGAATTGCGGTTGCAAGGTTAGATTCAACACCTGATATACCAACCTTTGCCAAGATTGAAGTAAGCGCCGCAAAAATTGCCGCTAAAACAGCATAAAGCATCCAAATACGATTTTCACGCTTGGCTTCTGATTTTTTCTTTTCTATCATTAAAAAAATACCCAAAGCAAGTAATGCCGTACCGCAAAGCTTTACAACCAAATTTGTGGTTTCGTTAAAGCAAACAATTGCAAGTAACACAGTCAAAATTGTGCTTGATTTATCAATAGGTACAACCTTATTAACGTCCCCCATTGAAAGTGCTTTAAAGTAGCATATCCACGAAGCACCGGTTGCCAAACCCGAAAGCAGCAAAAATATAAGTGAGGTTGTGCTAATGGTTGTTATACTGCCTTGCGACCCAACCACAAACACCATTACCCACGAAAACAAAAGAACAACAACCGTTCGAAGCGCTGTCGCTAAATCGGAATCGGTTTTTCTTATACCGCATTTAGCCAAAATTGCGGTTAATCCCGCAAACACAGCCGACAAAACCGCCATTAAAAGCCACATTATTATAACACCCCCGATAAAAATACATTTTTGTACATTATTATACCATTTGGAATAATTTTACACAACATAAATTTTAATTAAAATATTTGCATTGTCATAATAAAATACATAACATAAAATATAATGGTGATATAATGAATAGTTGTGAGCTTACAGCTTCTATAACAGCGGTTGCAAATTCAATTGCCTGTAAATTAAACAGCAAAGAATTATTCTTGTTGGCATCTGTCTTAGTTCAACTAGGCGATACCCTTGTAACAATTGCAACCCATAAGGATTTTTGTGAAAATAGTGCTAAATAACAAAACCTCTTTGGGATACAATAATCCCGAAGAGGTTTTGTTATGGAAATTGTAAAAATTATTTTAACGTCATTTTTATCGGCCGTGGCACTTTTTATAATTGCTTAAATTATGGGACACAAGCAAATGTCGCAACTGAATTTTTGATTACATTACAGGTATAACTATTGGTTCAATTGCAGCCGAACTTGCCACCGAACTTGAAAAACCTTGGAAACCGCTTATAGCAATGGTCATTTACGGTTTGATAACCATCATTTTAACTTTGTTGACAAGCAAGATACCAAAAATTAGAAAATATATAAACGGAACGCCCACCATTATTATGAACAGCGGTAAAATTTATCGCCAAAATATGAAAAAAGCAAAAAATTGATTTAAGCGAATTTATAGTAATGTATCATCAAGAAGTTTTTTTAATTTAAATGATATTTAAACCGCAATATTTGAATATAACGGCAGGCTGACTATTCTTCCAAAAGCCAGTAAACTCCCATTAAATCCATTCGATATGAATATCATACCACCCGTTGTAAAGATAAATACTGCGGTGATTATGGACGGTGGAATTTTAGAAGAAAATTTAAAACGATTAGGGCTTAATATGGAATGGCTTGAAAAAGAACTTGCCTGTCAAGGCTATAAATCCGCAAAGGAGGTTATTTTAGGAATTTGTGATGACAACCACAAGTTAAGCTTATTTGCATAAAAAACTTGCTATACCTTTATAATGAAAAAACTTGGATATTACCCTGTCCTTTCATTTTATTCATCAACACAAAAACCGTAATAATTGTCATTAACAATAGCAACAGTACCCTTTTGATTTTCGTTATATAAATGATATTCACTTTCTTCTACCTTATAACGCAAAATCTTTTTATCATCGGTTTCAAAAATAAAATAATATTCTTGTTTAGTTTCAGGATATTTAATACCGTAGGTTTTTAAAAAACATTCCTTCGATACAAGGGTTACTGCTATTTCCGTTAAGGGTGGTTCTTTATCGAAAATTTCATCATTTTTAATTTTACGAGATTTAAGCCAAAACATCATTTACCCAATTCCTTTGTTCTTTTAAAGGATGCGTTGACGGTATCGTTTACGATATTATCAAACTTGGAATTTATAAGTATCTCAACACCTTCAATGGTTGAGCCCTTGGGACTGCATACTCGCTGACGCAAAACCTCAGGGGTTTCGCCGCTTGTAAGTAATAATTCCGCCGCGCCCTTTAAGGTTTGTGCGGCATATAAAATTGCTTTATCTTCGGGTAAACCAACACCCTCGCCCGCTTTTGCTAAAGCATTTGCAAAGGTATAAACAAACGCAGGACCACAACCTGATATAACCGAGCCGGCATCAATTAAATCTTCAGTAATTTTATCCATTTTACCCGAATATTTAAGCGCATTTTCAAATTCGCAAATTTCTTCTTGGGTAATTACAGGGCAAGTAGCATATAAAAGCATACCCTCACCCACTGCAACGGGTGTATTAGGCATTATACGAATTGTAGGAAGCTTAGCGTCTAAAATTTCGTTATATTTAGCAATTTTAAGCCCTGCCGCCATTGTAACTAAAATAAAGCGGTCTTCCCTTGCCTTCAAAAACTGTGCTAAAGGTGACAAAACCTCGGCCATAACCTGTGGTTTAACACCAAGGAAAATATATTTTGCGGTTTTTACGATTTCTTCGTTATTGGTTACCGTTGCGCCAATTTTTTGAGCCAAGGCGGTTGCTTTATCACAATCGGGGTCGGACAATAAAATTTCATTACCGCCAACTGCCTTTGCAACAGCCTGTGCCAAAGCACTGCCCATATTACCGCAACCTATAAAACCAAACATTTTAGTTGACATAATGTTATCTCACCTGACCGTTTCCTTTAATGATATATTTATACGTGTTAAGCTCAGCTAACCCCATTGGGCCACGGGCATGAATTTTTTGGGTTGAAATACCCATTTCACAGCCAAGGCCAAATTCGCCACCGTCGGTAAAACGGGTTGAAGCGTTAACGTAAACCGCCGCCGAATCGACACAGGCGGTGAAAATATTAGCCGCATTTTCGTCACTTGTTATAATGCTTTCGCTATGGTGGGTTGAATGGGCGGCAATATGATTAACCGCATCCTCAACACCATCGACAATTTTAATTGCCATTTTATAATCTAAAAACTCGGTGTCAAAATCGTTATCACCTGCGGGTTTAACATTAATTATACCGCAAGTTTCAACACAACCGATAAGCTCTACCCTGCCATCAAACATTTCATAAAGCTTTGGCAAAAATTCGTTTGCGATAGCTCGGTCAACAAGCAAAACCTCTGCCGCATTACAAACTGAAGGACGGCTTGTTTTAGCATTATTAATAATATTCAGCGCCATATCGAAATTGGCGGTTTTTTCAACAAAAATGTGGCAAATACCCGTACCTGTTTCAATACAGGGCACCTTTGCATTTTCAACACAGGCCTGAATCAAGCCCTTGCCACCACGTGGAATAAGCACGTCAACCAAGCCACGCGCTGTCATAAGCTCGTTTGCGCTTTGACGGGTAGTGTCTTCAACTAGGTTTACATAATCACCATTTACGCCACATTCCTCAAGAGCCTTTTTAAGTGCTGTTACAATTGCTTTTGCCGAATTAAAGGCTTCCTTACCTCCGCGAAGCACACAAACGTTACCGCTTTTAAAAGCCAAAGCGGCGGCGTCACTTGTAACATTGGGTCGGCTTTCATAAATAATTGCAACAACACCAATAGGTACTGCAACCTTATTAACCGAAAGACCGTTAGGTAAATTGTGTGTGCTTAATACCTTACCAACGTTATCGGGTAAATCACGTACGTCCTCAATTCCCTTTGCCATACCTTTAATACGGTCGGCATTAAGCATAAGGCGGTCAAGCATTGTATCACTTATTTTGCCCTTTGCGTTTTCCATATCAACGGCATTCGCCGCTAAAATTTCGTCAGTTGCCTCTATCAAAGCCTTTGCCATTGCGGTAAGGGCTTTGTTTTTAATATCTGTTGATAAAGCGGCGTTCAGTGACACCGCTTTTGCTTTTTGTAAAATTTCTAAGGTTGTCATTGCTTTTCACCAATAAAACGAGTGCCAATATTCTTACCGTCAACAATATCATAAAGATAAGACGGTGTATCGCCGTTGGCGATTACCATATCGATACCTTGTTTTGTAACAATTTTAGCCGCCTTAATTTTGGTTGCCATACCACCTGTGCCAAGCGCACTGCCAACGCCGCCAATCATTGCCTCAATTTTTTCATCAATTTTTTCAACGGCGTGTAAAAGCACCGCATCGGCATTCTTGTGTGGGTCGGCGGTGTAAAGGCCGTCAATATCAGACAAAATTATAAGCAAGTCGGCATTAATAGCGGTTGCAACAATTGCACCCAGAGTATCGTTATCGCCTATTTCAATTTCGGCGGTGGAGATAGAGTCATTTTCGTTAATAATTGGTATTACCGAAAGTTCTAAAAGTCGGCACATAGTATTTTCAAAATTCTTACGGCGGGTATCGTCACCAACATCCTCGCCAGTCAAAAGAATTTGCGCAACAGTATGGTTATATTCAGAAAACAAACGGTCATAAGTATACATAAGCTCACATTGACCAACAGCGGCCGCCGCTTGCTTTGTAGGAATATCTTTGGGCTTTTCAGCAAGTGAAAGCTTGCCAACGCCCATACCAATAGCGCCCGACGACACTAAGATAACCTCGTTACCTGCATTTTTAAGGTCGCTCATAACCTTGCAAAGCTCTTCAACCCTGCGAATATTTAAATGCCCCGTTTTGTGAGCCAAGGTTGAAGTGCCTATTTTAACAACAATACGCATTTTAAAAAATCCCCTAATTAAAGAGTAGCGGCCATAACCGCTTTAATTGTGTGCATACGATTTTCGGCTTCGTCAAATACGATAGACTGACTGCTTTCGAAAACCTCGTCGGTAACCTCCATTTCGGTTATACCGAACTTTTCGCCAACCTGTTTACCAAGTGTTGTTTTAAGGTCGTGGAAGGAAGGTAAGCAATGCATAAATACTGCCTGTTCGCCCGCATTATCCATAACCTTTTTATTAACCTGGTAAGGTGTTAAATCTTTAATTCTTTCTTCCCAAACCTCGTCAGGCTCACCCATTGATACCCAAACGTCAGTTGCAATGACGTCGGCACCCTTGGTTGCTTTCATTGGGTCGGTCTCAAAGGTGATTTGGGCGCCTGTTTCTTTAGCAATAGCTTGACAGGTTGAAATTAAATCAGCGTTGGGGAAGTATTTTTCAGGTGCGCAAACGGTAAAATTCATACCCATTTTAGCGGCGCCCACCATATAAGAATTGCCCATATTATAACGGGCGTCACCCATATAAACAAAGTTAATACCCTTTAGCTTGCCAAATTTTTCTTTAATGGTTAAGAAGTCGGCAAGAATTTGGGTTGGGTGAAATTCGTTTGTTAAGCCGTTCCATACAGGAACACCCGCATATTTTGCGAGTTCTTCAACAATTTCTTGACCAAAGCCACGATATTCAATACCGTCATAAATTCTACCAAGTACACGTGCCGTATCGGCAATGCTTTCCTTTTTGCCAATTTGCGAGCCCTGAGGGTCAAGATATGTTACACCCATGCCCAAGTCGTAAGCTGCAACCTCAAAGCTGCAACGGGTACGGGTGCTTGTTTTTTCAAAAATTAAGGCAATGTTTTTGCCTTCACAAAGGCGATGCGGAATACCTGCCTTTTTCTTTTGCTTAAGTTCGCTTGCCAAATCAATAAGGCATGCAATTTCAGCCGGTGTAAAATCGAGAAGCTTTAAAAAGCTTTTACCCTTAAAATCCATAATTAAATTATCTCTTTTCCTTTAAAAATTCGTTAAAATATTCAATTTGTTTATTAACTGAATCAGGTCCTGTGCTACCTAAAGAAATACGCTTTGCAACACAGGTTTCAAGGGATATTTCGTTATATAAATCGTTATCGAAAATATCGCTGAATTCTTTATATTTTTCAATTGGTAAGGTGTCTAATACCAAGTTTTCTTTAATGCAATAAGCCACGATTTCGCCAACGTGCTTGTATGCAGTTCTAAAGGGCATACCCTTTTTAACCATATAGTCAGCAAGGTCGGTTGCATTAATAAAGCCCTTGCCTGCCGCTTTATACATATTGTCCTTTAAAACGGTCATTGTGGCAACCATTGGTGTAAATACGCCCAAGCACATTTTAACGGTGTCAACAGCGTCAAAAATAGCTTCTTTATCCTCTTGCATATCCTTATTATAAGCAAGAGGAATACCCTTTAAGGTGGTAAGTAATGCCATTAAGTCACCGTAAACTCTGCCTGTTTTACCACGTACAAGCTCTGCCATATCGGGATTTTTCTTTTGTGGCATTATGCTTGAGCCTGTTGTATAGCTGTCGTCAAGCTCGATAAACTTAAATTCCCAACTTGACCACAAAATAATTTCTTCCGAAAAACGTGATAAATGCATCATTAAAATTGCATAGTCAGATAAAAGCTCTAAGCAAAAATCTCTATCAGAAACACCGTCAATACTGTTAAGTGAAATGCCTGTAAAACCAAGGCGTTCGGCTTCAAAA
Organism: Acutalibacteraceae bacterium; assembly: GCA_045612765.1. GTDB lineage: Bacteria > Bacillota > Clostridia > Oscillospirales > Acutalibacteraceae > UBA737. The sequence continues at coordinate 26,844 of JAZKZS010000011.1, forward strand.
GCACGGTCGGTATTGTAGGTCGTACCTGCCAAAGCGCAAGAACCGATGGGGCATTGTGACCACATTCTACCCAAAGCGTCCTGAAGTCTATCAAAGTCGCGCTTTAACATAAAAGCATAGCTTAAAATGTGGTGCGCAAAGGTTATGGGCTGTGCCCTTTGAAGATGGGTATAACCCGGCATAATAGCATCTTTATATTCTTCGGCCTTCTCCTTAATTGCCCCAATAAGCGAAACAATAAGCTTGCCGATTTCTTCACATTCCTCTGCTAGATAAAGTCTTACATCAAGCGCAACCTGGTCGTTACGGCTTCGTGCAGTGTGAAGCTTTTTACCTGTGTCGCCAATACGCTTAGTAAGCTCGGCTTCAACAAACATATGAATATCCTCAGCGTCCATATCAATGGCTAAGCCGCCATTTTCAATATCCTTTAAAATACCGATAAGACCGTTTAAAATTTCGTGATATTCGTCACTTGAAATTATGCCTTGGCGTGAAAGCATCATAGCGTGTACCATCGAGCCTGTAATATCCTGCTTGTACATACGGCAGTCAAAATGAATTGAAGAATTAAAGTCGTCTGCCTGTTTATCAAGGGCTTTTTCAAATCTACCCGCCCACATTTTATCCATTAAAAAACATTCCTTTCGCCCAAATTTAAAAAGGGCAATATTGCGACAAAATCGTCTACGGCGCCAAAAGGCACCGTGACGATTTGTTTAGGTTAGTTAAAACTGATTATAAAAGACCGTTTTTAGCCTTCATTTGTGCATTAACCTTGGTTGAAAGGCCGTAAAGGTTAATAAAGCCCGTTGCTTCGCTTTGGTCGTAAACGTCGTCCTCGTCAAAGGTTGCAATTTCAGGGTCGTAAAGTGAATAAGGTGAAGTAACACCTGCATTGATAATATTACCCTTGTAAAGCTTTAAGGTAACGTCACCGGTAACGGTTTTTTGGGTTTCCTTAACGAAAGCCAAAATAGCTTGGGTTAAAGGTGAGAACCAAAGTGCATTGTAAACGTTTTCAGCAAGCTTTTGTGCAATAAGTGCCTTATAATGTGCAGTATCTCTGTCAAGGCAAAGGGTTTCAAGCATGTTATGTGCTTTGTAAAGAATTGCACCACCGGGAGTTTCGTAAACACCACGGCACTTCATACCAACAAGACGGTTTTCAACGATATCTAAAAGGCCAACGCCGTTTTCACCGCCAAGCTTGTTAAGGGTTGTAACAATGCCAACAGAATCCATTTCAACACCGTCAACCTTGGTGGGAACACCCTGTTCAAAGTGGATGGTAACGTAGGTGGGCTTATCGGGAGCCATTTCGGGAGAAACACCCATTTCCAAGAAGCCGGGTTGATTATAAAGAGGCTCGTTTGCAGGGTCTTCCAAATCAAGACCTTCGTGTGATAAGTGCCAAATGTTCTTATCCTTTGAATAGTTGGTTTCACGGTTAATCTTAAGGGGAACATTATGTGCTTCAGCATAGTCAATTTCTTCTTCACGTGACTTAATGTCCCATTCACGCCAAGGAGCAATAATTGTCATATCCGGTGCGAAAGCCTTAATTGCAAGCTCGAAACGAACTTGGTCGTTACCCTTACCTGTACAGCCGTGGCAAATTGCATCTGCGCCTTCAGCGATTGCAATTTCAACAATTCTTTTAGCAATAATAGGACGTGCAAATGCAGTACCTAACATATAGTCTTCATAAAGTGCGCCTGCTTGTACACAGGGAAAAACGTAATCGTCCAAAAATTCTTTAGTAAGGTCTTCAACGTAAAGCTTTGAAGCGCCTGTTTTAATTGCCTTTTCTTCAAGACCTTCAAGCTCGTCAGCCTGGCCAACGTTACCTGAAACTGCAATAATTTCAGGATTGTTGTAATTTTCCTTAAGCCACGGAATAATGATTGAAGTATCCAAGCCGCCCGAATAAGCGAGAACTACCTTTTTAATTTCTTTTTTTGCCATTTTAATAACCTCCGTATGCATTATATGCATTAATTCTCAAAAACTATGCATAAATCATAACATATTGTGAATAAATATGCAAGTATTTTTATAAATTTTATGGATATTTTTGCATTTTTATGCAACTTGTATAAACCTTATTCAACATCGTCCCAAGTTTTGTCATCTTTGGGCATATTTTTTGTCTTAATACGATTAATGACAAATCCGCTAATAAGGCAAAGACCAAATATTGCCCAACCTGCCAAAATATTTGAAAGTAGGTTGTAACCATCAGTACCACCATAAATACCGTCTTTATTAATAAACAAGTCAACAATATTCCAAATGAATAATACACTTAAAACAATGGGAGCAATAATTTTTACTGTTGCATTAAACCAAACCTTTGGCATTTTAAAATTCTTTGAATTACGGTTAATTTCCTTAATAACCTTATCGGTTTTAAAGAACCAACCAATTGCAATAGTTTCAACCACACCAACAAATATAAGTGTAAAGCTGTTGCACCAGTTATCAACAATATCAAGCACAGCAAGACCTGCACCAGAGGTATAAATTATTGAAATTACACCCGCAATAACACAAATAGCAATTGTAGTCTTTTTCTTATTCGTACCAAACTTGTCTGAGAATGCGGTTGAAATACCTTCAACAAGCGAGAAGGCCGAGTCAATTGCCAAGGTGCAAAGGCAGAAATAGAAAATAAAAGAGAAAATTGCATTGAAGATTCCACTGCCCGAAAGATTAACAATTGCTGTGGGATAAATCATAAATGCAAGACCTACACCAGTTTTTGTAAGGCTGCCTTCAAGACCTGTGCCGTACATTGTTGTAAACATAACAATACCTGCTAAAAGCGAAACTGCCAAGTCACTGAATGCAATAATAAGACCGTCACGTGCGATATTACTGCTATCATCAAGGAACGAGCCGTAAGCAATCATAATTGCCATCATAACCGACATACTGTAAAATACCTGACCAACAGCGTCAACCCAAAGCATTGGGTCTGCAAGGGCTTTAAAATCAGGAATAAAGAATGCTGCCACACCTTGTAAAGCATTCGGCATTGTGAAACCTTTAATAGCCATAATAACAAGACAAATAACAGGCAAGAAAATTAAGTATTTTATAATTTTATCAATACTTTTTGTGCCGTTACGAATGCAGTAATAAATAAGACCCCATGCGACCAAAAGGCAAAGCACAACAGGAATTGAAATAGTTGTAAAGCCACTAATTGTACCTGTAGTTTTAATAAGGTTTGCCCACAAACCGCTTGCGGCTTCGCTGTTGCCTGTCATACCAATGAATTTAAAGCTGAAAACAGCCATCATAATAACCCAAGCAAAAACAACTGCGTAATATGTAACAATTACAAATGCATTCGAGGTTGCAGCCCAACCGATAGGTTCAAAGGCTTTTTTCATACCACGCATTGCACCTGGAGCACCCGCACGCATTTTTCGACCGATAGAAATTTCCATCATTAAAAGAGGAATACCCATTACAAGCATTGCAACTAAATAAACAAGCAAGAATGCACCGCCACCATGTTTAGCAGCAAGACCCGGAAAGCGCCAAGCGTTACCAAGACCAACCGCCGAGCCGATTGCAGCCAATATAAAGGTTGTACTTGAGCCCCAAGTAGAACGTTTTGTTTCTGACATAAATTTTACTCTCCTATTCCTGCTGTTTCAGCAGTATTTGTTTTCGGTTTTTTAACCTTAAATTCACCAATTGCACGGCGAACTATAAGGTCGTCATAGGTCTTTTTAAAAGAAACCCTGCCGCAAAACCTTTTACCGCAGCCACAGGTAAAGTTTGCCCAAAACCAACGGTTTTGATATTTCCACTTTGTTACCTGCTTTGCTTTTTTATTACATTCGGGACAATTGAATACCAAATGCTTTTTATCAATGTTTTTATCATTGATTTTTGAAATTGCATAAGCCTTAAATTTAAGGCGTTTTAAAAATTCGGGATTACTTGCATCCTTAATAAGCTTTTCGAAGCGTTCCTTATTATAACACTTTTTAAGTAAAAAGGCACAAACCAAGCTGTCGTCCTTTGCAGTATGAAAATCAATCCCATCGGTTGAAATTTGAAGCTTTTCAGCAGCCGCTTCAAGCGAAATTTGATTTTTATCCTCATAACCATTTATTCGCATTTCGTTTTGAATAAATACCTGCAAATCCAGATAATTTTCAATTTTAAAACGCAATCCGTCCAAAAGGGTTTCTTCGTTTTCTAAAATTGTGTAAAGGTCGGAATTGCTCCAGGTCATTGTAACGGTGTTATCCCCCACCCAAGCGTTGTACATATTAACTGCTTCTTTAAAGGGAACGCCTGCACGCATTACCTCATTTGTAATACCTGTCAGCTTTGTAAAACGACCCGTAACCTTATTTGAAATTTCAGATTTAACAGTTACCTCAAAGGTGTCAATAACGTCAAAGCTTTCGCCCAGCTTTACCGCACCGATTTGAAGTATTTGATTTATAAAACGTTTTTGCGGCTTATAAAAGACACTATCCCATTCCAAGTCAAGAATAATATAGTTCATTTTACTGTTGCTTCCTCTTGGCTTCGAATTTGCTTCTTTCCTCTTTGCCGAGAATACGTTTGCGAAGTCTGATATTTTCAGGGGTGATTTCAACAAGCTCATCATCCTTTATAAATTCAAGCGATTGTTCAAGACTTAAACGTGTGTGCGGTACAAGACGAAGCGCATCGTCACTGCCCGATGCACGTGTGTTTGTCATTTGCTTTTTCTTGCAAACGTTGCAAACAATATCGTCATTCTTGGGGTTTTCGCCAACAATCATACCCTCGTAAACAGGGGTGCCCGGGCCAATAAACAAACGACCACGGCTTTGGGTGTTGAAAAGACCATAACCAGTAGCTTCGCCTGTTTCGTGCGCAATAATTGAACCTGTAAGACGTTGGTCGATATCACCCTTATATTCCTGATAACTGTCGAACACGTGGTTCATAATACCGTTACCGTTTGTATCGGTCATAAACTGTGAACGGTAACCCAAAAGACCACGAGCAGGAATTGTAAATTCAAGGTGCGAGGTACCACCTTCACGTGTACCCATATTTTTAATTTCGGCTTTTCTGGTACCAAGGCGTTCCATAACAGCACCTACGTATTCCTCAGGAACTTCAATCATCAAAAGCTCGATAGGCTCTAACAAAGTACCGTTTTCGTCACGCTTATAAATAACCTCGGGTGGTGAAACCTGAAATTCATAACCCTGACGGCGCATTGTTTCAATTAAAATTGAAAGATGTAATTCGCCACGACCCGAAACCTTAAAGGTATCGGCCGAATCGGTTTCCTCAACACGAAGACTTACGTTTGTCATAACCTCTTTAAACAAGCGGTCACGTAAATTACGTGAGGTTACAAACTTACCTTCCTTACCTGCAAAGGGTGAATTATTAACCATAAAGTTCATAGCCAAGGTGGGCTCATCAATCTTAACGAATGGTAATGCCTCGATATTATCCACTGCACAGGCCGTTTCACCAATTTCAAGGTTTTGAAGGCCTGCAACCTGAATTATATCGCCAACCTTTGCAGTTTCTTCTTCATATCTTTTAAGGCCACGATACATAAATAATTTTGCAATTTTTTGGTTGTGGTGTGTACCGTCCTTATGGCAAATAGCAACCTGCTGACCGCTTTTAACGGTGCCACGGATAACTCGTCCAACACCGATACGGCCAAGATAATCGTCATATTCGATATTAGTAAACAAAATTTGAAGCGGTGCTTCGGTATCACCCTGAGGTGCATCAATTTCATTAACGATAGCGTCGAACAAGGGTTTCATATCCTCACCCTTAACGTCAGGGGAATAAGATGCATAGCCGTCACGGCCTGATGCAAAAATTACAGGGAATTCAATTTGGTCTTCATCAGCACCAAGCTCAATAAACAAATCAAGCACTTCGTCCACCACTTCGTGCGGTCTTGCCATTGGTCTGTCAATTTTATTAACAACTACAACCGCTTTTTTACCAAGCGCTAAAGCCTTTTTAAGCACAAAGCGGGTTTGAGGCATACAGCCTTCAAAAGCATCGACAAGCAAAAGCACACCGTCAACCATTTGCAAAATACGTTCAACCTCGCCACCAAAGTCAGCGTGGCCGGGGGTATCAACAATATTTATCTTAACGTCACCGTACATAACGCTGGTATTCTTTGAAAGAATAGTAATACCACGTTCGCGTTCCAAATCGTTCGAATCCATAACTCTTTCGTCAACCGATTCATTAACACGGAAGGTGCCGCTTTGCTTTAAAAGCTGGTCGACAAGTGTTGTCTTACCGTGGTCAACGTGGGCAATAATAGCAACGTTCCTTAAATTCTTAATTTCGGTCATTTTGACACTTCCCTTTTATTTTAAGCAATAATAAACTCATTTTAACCTAAATATTATAGTATAAATATATATTATTGTCAATAAATCAAACATATAAAATGTTAATTTTTTCTAAACTTGCAGTTTAACGTATTGCAAATAGAAAAATTTGGTTTATAATATAAAATAAATAGTTATATTCGGGAAAGGAAATGAATGATGCTTACTCTAAAAGGCATAAAAAAGGACTACATTACCGGTGATAGCAAGGTTGAAGCCCTGAAGGGTGTTGATTTACAATTTCGCAGTAACGAATTTGTATCTATTTTAGGTCAGTCGGGCTGCGGCAAAACCACGCTTTTAAACATTATCGGTGGTCTTGACAAATACACAAGCGGTGATTTATTTATTAACGGTAAATCCACAAAAAATTATAAGGATAGGGATTGGGATAACTACCGCAACCATTCGGTTGGTTTTGTGTTCCAAAGCTATAACCTTATTCCCCACCAAACCGTTTTGTCTAACGTTGAATTGGCACTTACTCTTTCGGGCGTTTCTAAAAGCGAACGCCGCCGCAGGGCTAAAGAAGCGCTCGAAAAGGTTGGACTCGGCGACCAATTAAAGAAAAAGCCAAGTGAAATGTCGGGCGGTCAAATGCAGCGTGTTGCAATTGCACGTGCCATTGTCAACAACCCTGATATTATTTTGGCAGACGAGCCGACAGGCGCACTTGATACCGAAACCAGCGTTCAGGTTATGAAAATTTTAAAGGAAATTTCAGAGGACCGCTTGGTTATAATGGTTACCCACAACCCCGAGCTTGCGACTGAATATTCCACCCGAATTATCCGTATGCTTGACGGTTTAATTATTTCGGACACAAAGCCCCTTTCAGCTGAAGAAATTCACGAGGAAAACGACCGTGAAAAAGAAAAAGCCGAAAAAGCCAAAACCCAAAAAATGCCTTCAATGTCATTTTTCACCTCATTTGGTCTTTCGCTTAATAACCTTTTCACCAAAAAGGGTCGAACAGCCCTTACAGGCTTTGCAGGAAGTATTGGTATTATAGGTATTGCGCTTATTTTTGCAGTTTCACAGGGCACAACCGCATTTATTGATTCCGTACAGGAGGAAACCCTTTCTTCTTACCCGTTAACCCTTGAATCCCAAAACCTTGAAATCACCGAGCTTTTAGAGGCCTTTATCGGTGCTGCTGAAGCCCACGATGAGCACGATAAAGACGCGGTTTATGAGAAATCCGCAATTTACGAGCTTATGAATGCTTTAAATTCACTTGAAGCCAACGAAAACGACCTTAACGCCTTCAAATCACATCTTGAAAACCTGCTTGAAGATAAAAAAGGTAATGAAGGAATCCGTGATGCTATAAACGGTGTTCAGTACACCTACGACTTTAATATGCTTATCTACACCCAAAACGTTGACGGGCAGATTATCCATTCCGATTCAAGCGAGCTTATGACAGGCATTTTGCGTGATTACTTCGGCATGGACCTTTCGGGCGCCGCTTCGATGATGGGCGGTGGCGCTTCTATGATGGGTGTCTCGATGATGGGCGGCGGTATGATGGGTAGCGGTGCTAAATTATGGCAAGAAATGCTGACAGGCACCAACGGTGAAATTATTAACCCTCTTATCAATAAGCAATATGACATTATTTACGGCAGCTGGCCCAACGATTATAACGAAATTTTACTTGTTGTTGACGAAAACAACGAAGTAGACGATATGACACTTTATGCTTTGGGTCTTAAGTCACAGGCTGAAATTGAAGCTATGACCGAAGCAGTGCTTAACAAGGAGCCCTTAAAGGTTGAGGGCAAAAAGTGGAGCTATGAAGAAATTTGCGAAATGGAATTTAAAACAATTTTAAATTCCTCTTGCTACACAAAGGATGAAAAAACCGGCCTTTACACCGACCTTCGTGAAACTGAAGCAGGCCTTAAATACCTTTATGCAAACGGTATTCCCCTTAAGGTTACAGGCATTATTCGTCCCAAGGAGGGCACCTCTACAACCTTGCTTTCAGGTTCGATTTGCTACACCAAAAAGCTTACCGATTACGTTGTAGAAAAATCCAAAGAATCTAACGCTATTAAATTGCAGTTAGAGGATGATTCAATTGATATTTTCACAGGTCTTCCCTTTAAAGAAAACAGCAGCAATTTAAGCTTGGAAGAAAAAACCACAGAATTTAAAGAATACCTTAAAAAGCTTGATAAAAACGGCAAGGCTGACACCTACGTTAAGATTATGTCTATACCCGAAAAATCCACCGTGGATAAGTTTGTAAACGACAGTCTTAAGGCAACAAACCGCAAAAAAATTGAAGAAATGCTAATCCCCGGCATTGCACAGCAAACAGGTATGAGCGAGGACGAAATTAAAGAATATATTAAAGATATGAAGGACGAAGAAATTTTTGAAATGTATTCTTTAATTCTTGAAGAACAATATCGCAAGCAGTATGCAATGGGTGTTGCACAAAACATGGCTTTAATGCCGGTTGAACAAAAAGCCGCCGCACTTGATGCCGCTGTTAAAAAGTTTAAGCCCGAACAGTTTGGCACCTATTATGATGAGGTACTTGAATTTTCTGATTCAACCTATGAAGCTAACCTTACAAAGCTTGGCTATGTAGAGCTTGACACACCTTCAAGCATTAACATTTATGCAAGCTCGTTTGAAAATAAGGACACTATCGAGGATATGATTGCCGACTATAACAAATCGGTTGACGATTTACAGAAGATTTCTTACACCGACTATCTCGGCATTATGATGTCTTCAATCACTACAATTATTAACGCTATAACCTACGTTTTAATGGCGTTTGTTGCAGTTTCACTTATTGTTTCATCAATTATGATTGGTGTTATAACCTTAATTTCAGTACAGGAACGCACCAAGGAAATTGGTATTTTACGTGCTATTGGCGCATCAAAGCGCAACGTTTCAAGTATGTTCAATGCCGAAACCATTATTATCGGCTTCCTGTCGGGTCTATTGGGTGTAACAATAACCTATTTATTGTGCATACCCATTAACATTATTTTACAAAACCTTACGGGACTTTCAAATCTTAAAGCGGTTCTCCCCCTACCTGCGGCAATTTTATTCATTGCAATAAGCGTTGTGCTTACTATGTTCTCGGGTATTATCCCGTCACGCAGCGCCGCTAAAAAGGACCCTGTAATTGCTTTAAGAAGTGAATAAAACATTAAAACGGATGAGATAAATTCTCATCCGTTTTGTTTTTAGTAATAGTTTAAATTATAGTTTAGCGAACTGTCGCCCAATTCGGAATTCGGAATGCGTAATTCGGAATTATTCTACAAACCCTTGCCTCCATCTGATGAGGGAGGTGGATTTTTGCGAAGCAAAAAGACGGAGGGAGAGACCGAAAACACTGTAAATAAGCACTTTCTCTCCCTCAGTCACGAGTTCCTCGTGCCAGCTCCCTCGTCAGAGGGAGCCAATGATATATCAATCCAACCGAGCGATAAACCCCAATTTAAAACACAATTAAATTTTTTTAAATTTGGGTCTTCTATTTTGTGTTAATATTTGGTATAATATATTTAATTATATATAATGGAGTATTATATGAACATAAATATTGACGGTCTTAACATAAAATACATCGATGAAGGCAGCGGTCAACCGGTGCTTTTGCTTCACGGTTGGAATTCGTCCTATACGGTTTATAACGGCATTATAAATTTGCTTAAAAGCCGCTACCGTGTGGTTGCATTAAACTTCCCCGGCTGTGACGGGTCTGACACTATGGAAAATCCTTGGACTCTCCAAGATTACTGTGATTTCGTACTCAAATTTATGAAAGAACTAAACATTGAAAACCCAATAATGTTCGGTCATTCACACGGTGGTCGTGTTACACTTAAAATGGCGGCAACCGGTATGGTAAACCCACCTAAAATCGTGTTGCTTGATTCGGCAGGGCTTATTCCTAAAAAAAGCCTTAAGCAAAAATTTAGGGCAAAAAGCTTTAAGGTTATTAAGTGGTTTTTAACCTTACCGATTATTAAAAATTTTAGCGGTGGTCTTTTGGATAAGGCACGTGCTTATTATGGCTCGGCCGATTATAATGCCGCACCCGAAGTGCTTCGCAAAACCTTGGTAAGTTTAGTAAACACCGATTTGCGTGATATTATAGGCAATATTACTGCCCCCACCCTGCTTATTTGGGGCGAAAACGACACCGCAACACCTTTAAGTGACGCAAAAATTATTGAATCAAAAATAAAGGACTGCGGTTTGTGTGTTATTAAAGGCACAGGGCATTATTCCTTTTGCGAACGCCCCTTTGAAGCACAAGCAATTATCAACAGTTTTTTAAGTTAAGAGGTTGTTATGGATAACATTTTCTTTATTTTAACCCTTGCATTTATTACGGCATCGGGGCTATGCTCGGTTGTTAGGCAATACCAAATGCTACAACAAAATTCTTATTACATTTCACGCTATTTAAAGTGGGTCTTCCCCTTTTACCGCACAAGGCTAATATTTGATATTATATTTGCGGCGGCAGCTTTGGCGCTATTGTTTTTCGAATTATATATTCCTGCATTTATTCTTGCAGTAATAATTTTTGTCTTTAGACTTAATACCGCAATTAAAATGCAAAAAAAATCGGTAAAAGCTTTGGCCATTACCGCCCGTGTTAAGCGTTTATTCGTTACCGCATTTTTAGTGTCGGCAGGGCTTGTAGTTTTAGGTGTTTTTGTTAAATACACCTTCATTGCTTCAGTTACAGTTGCAATGCTTTCCCCTTTGCTTACACTTATTTGCCGAATTTTAAATTCACCCATTGAAGCACTTGTAAACGCTTGGTATATAAACGATGCAAAGCGTATTATTAAGTCGCATAAGGATTTAATAGTTATCGGTGTTACGGGTAGTTATGGCAAAACCACCACAAAGTTTATTTTAACCCGTATTTTAAGCGAAAAATTTAACGTAATGTGCACCCCCCACAGCTTTAATACCCCTATGGGCGTGGTTAGAACTATTCGCACAATGTTAAAGCCCCAAACCCAAATTTTTGTTTGCGAAATGGGCGCAAAAGAGGTTGGCAACATTAACGAGGTTTGCGTTATTGCAAAGCCACACCACGGTCTTATTACTTCGGTTGGTCCCCAACACCTTGAAACCTTTAAATCAATTGAAAACGTTTATAAAACCAAGTTCGAGTTGGAAGAGCACGTTAGAAAAGCCGGCGGTATGCTTTTTGCCAACGGCGACAGCGCCGAAATTGCCCGTCAGCTTGACAGGGAATGCAAAATTTACGGCACAAGCTCCAACTTTGAATATTATGCCGACAATATAAGCTATGGCAAATTTGGTAGTTCGTTTACAGTTCATATTAAAGATATTTCAATCGACCTTACAACCAAGCTTTTAGGTCTTCACAGCATTATTGATATTATAGGCGCGGTAGCTTTGGCTTATGAATTAGGCGTATCGCCCGACGATATTAAATTTGCCGTTTCATCCTTAAAGCCTGCTGAACACCGCCTTGAAATGAAACCCTTTAACAAAGGCTCGCTGCTAATTGACGACGCTTACAACTCTAACCCCGAAGGCTGTTTAGAGGCTGTCAGGGTGCTTGGCTCGTTCGACGGTATGAAAAAGGTTGTTGTTACCCCAGGTCTTATTGAGCTTGGCGAAAAGGAATATGAATGTAACTTTAACCTAGGCTTAGAAGCCGCAAAAAATGCTGATATTATAATTTTTGTTGGCATTAACCGTTCAAAGCCAATGGCGGATGCAGTTAAAACCACCAACTTTAACCTGGATAATTTATATATTGCCGCTTCCTTTAAAGAGGCTATGGAAATTTACAACCGCTTTGCCGACGGCAATACCGTTGTTCTTTTTGAAAACGATTTGCCTGATAACTATTTAAACTAAGGTGATAAAAATGAAAACTAATGTAGCTGTTTTTTACGGTTGTCGCACAGTTGAACACGAAGTATCTATCATTTCGGCTGTTCAGGCAATGCGTGCAATTAATCGAAACAAATATGACGTTACCCCCGTTTACGTTACCAAAAACGGTGAAATGTACACAGGTGACAGTCTTTTCACTATTGAAGAATACCGAAACCTACCCGAGCTTTTAAAGAAATGTAAAAAGGTTTATTTTTTGCGTGAAGGCGATGACGTTGTAATGCGTGACGTTGAAAAGAAGCCCTTTAAAAAGGATGTTGCAACCGTTATTGATGTTGCCTTCCCCGTTGTTCACGGCACCAACTGTGAAGATGGCACAATCCAAGGCTTTTTTGAATATTTAAACCTTCCTTACGTCGGTTGCGATATTATATCATCGGCCGTCGGTATGGACAAAGCGGTATTTAAAGATGTGCTTAAAAACGCAGGTCTTCCCGTTTTGGACTGCATTACCTTCCGTGCACGTGAATACGTTGCTGAGAAGCAAGCCATTTGCGACAAAATTGCAAAAGAGGTTGGCTTCCCACTTATTGTAAAACCCGTAAACCTTGGCTCAAGCGTGGGTATTACAAAGGTTAATAGCGAAAACGAGCTTGATTCGGCAATTATGCTTGCAATTTCCTTTGCTGACAAGGTTTTGGTTGAAAAGGCAATAACTTCCCTTCGTGAAATTAACTGCTCGGTACTTGGCAATGCTGACGAATGTGAAGCCAGCGTTTGTGAAGAGCCCTTTATGAATGATGAGATTTTATCTTATGAAGACAAATATATGGGTAATTCCAAAAAGGGCGCCCCAAGCAAGGGTATGGCGTCACTGGGTCGTAAAATCCCTGCTGACTTAAGTGAAGAAAAATCTAACGAAATTCGTGATTTAGCTTGTAAAATATTTAAAGCCATCGGCGCTAACGGTGTTGTACGTATCGACTTTATGATTGATGCCTCAACCGACACTGTTTACGCTAACGAAATTAACACCATTCCCGGCTCGCTTGCATTCTATTTATGGGAAGCAACCAGTGTTAAATATCCACAGCTTATTGACCGTATGATAGAACTTGCCTTCCGCCGTCAACGTGGTCGTGAAAACATTACCTACACTATCGACACCAACATTCTGTCAGGTGTTTCATTTGGTGGTGCAAAGGGCGCTAAAGGGGCTAAAATGTAATGACACGTCTATTAACCCATCTGTTTGTAAAAAAACCCGATAATGTAAAGGACAACGCCACGCGTGAGCAATACGGCTCGTTAAGCGGTGTTGTAGGCATTGTTTGCAACCTATTGCTTTGCGTTTTTAAAATTACGGTTGGTGCGCTTACCCACAGTATTTCTATTATTGCCGACGGTTTTAATAACCTTTCAGATATGGGTTCCTCGGTAATTACTATTTTAGGCTTTAAGCTTGCAAATAAACCAGCCGATAAGGACCACCCCTTCGGTCACGGCAGAATTGAATATATGTCGGCATTTATTGTGGCAATTTTAATTTTGCTTGTAGGCTTTGAACTTATGAAAACCTCGGTTACGGCATTAATTGACGGCTCACCAATGCCTACATATTCGTTAGTTTCAATTATCATATTAGCCGTTTCGGTTGTATTTAAGCTTTGGTTATTCTTATTTAACCGAAAAATCGGTAAAAAAATCGAATCTGAAACCTTACTTGCTACCGCGCAGGATTCGCTTAACGATTCGGTTGCAACCGCAGTTATTTTGCTTTCGGTTGCAGTTAGCAAATTAGTTCCTATACCCTTTAATCTTGACGCTGTAATGGGCGTTGCAGTTGCGTTATTTATTCTTTTTGCAGGCTTTAATGCCGCAAAGGAAACCCTAAATCGCATTTTAGGTGAACCGCCAACAGCCGACCTTATTACCGATATTGAAAAAGCAATTTTAGCTTATGATGATTTTGTTGGTATACACGACCTTATAGTACATAATTATGGACCGGGCCGCTTGTTTGCTTCGGTGCACGTTGAAGTACCGCAAGATATTAACATTGTTGAATGTCACGAACAAATTGACCTTTGCGAAAAAGCAGTATATGACAATTTGGGTGTTTCGCTTGTAATACATATGGACCCAATGGACGTCAACAACGAACAGGTTGCATTTGTACGCCAACAGTTAAGCGACGGTATAAGGGTTATAAACGACGAGCTTACCCTCCACGATTTTAGAATGACCCCAATGGCTGAAACCCAAACCAACCTTGTGTTTGACGTGGTTGTGCCACAAAATTTTAATCTTTCAGAAAAAGAGCTTAAAGAAAAAATTTCTCAAATTGCAAAGCTGATTAATCCCACCTTTTGCTGTGTAATAACGGTTGACCGTGATTTTACGGGAAGATAATAGATAAAAAATAAACCTCCGACAATGTCGGAGGTTCTTCTTTTACTATAATTATTCAGCAGCTTCTTCAATAGCTTCTTCTACTGCTTCTTCAGCGGGAGCAACTTCTTCTTCGGGCAATAAAGCACGAATAGAAAGGCTGATGCGCTTCTTTTCAAGGTCAATTGCAGTAATCTTAGCTTCAACTTCCTGACCGATGGTTAATTCATCAGCAGGCTTGCTAATGCGCTTGTTAGCAATTTGAGAAATGTGGATAAGACCATCAATACCGGGAATAATACGAGCAAAAGCACCGTATGTAGTCATGCTAACGATTGTAGCCTTAACAACATCATCTACACTGTAGTTGTTTTGGAAAATAGCCCAGGGGTTATCTTCAGCCTTCTTATAGCCGAGAGAAATCTTTTTCTTGTCAGCGTCAAGTTCTTTAACGTATACTTCAACAGTATCGCCAACTGCAACAACTTCAGCAGGATTCTTAATACGTGCCCAAGAAAGTTCAGAAATGTGAACCATACCGTCAACACCACCGATGTCAACAAATGCGCCATAGCTGGTGAGTGACTTAACGGTACCTGTGAAACGATCGCCAACAGCTATGTTAGCCCAAATCTTTTCTTCAGCAGCCTTCTTTTCTTCACGAAGCACGTTACGGATAGAACCGATAGCACGACGGCCACGGCCAATTTCGATAATGCGGAAAGAAACTTCCTTGCCCTTTAAATCTTCAAGAGAATCATTCTTAGAAGCGGTTGCCTGAGATGCGGGGATAAATACCTTAACGTTGTTAACGTAAACAACTACGCCACCCTTGATTACTTCGCGAACAACACCCTTAAGGATTTCGCCAGAATCTTTAGCGGATTTTATATTGTCCCAACCGGCAATAGCATCATAACGACGCTTTGAAAGCATTGCGGTACCTTCCATATCACTAATCTTCATAATGATAAGGTTAAGTTCGTCATTTACCTTTACTTCATCAACAAGGTTTACACTGGGGTCAGAAGAATATTCACTTGCGCTAATGTAGCCGGTAACTCCTCTACCGATGTCCACTGTGATTTCAGAGGAATTAACAGCGATAACAACGCCAGTAACCTTCTGATCGCTTGTTAAGCTGTTGAGTGAAGCTTCGAATGCTTCCTCGTCTGTCATTTCTTCGAAGCTTTTGGGAACAACTTGAGCTTCTTCAAGTTGTTCAACCGGTTGTAAATTTTCTGTCATGGTTTTTAAAACCTCCTTTATTATACCTGCAGGTGTAGAAGCACCCGCAACAACAGCAATGTTTTCACAATTGGAAAAATTACTGATATTAAGCTCATCAGCAGTTTCAACCCAATATGTTATAGGGCAATTAGCCTTGCAAACGTCAAAAAGCTTTGCAGTGTTTGAACTACCTTTACCACCGATAACGACAACGGCGTCGCTATCTTTTGCGAGTTCAAAAGCCTCTTGCTGCCTCATTGCAGTTGCATTACATATTGTATCAAAAATTTCTGCATTTGTACACACTTTTTTTAGATTTTTTTCAATTTTTTCCCAAACTTTTTTGTTAAAAGTGGTTTGAGAGACCAAAATAACCTTTTTTTCGGCAAAATTCGACTCACTAACAAGCAAATTGGCCAATTCTTCCTCATCACTAATAACAAAAGTTTGACCTAAACTGTGGCCGACAATACCCTTAACCTCTTGGTGATTAATATCACCCGCCACGACAACAATATATCCTTCACGACTTTTTTCATTAACAATTTTGTGTATTTTTGAAACGAAAGTACATGTGGCGTCAACAAAACGTATGCTATTGCTTTGGCAATAGTCGATAACCGACTGCTCAACCCCATGCGAACGAATTACAAGCACCTCGCCTGTATTCACCTCATCCGGTGAGGAAACAATTCTAGCTCCTTTTTTAATAAGCTCGTCAACTAATTGGGGGTTGTGTATAATAGGACCCAAGGTGCAAACCTTTTCGCCATTTTCAAGTAAATCATAAACCGTATTGACCGCACGGTTAACACCAAAACAAAATCCTGCGGTTTTTGCAAGTTTAATGTTCATTATTTAAATTCTTTCCTTAACAATATTTAAAATAAGCTGAAGCGACTGTTCAGGCTGTAAACCTGTTGTGTCGGCCAAAACTGCATCATCAGCCTGCTTTAAGGGGGCAATTTCACGATGTGAGTCGGCATAGTCACGCTTTACCATATCATCATAAACCTCTTCAAAGGTAACTGTCATACCTTTTGCAATAAGTTCATCATAACGGCGACGTGCACGTTCCTTGGCCGAAGCGGTAAGAAAAATTTTAACAGTTGCATTTGGCAAAACAACCGTACCAATATCACGTCCGTCCATTAAAACGTCGTTTTCCCTTGCAAGCTTACGTTGCATTTCAAGCAAAAAAGCCCTTACCTCGCTTTTAGCCGAAACGGCGGACGCCATCATAGATGCAACGGGTGTACGAATTTCTTCGCTAACGTCCTGACCGTCTAAAAACACACGCTGTTCACCGTTTACAAAGCGAATATCAACCGTGGTTTCAGCCAAAACTGATGCAATATCACAATTAAGCTCGGTATCGGCCCCAATTTTTGAAAATTTAAGACCAACCGTGCGGTAAAGTGCACCTGTGTCAACATATATAAAGCCAAGCTGTGCTGCAGCCTTGCGTGCAAGTGTGCTTTTTCCTGCGCCTGCAGGACCGTCAATAGCAACAGAAATCATACCTATAAAATCCCCTTTCAAACGTTTTGACCGGCAAGAAAACCGGTAGAAAAAGCAATTTGCAAATTAAATCCACCTGTAAAGGCGTCAACGTCGATAACCTCGCCTGCAAAGAATAAGCCTGAAACCAGCTTAGATTCCATAGAAGCCGGGTTAATTTCTTTTACCGACACACCGCCACGGGTGATAATAGCCTCCTCCACAGGACGAAGCCCTGTGATATGAAGCGGAAAACTTTTTATAACCTTGCAAAGACGCATTCGTTCCTCACGACTGATTTGATTAACCTTTTTATCCCTTTCAATACCTGAAAGCTTTACAATAACAGGTATAAGGCTTTTAGGCAATAAGCCATCAAGCGAATTAGCAAAATCCTTATTTTGAAGCTCACTAAAATCCCTTAAAATGCGACTATCAAGCATTTCCATACTTAAAGCGGGCTTTAAATCAATTAAAGCACTATATTCCTTACCCTGCTTAACGTAAGCCGATGCCGATAAAACAAGCGGCCCTGATATGCCAAAATGGGTAAACAGCATTTCGCCCATTTCGCTGAAAACAGGCTTCTTCTTTCCGTTTTCATAAAGTGAAAGGGTTACGTTTTTAAGTGTTAAGCCCGAAAGATGCGTACAAAAGCCTTCGTGACAGTTCATTGGTACTAAAGAACCTGAAAGTTCACTAACAGTGTGGCCAAGTGTTTTTGCAAAACGGTGACCATCACCTGTTGAGCCTGTAACTGGATAAGAAACACCGCCCGTTGCAATAACAACGCTGTCAGCGGGTAGAAGGTCGCCATTTGAAAGCTTAACCCCTGTAACAGCGCCATTTTCAGTTAAAACTGCTACCGCTTCGCCTGTAATAATTTTAACGCCACTTGCTTTTGCATTGTTTACCAAAGCATCAACAATATCAACCGCCTTATCCGAAACGGGAAAAACACGGTTGCCCCTTTCGGTTTTAAGGGGCACGCCCACACTTTCAAAATAGGTAATTGTATCCTGCGGGGTAAATGCCGAAAAAGCAGAATATAAAAATCGTGGATTTCTTGGTGTATTTGCAATTAAGGTGTCAATATCACAATTATTGCAAACGTTGCACCTGCCCTTACCTGTTATCATAACCTTTCGTGCAGGGCGATTATTTTTTTCAATAATAACAATTTTGGCGCCGCTGCCTTGGTACTTATAAGCCGCACTTATTGCCGCCTTAAGCCCTGCTGCACCGCCACCAATTATTACCACGTTCTTCAAGCCTTTTCACCTCACAAGCATTAATAGTTATTTTACAACAAAACCCTTGAAAAGTAAAGGCTTAAAACCTTAATTTTGTGTGGAAAATATTATAAAACAAAACCGCAGACCTTTAAAAATCTACGGTTTTGTTTTTTACCGTTAAATAATTCTTACACGAATTACGCCTTCAATTTCGTTAATTTCTTTTTCAAGAACTGTGGTATCAGCAGCGCCAATATCAAGCATTGTATAAGCGTAATCGCCCTTTGATTTATTAAGAAGGTTTTCAATATTAATACCGTCATCAGATACAAGACCTGTTATTTTTGTAATCATATTAGGAATATTCTTATGAATTACGCAAACACGATGGTCACCACTGCGTGGCATTGTAACTTCGGGAAGGTTTACTGAGTTTACAATGTTACCGTTTTCGATGTAATCAATAAGCTCCTTAGAAGCCATAGAAGCGCAGTTGTCTTCCGATTCGGGAGTAGACGCACCCAAGTGAGGAATAGCAATAACGCCTTCAACGTCTAATACTTCATCGGTTGGGAAGTCGGTTACGTAAGAAGCAACCTTACCTGATTGAAGTGCCGCAATCATAGCTGCATCGTCAACCAAAGCCGCACGTGAGAAGTTAAGAATTCTAACGCCATCCTTCATTTTTGCGATAGTATCGGTGTTAATCATCTTCTTTGTACCATCAACTAGAGGCACGTGAATTGTGATATAATCACAGTTTGCATAAATTTCGTTAATATCGTTAATATAAACAGCGTTGTGGTTTAAGTTCCAAGCTGATTTAACCGACAAATAGGGGTCGTAACCGTAAACGGTCATACCAAGGTGGTTAGCGGCATTCGCAACCATAACACCGATTGCGCCAAGACCAATAACGCCAAGCTTTTTACCCTTAATTTCGGGACCACCGAAAGCACCCTTGCCCTTTTCAACCATTTTGCCAACCTCGGCGCCGTTGCCCTTTAAGGTTTTAGCCCATTCAATACCCGAAACAACACGACGTGAGGAAAGGAAAAGACCAGCTAAAACAAGTTCCTTAACGGCATTAGCGTTAGCACCAGGGGTGTTGAAAACAACAATACCCTGTTCGGAACAACGTTCAATCGGAATATTGTTTGTACCTGCACCTGCACGGGCAATAGCCTTTAAGCTTGCGGGAAATTCGGTGTCGTGTAAAGCGGCAGAACGAACAATCGCACCGTCAGCATTTTCAACCTCGTCGCCAATGGTATATTTTTCATCAAAAACCTCTAAACCTGATTTAGAGATTTTGTTATAGGTTTTAATCTTATACATTATGCGTTTTCCTCCTCGAATTTCTTCATAAATTCAACAAGCTTTTCCACGCCTTCAATAGGCATTGCATTATAGATAGATGCACGCATACCACCAACACTGCGGTGACCCTTAAGGTTTACGAAGCCTGCCTTTTTGCTTTCAGCAACAAACTTAGCGTCAAGCTCGTCATTACCTGTAACAAAGGGAACGTTCATAAGTGAACGGTCTTCGGGAACAACTGTGCCCTTGAACATTTTAGAATTATCGAGGAAGTCGTAAAGAATTTTAGCCTTCTTTTCGTTAAGTTCCTTCATCTTTTCTAAGCCGCCCATTTTCTTAATCCACTTAAATGTAAGACCTGCAATATAGATTGAATAGCAAGGTGGTGTGTTGAACATTGAACCGTTTTCGGAATGTGTATCATACTTAAGCATAGTAGGAGTAATATCCATAGCGTTGCCGATAAGGTCCTTACGGATAATTACAATAGTAACACCTGCTGGAGCAACGTTCTTTTGAGCACCTGCATAAAGTACGCCAAACTTTGTAACGTCGATAGGCTCTGACAAAATGCAGCTTGAAATATCAGCTACAAGGGGTACGTCGCCTGTTTCGGGAATGTAGTTATACTTTGTACCGTAAATGGTGTTGTTAAAGCAAATGTGAACGTAGTCAGCATCCTTATCTAAATCTTCAGCAGCAACCTTAGGGATGTAGCTAAAGGTTTTATCCTTAGAGGATGCAACCAAGCGTGCTGCGCCGTAACGAGCGGCTTCTTGAAATGCCTTATTAGCCCATTGACCTGTTACGATAAAGTCAGCCTTTTTATTTTTATTCATAAGGTTTAAGGGAAGCATTGCAAATTGAGTTGAAGCGCCACCCTGTAAGAATAAAACAGCGTAATCATCAGGAATGTTCATGATTTCACGAAGGTTTGCTTCTGCTTCGTCAAAAATTGCCTGATATTCTTTTGAACGGTGGGACATTTCCATAACCGATTGACCGCTTGTGCCATATTCCATCATTTCTTCAGCAGCAGTCTTTAATACCTCTTCGGGTAACATTGAAGGACCTGCGCTAAAATTATAAACTCTTGCCATAATAAATGACCTCCAAAAACATATTATATGCATTACATTATATGCATTTATAATACTAATGTCAATAGCTTTGTTAAAAACTTGTCAAACTTTTTGTGAAATTTTAGCTTTTTTGCAAAAAGTTTGTTAAATTTATAACTAAGTGATTATAAAAATTAAAATGTGATGCGGTTAGAACATCACATTTTAACAATTTACATATCAAAAAAGCTCGGTTGAAAGGTAACGTGAGCCACCGTCGGGCAAAATCACAACAATGCTTTTACCACTGAATTCTTCCCTTTTGGCAACCGACACAGCGGCACAAAATGCCGCGCCCGACGAAATGCCAACCGAAAGGCCTTCGCTTTTGGCAAGCTCTTTTGCAAAATTAATTGCATCCTCGTCCGAAACGGTTATAAGCTCGTCATAAATTTCGGTATCTAGATTTTCGGGTACAAAGCCTGCGCCAATGCCCTGTATTTTATGTGCGCCTGCCTTGCCCGTTGTTAAAAAGGGTGACGACAAAGGCTCGACACCTATAATTTTAATATCGCTGCATTTTTCTTTTAAATAGCGACCAACACCTGTAATTGTACCGCCCGAGCCAATACCGCAAACCAAAACATCAATATCACCCTTTAAATCGTCCCAAATTTCAGGTGCTGTGGTTTTATAATGGGCGTCAGGGTTAGCGGGGTTATAAAACTGACCTGCAATAATGCTGTTTTCTATTTCTTTGTTTAATTGCTCGGCCTTTGCAATAGCGCCGTTCATTCCCTTTGCGCCTTCGGTAAGTACAACCTCTGCCCCGTAAGAAGCAATTAGCTTTCGGCGTTCAATTGACATTGTTTCAGGCATAACAATAACCGCTTTATAGCCCTTTGCCGCACAAATTGCCGCAATGCCAATACCTGTATTACCTGAAGTAGGCTCAATAATAGTGCCACCTACCTTTAAGCTTCCGTTTTGTTCGGCTGCTTCTATCATATTAAGCGCTACCCTGTCCTTAACACTACCTGCGGGGTTAAAATATTCAAGCTTTGCAAAAATCTTGCCACCAAAGCCGTATTTGTTTTTAGAATTAACAAGCTCTAACATCGGTGTATTACCGACTGTTTGACTTAAACTATTATATAATGCCATAAAAAACACCTCGTTTGTATTTTAACCAAATTTTAATCGCATTGCAACAGTATCTTGAAAAAAATTTAGTTTTTGGTATAATTAGCTTGGTGATAAAATGTTTGACGAATTAACAAAGGTTGATATTAAAAAAATGCAGGACGAGCTTGAATACCGCATAACCGTGCTGCGCCCCAAAATACTTGAAGAGGTTGTTTTTACCCGCAGCTTTGGTGACTTATCAGAAAATGCGGAATATCACGCCGCCAAGCGTGAAAAGGGCAAAAACGAAAGCCGTATTAGATATTTAAAAAATATGATTAAAACCGCCAAAGTAATTGATACCGACAGCAAGGACGACGAAATTGGGCTTTTTGACACCGTAACCTATTACGTTGAAGAGGACGACTGCGAAGAACAGGTGCGAATTGTTACGACCCTTCGCCAAAATTCAATGGCGGGGATTATCAGTAAAGAATCCCCATTAGGTATGGCAATTATGGGCAAAAAGGTTGGCGACCGTATATATATTAAGGTAAATAACAGTTACGGTTATTATATTGTAATTCGCAAAATTGAAAAAGGCGAAGACGACGAAAGCTTGGAAATAAGAAAATTTTAAAGTTAAAAAATCCACCCAAACGGGTGGATTTTTTATAGCTTATAACTTTTATAAACTTCCCCTGTTTCAAGGTTTTTCCATAAAAATTCGCCATTTTCATAAACCATGTAACTATGTGGTGAATTTTCTTTTGGAATTGAAACCGAGCCACAGTTCATATAAACCTTGCCGTCAAGCTCTACTATTTCGGGCACGTGGGTGTGACCGCCAAGCAAAATATCACCGTTATTCATTGGTGGCAATTTATCCTTGCTGTATACGTGGCCGTGGCTTAAATAAAGGGTTTTGTCCCCTAACTTTAAGGTTTCATAATCGGCCATAATGGGAAACTGAAGCACCATTTGGTCAACCTCGGCATCGCAGTTGCCACGCACACATAAAAGCTTATCTTTTAAAGGGTTAAGCATTGCAATTACCTGTTTGGGCGCATAATCCCTTGGTAAATCGTTACGTGGGCCGTGATATAAAATATCACCCAAAATTAAAGCCTTGTCATAATTGCCTTTTTCAATTTCTTTTACAAGCAAATCACAATAATATGCACTGCCGTGAATATCTGACGCTATTAATAACTTCATTCCTTAATTAACACCCTTTCAATTTTTCCAAAAACCATTTTGTGATAATCCTTATCACCATACCATTTAAGCGGTTCTTTATCAACAAAACAATCTTCACGCATATGCTGAACGTACTGTTTTTTGCAAATAATAACAAGTCTTGCCTCATTAAAATAAACGGTATTATCGGCAAAAACAGGTGTAAGACCTGTAAGCTCGGTTTTATTAACGTCCCTACCGCTTAATTTGCCACAAATTTTGTGAATATCCTTGTTTGAGCCACAAAAAGAAAGGGCATAATAATCACAACTATCGACAAACTGCATTGTATATCTCTGTGGGCGAATAACCGCTACCGCTGTATCATTACCCCACATTTCGCCCAAAAAGCCCCAGGATGCCGTCATCATATTATAGCCACTTTCATCCCCTGCTGAAATAAGCATCCATTCATTGCTGATTAAATCAATTAAATTACCTTTAATTTCTTTTGCGCTAATTTCTTTAAACAAAACAATCACCTTTTCTTACAATTATATACATTATACCTTAATTAACCACTTTTTGCAATATTTGACTTTGGTTATATAATATGATATTATTAATACATTAATTTTAGGAGTGATTCTAATTGAAAAACAACATATTTAAAGGCTTTTTTAGATGGATTATTTCACTTATAATAATTGCCTTGTCTTATTGGTTTGTCTTGCCGCCGCTTAATTGGCGCAGCCGTGATTTTTGGTCGTTTTTAATTTGGTCAGTAATTGTGGTTGTGGCAATTAACGCCTTTAGTCAGGTTTTCGGTTTCTTAAAAACCACCCTTAACCAAGGCATTAAAATTGATGCAAAAACACATCTTAATTTAAGCGGACTTGGCACACCCGTTAAGGTTGTTGGTATTGGTCTTGCCGCAATTATTGCATTAAGCATTATAGCATCAATAATCGGTGCCGAAATTTTTAACGCAAAGGCATATAATAACCTTATTACCATTACCAACGGTGACTTTACAGAAGATGTTGCCGAAATTAATATGGACCAAATCCCCATTGTTGACCGTGACACCGCCTCACGTTTGGGTCAGCGCAAATTGGGTGAAATGTCGGATTTAGTTTCACAGTTTGAAATTCAGGATATATACACACAAATTAATTACCGTGGCAAGCCCGTGCGTGTAACCCCGCTTCAATACGGCGACGCTATAAAATGGCTTAACAACCAAAAGAACGGTATTCCCGCATATATTACGGTTGATATGACCACACAGGAAACCAACCTTGTACGCTTGGATGATGGCATAAAATATTCTGAGAGCGAATACTTTATGCGTGACCTTAACCGTGTCCTTCGTTTTAAATATCCTACCAAAATTTTTGGCGATATTTCCTTTGAAATTGACGACGACGGCACACCCTATTGGGTAGCTTCTACCGTTGATTATAAAATTGGTGTTTGGAGCGGTAAGGATATTAACGGCGCTGTGCTTTTAAATGCTGTTACAGGCGAAAGTAAATTTTATACCCTTAAGGAAATTCCCACCTGGGTTGACCAAATTTTTGAATCGGATTTAGTTATTGAACAGCTTGTTTATAACGGCAAATACCGTTCAGGCTATTGGAATTCGGTATTCGGTCAGCGTGGTGTTTTACAACCGACCGACGGTTATAATTACCTTGCAATTGATGATGACGTTTATTTATACACAGGTATGACTTCGGTTACAAGCGATGAATCAAACGTGGGCTTTGTGCTTACTAACCTTCGCACAAAGGAAACCAAGTTTTACGCTATACCTGGTGCCGAGGAATATTCGGCAATGTCGTCAGCCGAAGGTCAGGTACAGCACCTTAAATACTCCTCTACCTTCCCTCTTCTTTTAAATGTTTCTAACCGACCAACCTATTTTGTGTCACTTAAGGATGCGGCAGGTCTTGTAAAAATGTATGCCTTTGTTGACGTTAACCAATACCAAATTGTTGGTACGGGTAACAGCGTTGAAGCCGCCCAAAGCGATTATATTTCAAAGCTTAAAACCGAAAACGTAACCGACAATATTAAGCCCGACGCACTAGCCGGCGTAATTGAAAAAATTAATTCGGCAGTAGTTGACGGAAACACGATTTATTATATTAAGCTTGAGGGTAACGACAGCATTTATACCGCAAAGGTAACCGTTTCGGATATGCTTCCCTTCACTGAAAAGGGCACAAGCATAACACTTACATTAAACGGCAAAACTGTTACTAAAATTGAATATAAATAAACTAAACGGTGAGCCAAAAGCTCACCGTTTTAATTTTGGTTAAGTCGTTTGTAAAGGTCAATTACCTCTTGCCTAAGCTCTTTATTTTCAGCAAATTTTAATTTGGGGTCGTAAGAAAGCAATAATTCGGCTTCCTTTTTTGCTTTTAAAAGCACCTTCTTGTCGGCGAAAATGTCGGCAATTTTCATTTGCGGAATACCGTGCTGACGGTTGCCGAGAAAATCCCCCGGACCGCGAAGCTCGAAATCCTTATCGGCAATTACAAAGCCGTCGCTTGAATTTTTAATAACATCAAGACGCATCAAGGTTTCTTCATTTTGGCTATCAGTAATTAAAATACAGTCGCTTTTTTCGCTACCACGACCTATTCTTCCCCTCAACTGATGAAGCTGTGACAAACCAAAACGGTCAGCATCTTCAATAAGCATTACAGTAGCATTCGGCACGTCAATGCCGACTTCAATAACCGTGGTCGCCACTAAAAGCTGTATTTCACCGTTTGCAAAACGGCGCATTACCTTTTCCTTATCCTTAGCATTCATTTTACCGTGTAAAAGACCGACTGAATAATTTTTAAATTCGTTTTCGAAAAGGGTATTATAGTATTCTTTAGCGGATTTTAAACCGCTTTCCTCCCCATCTTCAACCAATGGGCAAACAATATAACCCTGACGGCCGGCGTCCAAAAACTTTTTAATGTAATTATAAATTCTTGTGCGATAGCTTGAGTCAACACAATAGGTGTCAATTTTTTGACGACCTTTGGGGTATTCATCAATAATACTAATATCAAGGTCACCAAATAATATAAGACCCAAGGTTTGCGGAATAGGTGTTGCCGACATTACAAGGGTGTGTGGGTTTTCGCCCTTTTTAGTTAGCTTTTCACGCTGTGCAACACCGAATCGGTGTTGTTCGTCGGTTATAACAAGCCCTAAATTATTAAACTGAACGTCATCAACAATAAGTGCATGGGTGCCAATAATAACGTCAATTTCGCCATTAAGAAGCTGATTTTTAACGGTATTTTTTTGTTTTTGCGTAAGCGAGCCCGTCAAAAGCCCACATCTGATACCGCTATTTTCATTAATTTTTGAAAAGGTTTTAAAATGCTGTTCGGCCAATATCTCGGTCGGTGCCATCAACGCCGACTGATAACCGTTTTCAGCCGCAACACTGCAAAGGGCCGCCGCAACCACCGTTTTACCACTGCCAACGTCACCTTGAACTAAACGTGTCATCGGACGACCCGATTGCATATCGGCTAAGCATTCATTCACTACACGTTTTTGTGCATTTGTCATTTCAAACGGAAGACTTTGACTAAAAAATTCAAACGAATTCTTGCTAATGACACAGCCACTTTTTAAATGTGCCTTAAACTTTATAATCGCTAAAGCCGTTTGCAAAACAAAAAGTTCTTCAAAAACTAAGCGTTCCTTCGCTTTGTGAAAAGCTTCGGGCGACATGGGAAAATGTATATTTTCAATTGCAAATTTTAAACTGCAAAGGTTGTTTCTTTCAATTATAATTTGTGGTAAGGTTTCAGCCAGTTCAACCGAATTTACCGCTGTTTTAATAAGGCGTGAAAGCTGTGAAGAAGACATATCACGACTAGCAGGATAAATTGGTTCTATTACATTATAATCGGCAGGTTTAATAATTGGCGAATTCATTTGCCGCATTATGTAGCTGCCGTCCATTTTGCCGTAAAATAAATATTCACCACCATATTTTAACTTTTCAGCCAAAAAACGCTGATTAAAAAGGTTTACGAACATTCTACCGCTTTGGTCTTCGGCAATAAATTTGTAAATTGTTATTGAGCCTTTTGTTTTATATTCTTCAATTGGGGTTACAATTTTAGCCTTTACGCAAACGGTTTCGTTAAAAAAACCGCCCATAATTGTGGTTGTGCTTGTCCAATCAAGATATTTTCTTGGAAAAAAGCGCAAAAGGGCACCGACTGTGTCGATGCCCTTTGATTTTAAAATTTCAGCCCTTTTAGCACCGACACCTTTTAAATATTGAATATCAGTGAAAGCTGTCATAAGAAATATCCCCTTATTCAACAGAGAGAATGTAATAATAAATCGGTTGACCGCCGTTTATCATAGTAATTTCGTACTTGTTGCCGAATTTTTCTTGAATTTTCGCTTCAATTTCAGCCGCTTGACGCTCGGTTACGTCACTACCGTAAATTACAGTGATAAATTCGCTGTCTGCTTTAACCATCTTTTTAAGAAGCTTTAAAACGCTCTTTTCAAGGTCGGTGTCAACAAAGTTTACCTTACCGCCAAGAAGCGCCATTAATTCGCCCTGCTTAATTTTAAAGCCGTCAAAATCAGCGTCACGTGCTGCAAATGTAATTTGACCTGTTGTAATGCGCTGAATTGCGTTTTGCATTGCAATTTCGTTTGTGTTATCGTCAGCGTCGGGGTCGAATGCAAGCATAGCACCGATACCCTGTGGAATGGTTCTTGTATGAATAACAATAACCTTGCGAGTGCTTATCGGAATTGCTTGTTCAGCCGCCATAATAATATTTTTGTTATTAGGTAATACAAAAACAGTTTCAGCAGGGGTAGATTCAATTGCACGTAAAATATCATCGGTGCTGGGGTTCATTGTTTGACCGCCAGATACGATAACGTCCACGCCTAAATCCTTAAACAATTCAGCCAAACCGTCACCAGCGCAAACCGAAACAAAGCCAACAGGCTTTTCGGGCTTGGCGGGTGTGAAGGTTTCGGTACGGTCAGCATTTTTTGCGGGCTTAGACTTTGCGTTTTGCGCATCGTGCTTTGCCTTTTCGTGCTGGTCGCGCATATTTTCAATCTTTAAATGAACAAGCGAACCAAAGGTCAACGCATTTTCAATAGCGTTACCGGGATGGTCGGTATGAACGTGAACCTTAATGATTTCTTCATCGTCAACCACAACAACACAGTCGCCGATAGTTTCAAGATAAGAACGTAATTCCTGCGGTTCCTTTTCACATTCTTCGGCACGGTTTACAATAAATTCTGTGCAGTAAGTAAAGGTAATTTCGCCTTCAAATTCACCTGCCGCATTGCGAGAGGTTTCTTCTTCCTCCTCGTCAACACTAGCCGCCGAAGCATTTGATTTAATGATTACTCCGTCCTTAAATACCGAAAGCATACCTTCAAGAATTAATACAAAGCCTTGGCCGCCTGCGTCAACAACGCCTGCTTTTTTAAGCTGAGGCAATAATTCGGGTGTTTGGGCAAGCGCTGCCTTTGCACCTTCAATAGCATCTTCAAAAACGCTGATTTCGTCCTTGCCCGCCTTGTAAGACCTTGCAGCATATTCACTTGCTACACGAGCAACAGTTAAAATTGTACCTTCGGTAGGCTTCATAACTGCTTTATATGCGGCTTCAACACCTAATGCGAAGGCATCCTTAAAGTTTTCAGCCGAAACAACCTCAGCATCACCAATGCCCTTAGCAAAGCCACGGAACAAAAGTGAAGTAATAACGCCTGAGTTCCCTCTAGCTCCTCTAAGTAATGCAGAAGCATTAACTGCTGCAACCTTGCCGGCAAATGCGCCGCTTAGCTTTTCAAGCTCACGTACTGCATTGCCAACAGTCATAGACATATTAGTACCTGTATCGCCATCAGGTACAGGGAAAACGTTTAAATCGTCAACTGCCTTGCGATTATTGCTTAAATTATTAGCAGCCGAAATTATAGCGTCACGTAATATATCGCCGGTAATCAAAATTTAATACACTCCTTTAAATAACGGAAGGAATTATTCCTTAATACCATCAATTTTAACAGTTACCTTTTTAACATCAAGACCGGTATTTTCCATAACGGTATGCTTTACCTTTTCGGTAATGCTTACAGCAATAGCATTTATATTAATACCATAGGTAACAACAATATGAATTTCAACCTTAAGGTTATCGCCACCGCCCGACACAATAACGCCTGTATCTGCCATGTCCGACTTTGAAAAACGGTTGTAAATTTTTTGTTTAACTCTGCGGGGAACCATTCCAACCACGCCGAAGCAGGAAGTAACCTCGTTGCCGATAAGCTTTTCGAGATAATCTTCGCTGATTTCAACCTTGCCTAATCTGGTTTCGTAAGAAATCATAGTAATTCCTCCTGTTTATTTAAGTTTATATGAACTAATATTTAAAAACACATCATTTTGTGAAGCGCCGCTTACGTTTTTTATGTTATCGTCACAAAACATAACGCCTGTGCGATAGCAAATGGGAATAATCGGCATTTCGGTTTGTAAAACCGACACAACGTCGGTAATTTCAGCCTTGCCTGAATAAAAGGATTTTACAATATCAGAAACGGTTGCGGGCTTAATTTCACCCTCAGCCACTTCATGCACCGTGTCCTTTACGCCATACGCCGCCAAACCGCCCGGTACAACCAAGCTTGATATATCCATATTTTCGGTTATATTAACCTCACCAAGATATAACTGAAATTCACCGTTTGCAAGGCGTTTTTTATATTGCTCAAAGCTGACCTTAACTACCGTAAGCTTTATACCCAAGGGTTTAAGCTGGTCAGCAATAAGTTCAGCCGCCACAACACGTGAACGATTTTCGCTGTTTACAAGCAAGCTAAAACGCAAACTGCGGTTACCACGTGTGCGAACACCCTCATTATCCAATTTATTATAACCTATTTCCGCCAAATTCTCAATAGTTATTTCAGAATTTTGATAAGTTTGTATATTTTGAACGGATTTTACGGTATCCCAAACAGGTGTATAAAAGCCTTTTGCCGAAAGCGCATTATTAAAATATGCATCGCTGCAAACTGCATCACGGTCAATAGCGCTGGATATTGCCTGACGCAAAAGCGCCTGCGACAAATCACCCACCGAATGATTAATACCTATATAAACAAGATTATTAAGGTTAATATCGTACTTTTGACCGCTCATACGGAAAATTTCACCGTCAGAGATATCATTAAAATTAATATCCGCTGCGCCAATTTCAACGTAATGCGCAACCGATTCGCTGTCAGGCGCATTAATTAACCTTATTTTTTTAATATCACCCAATTTGCCGTAATATTTAGGATTTTGAACAAGCTCGGTCTTATTTTCATTAAAAATAAATTTGCCACAGCCTATCGGCACTAGCTTTACGCTATCCTCGTCGGTAAGCTTATCAGTTCCCGACTTAAAAATTGGAAAATCTAACACCTTTTCAAAATAAGGGTCACTTTTGTTTAACTCAAACACAACCGTCTTACTGTCGGTCGCTGAAACCTTTTTAACCTCATATAGCTTAGAGGTATATAACCCTTTCGCCGCTACCGCCGCTTTGTATGAATATACAACGTCGTCTGCTGTAAGCACGCTGCCGTCCGAAAAGTTGGCATTTTTAAGCTTTACGGTGCACAATTCACCCTCGGTTTTAACGCTTGCCGCTAAACATAAAACCGTATTAAAATTGTTGTCGGTTTTTACAAGCGGTTCAAACAACAGCTTGGCTATTTGACGATTTTGGTCAGTAATGCTTTCATAAGGATTAAAAGAGTCCGACATCGAATATAAAAGTGTAATGGTGTCCTTATTATTAGACGTATTGCTATCCCCTTTTTGCGCGCTGCCGTCACTTTGCTTTTTGGCACAGGCAGACATACTAAAGCACAAAATCAAAACCAAAATTAAGGATAAGATTTTTTTCATTTATTTCCTCGTTAAATACAAATTCTTTCTATACTAACAGTTTTACCTGTTTTATTATCAATTTCAAAAATGCAACCGTTAAGGCTACATTCGCCGTCAGCTAACTGAAATTTTGACATATCATTAGACTTTAAACGGTTTATAATAATTTCTTTCTTAACACCAAGCACCGAATCAATAGGGCCTGTCATACCAAGGTCGGTTATATAGCCCGTACCGCACTGTAATATTTGTTCGTCTGCGGTTTGCACGTGGGTATGTGTACCAAAAAAAGCCGACACCTTGCCGTCAAGATAAAGCCCCAAAGCACGCTTTTCGCTTGTGGCTTCGGCATGAAAGTCAAGCAAAATGATTTTTGCGCCATCGTTTTTTGCTTTTTTTATAAGTTCATCAGCGCAAGCAAACGGACAGGTGGCACCGCTTTTTTCAAGATAAATTTTACCGCTCAGGTTTAAAACCGCAACGCTTACAAAACCGCAGTCAATCATGCAATAGCCTTTACCAAAGGGTGCATCCTCTAAATTATGAGGGCGTAAAACATTGTCTTTTTCTTCCAAATAATCAAGCACTTCGGCACGGCGGAATGAATGATTACCGCCCGTAAGCACGTCAGCACCAACGTTTAAAAGAGTTTCGGCACTTTGTGGCGTAATACCGTTGCCGTCCGCCGAATTTTCAGCGTTAATTATTACAAAATCAATTTTTTTATCTCGTTTTAAGGCGGGCAACACCTTGCGGACGTAATCGCACCCTATGCTACCGCAAACGTCACCCACAGCTAATATTTTCATAAACTTCACCAAGTGCATATATTTATTTTTATTATATCATAATATACATAAAATTACAATAATAAATGTATCGCCAAAAAACTTCGTTTATTACAAAACAGGATTATTGAAATTATAAAAAATGCCACCAAAAACGTCTTGACAATTAATGCCAAGGGTTTATAATTTATTTGATATAATAGAAAGCGGTGATTTTTTGAACGCCAAAACATTTAAGGGCTATACCCTTGCAATTTTAAGTGCGGTAATTTACGGCTTAATGCCGCTGATGGCAAAACACATTTATGCAGAAGGTATAAACCCGTTAACACTGGTTTTTTTGCGAAATTTGCTCGCCTTACCAAGTCTTGCATTATTAGCATTTTTTGAAAATAAAACCCTTAAAATCCCATTAAAATCAATTCCGATTATAAGCATAATTTCACTTTTCGGTTGCTCACTAACACCCGTTTTGCTTTTTAGCTCGTATAAATATATAGCTACAGGCACCGCTACCGTTTTGCATTTTGTTTATCCCGCGCTTATTGTTATATTAGGTGCAATTTTTCTTAAAAAACGCCCTTCAATTTTAACTGTTATCAGCGTAATTTTATGCTTTGGCGGTATTTGCTTTTTTTACGACAAAACCGCAAACTTTAATTTAACAGGCGCAATACTTGCGCTTTCGTCGGGTCTTGCAATGTCTGTATACGTTATTTTGTTGGATTTAATGAAAAACCACAAGGTTTCAGGCTTTTTGTTCAGCTTTTACGTGGCAGCGGCAAGCAGCGTTATTATGTTTGTTGTTTGTGTTGCAACCAATTCGTTAACACTTCCTAAAACCTTGCTTTCGTGGGGTATGTGCCTGATTTTTGCAATTTTAGTTACCACGCTTGCAGTTGTGTTTTTCCAACAGTCATCCTTTATTATCGGTGGCGAAAAAACCGCAATTTTAAGTGCGCTCGAACCTATAACCAGTGTGATTATCGGTATAATATTTTTTAACGAGCCTGTTATATTTAAAATTTTAATAGGTGTAATATTAGTAATAACGGCAAGCATTTTAATTGCAGTTTCGGATATTAAAAATCGGCAGAACAATTAGTTCTGCCGATTTCTTTTTTAATCCTTACTGAAATCCTCTAATATAAGGCCTTCGTTCTTTTCAAGCGCCCAGTTAATGTTCCATTCGCTTGTAAAAATAAGAATGTTATTACCCTTAAAGTCCTGTACCCACTTGGTGTCAGAGGTAAGGTTTAGCTTTTTGACGTCAATACCCTTGTTCTTTATCCAACGAATATAAGAATAAGGCAAATCGTTTCTAATAACGTCAACGTTATATTCATTTTTTAGGCGGTATTCAAGCACTTCAAACTGAAGCACACCAACAACGCCAACTATAACGCGTTCCATACCGCTGTTTGGTTCGTGGAAGATTTGAATTGCACCTTCCTGTGCAATTTGTTCAACACCCTTTACAAACTGCTTACGCTTTAGGCTGTCCTTTTGTTCAATCAAAGTGAAATGTTCGGGCGCGAAGGTTGGAATACCTTCAAACTTAACCTTTTTCTTTGCTGAACAAACAGTGTCGCCTATTGAATAAATACCGGGGTCAAACACACCGATAATATCGCCCGCATAGGCTTCGTTTATAATTTGTCTTTCCTCCGCCATCATTTGCTGTGGCTGTGAAAGACGAACGGGCTTGCCTGCTTGAACGTGGAAATAATCCGCACCACGTTCAAACTTACCTGAGCATATACGGAAGAATGTAATACGGTCACGGTGGTTTTTATTCATATTTGCCTGAATTTTAAAAGCAAAAGCCGAAAATTCCTCATCAAAGGGTGAAACCTCGGTATCGCCTGACATTCTCGGCAAGGGTGAGGTTGTCATTTTAAGGAAGTTTTCAAGAAATACTTCTATACCAAAGTTCATCAAAGCCGAGCCAAAGAAAACAGGGCTAAGCTCACCACAGCGCACCTTTGCTAAATCAAATTCATAGCTTGCGCCGTCCAAAAGCTCAATTTGGTCAACAAGCTCGGCACGTTGGTATGGACCAATAAGCTCGTCTAATTTTTCGGTATCGGTAATATCACAAGGTGTAGGCTTGATTTTGTTCATGCCTTGGTGTTGCATATCAGCAAAGGATAAAATTTCACGCTTGTCACGGTCAAATACACCCTTAAAGTCAACACCACAGCCAATAGGCCAGTTTACAGGATAGGTACCAATACCAAATTCCTTTTCAAGCTCGTCAAGAAGCTCAAACGGGTCACGTGCCTCACGGTCAAGCTTATTGATAAAGGTGAAAATTGGAATGTGGCGACGTGCGCAAACCTTGAAAAGCTTGCGGGTTTGGGCTTCTATACCCTTTGCAGCGTCAATAACCATTACAACACTGTCGGCCGCCATAAGTGTACGGTAGGTATCCTCCGAGAAGTCTTGGTGACCTGGAGTATCAAGAATGTTGATACAATATCCATCATATTCAAACTGCATAACCGACGAGGTAATAGAAATACCACGTTGTTTTTCAAGCTCCATCCAGTCGCTGACAGCATGCTTTGCTGTGGCTTTACCTTTAACCGAGCCTGCGGTTTGAATAGCACCACCGTATAAAAGAAATTTTTCGGTCAAGGTGGTTTTACCTGCGTCAGGGTGGGAAATTATAGCAAATGTTCGGCGTCTGCCGATTTCACGTTGTAATTCGGTCACAAAAATTCTCCTCTAATTTATTCACAATTAAATATAATAACATAATTGTTAAATTTTATCAAGAAAAAATCATATATTCCCAAATTTAATCATAAATTACATTGTCAATTTCTTGACAAAAGGCCATGTATAATATAGAATACTAATATAAATAATTTTTGGGGGAATAATAAATGGCAATTCTAGTTACCGGCGGCGCCGGCTATATCGGAAGTCATACCTGTATTGAAATGCAAAACGCCGGTTACGACGTTATCGTTATCGATAATCTTGATAACTCAAGCAGTGAATCACTTGCACGTGTTGAAAAGATTACAGGCAAGGCTGTTAAATTTTATGAAGAAGACGTTCGCAATAAGGAAGCGCTTCGCCAAATTTTTAAGGAAAATGAAATTGAAGCAGTTATCCACTTTGCAGGTCTTAAGGCTGTTGGCGAATCTGTTCGCGAGCCTATTATGTACTATGACAACAACCTTATAAGCACACTTGTTTTGCTTGAGGTTATGAATGAATTTAACGTTAAGAAGATTGTTTTCTCATCTTCTGCTACCGTTTACGGTGTTGCAACCGAAATGCCTTTAGTTGAAGGTATGCCTTTAGGCGCAATTAACCCCTATGGCAGAACAAAGCTTTTCATTGAAGAAATGCTTCGTGACCTTTACGTTGCCGATAAAGATTGGTGCATTGCCCTTCTCCGTTACTTTAACCCCATCGGCGCACACAAGTCAGGTCTTATCGGTGAGGACCCCAAGGGTATTCCAAACAACCTAATGCCTTACATTTCACAGGTTGCAGTTGGTAAGCTTGAAAAGCTTCACGTTTTTGGTGACGATTATAAGACCGTTGACGGTACAGGCGTTCGTGACTATATCCACGTTGTTGACCTTGCAAACGGTCACGTTAAAGCGGTTGACTGGGCGCTTGCAAACAAGGGCTGTGAAGCATTTAACCTTGGTACCGGTAACGGCACAAGCGTTTTACAGCTTCGCGACGCTTTTGTTAAGGCAAACAACATTGATGTACCTTACGTTATTGACCCTCGTCGCCCCGGTGACCCCGACGAAGTTTATGCAAACGCCGA
This sequence comes from Acutalibacteraceae bacterium, assembly GCA_045612765.1. Classification (GTDB taxonomy): domain Bacteria; phylum Bacillota; class Clostridia; order Oscillospirales; family Acutalibacteraceae; genus UBA737. Next base: position 62,725 of record JAZKZS010000011.1, read on the forward strand.
CAAGGCAAAGAACATTCTCGGTTGGGAAGCTGAATACGGCATTGTAGAAATGTGTGAAGACACTTGGCGTTGGCAGTCAGGCAACCCCAAAGGATACGAAAAGTAATTTTATTAGCGGGCGAACACAGTTCGCCCCTACTTTTTATACTATGTCGAATCAGTGTTCACTACACTGATTCGACACCATAATTATTCATTATTCATTTTTCATCATTCATTTAATATCTCCGCCTGTGGCGCAGCTGGATAACGCAGCAGATTCCGATTCTGAAGAACGGAGGTTCGAATCCTCTTAGGCGGGCCAGAAAAACCGACTTGTATCACACAAGTCGGTTTTTCAATGAAATTCGCCTTTTGGCGAGTGAAATAGCTTCGCTATGAAATACGCTAACGCGTATGAAATATTTGCTTCGTAAATGTTTAAGAGGCGAATTTTACTTCATATTTTGCCAATGCAAAATACTTCATAATCCATAATAATTACTTCATATCTAGTGTAAACGAGATATTTCATTTTATTAAATACGTAGCGGTTCAAACACATAGTTCAAACTTAAAACGGCTTTGATTTTTCATCCTTTGCTTTCGCAATGATAATATGCAATTCCTTACGGAATTGATGCTATACACGGCTTTGCCGTGATTTTTAAGTGTGTTTCCTTTATTGCGCTTTCCTAAAATTTATGTTATAATTAAACTATAAATTGAAAAGGTAAAACAATATGAACAACAAAAATAACAACGAAACCCGAATCCAATATACGCCCATTTTTTTATCCATCGGCGTATCAATTGGTGTATCAATTGGCTCAGTTATGGATAACATTGGTGTCGGTATGTGCCTTGGTGTTGCTATTGGCACTTGTTTAGGCGCTTTAATGGATTATAAAAACAACTCACCAATAAAAAATATTAAACCCAATTTCTGCACAGAAGAAATTTATAACATATACTCGGCTTGTATGTTTAACCCAACCCTTGAAAAGTTTAAAACAAAGGCGGAGGAATATCAAAACAATGCCGCCACCGAAATATACGGCTATTTTGAAAGCAATAAAATTATTGGCGTAATTGTAACCAAAGAAAGTGAAAGCCAAATTGAAATTATAGGTATTGCGGTTGATAATAACAAGCAAAAACAAGGTGTTGGCACCAAGCTTATTGATTTTATCCGCACTAAAACCAAAAAACAAATCTTTGTCGAAACCGATATTGATGCCGTAGGCTTTTATAAGAAATACGGCTTTAGCATTGAAGAAAAAACCGTTTCGAAAAATGATGATACATTTACAAGGTATTTGTGTTATTTAAATAATTAAAGGCGGTGATAAGAATGAACAAGCATAAACCCGCATTAATGTGGATATTTTTTCTTCTTTCAATTTTGTTTTTAGGCCTGCTGATTATTTTAGGCAGTTATTTTATTAACGATTACATAAATTTAAATAACGCCAACAATTTAAGCGGTATAGATTATTTAATGTTTGGTGTTTTATATTCCTTCGGCTTTATAACCGTTTCGATTTTAGGGATGATAAGTTCGGTTTTATCAACGGTGTTTGCAACATCCAAAAAGCTTATAATTATTTCAAGTATTAAAACCTTAATTTTTGTTTTAGGTATAATTTTTTCAGTGTTTTTATATTGTTGATAATTTTATATGTAAAAACCCACCCTGAAAGCATTACACTTTTAGGGTGGGTTTTTTAATTCGTATTCATAAACTGTGTTCTGCTATGCTCGCGTTCAAGCTTTAAAATTCTTCTGTCGGTGTTTTTTTGCTTTTCTTCCATAACAGGTATTTTTGCAAGGGACGTTGCGGCGGCTTCAAGCCTTTTTTCTAGCTGTGTTAAACGGTAATCCGTAAGCTTTGCCGAGGCTATAATACCGCCTGCAGTACCAAGCAAGGTTCCAAAAAAGGAAATAAGCGCAACAATTACCGTGCTTTCCATTTTAATCCCTCGTTTTTAAATAATTCTTTAAATTTTCACGCTGTGCTTTAAATTCGGTGTCATTACTTATAAGCGACGAATATGAAAAATAAACAAACCCATCTACCCCGTCGTTATTGTAAAGGATTTCTACCTGATGTTTAATTATATCGTCATTATTTTGCCATTCGGCCTTATCGGCTTCTAGCTGTGGCTTTGCCTTATAAACACTAAGCCCTATTATAAGGCTTACATCGGGGTTTAAGTCGGCAATATCGCACCAAGCTTTTAGCAAATTGTTAAATTTAAAATTATCGTCAGGGTATTCAAACCCAAAATATAACTGTGGTATTATGGCATCGACAAAGCCGTTATCCACCCAAGAGCGCACGTCGGCATAAAGCTTTTGGTAGTTATTATCGACCGATGCGGCGGGGCTTACCGAAAACAAAACCTTATCTTTCAGGTGCTTAATGGCATTGTATGTACCACTTAACAGCAAATCAACGTTAAGTCGCCTAAAATCTTCAAGTGGTAAAGGATTTAAATTCTGGGCTTTATAAAAATCGTAAGACGCTTTGTCGAATTCTTCACTTTGTGTAGGGTAAAAGTAATCGTCATAATGTATTCCGTCAACGTCATACCCTTTAACAATTTCCCTTACCCCGTCAATTATTAGCTGTTGCACCTGACTTTCTGCAGGGTTTAAATATATACCGCCGCTTATGCAAACGTTTTTATCGTTTTGGGCGTCGGTGTCATTAAGCCAAATATATGCAGGACTTTTGGGATTTATTTCTTGAATATTTTCGGTTGTGGACGAAATTCTATAGGGGTTTATCCAAGCATGTACCCTTATATTATTTTGGTGCGAAATATCACAAACCCACTTTAAAATATCAAAGTCATATTTTAAGCTTTTTTCGTTTTGCGGAAAAAGGCTTGATTTATATAACGCATCCCCAAACGCCCTAACGTGAATATAAAGGTCGGTTATTTTAAGGTCTTGGCAATTTTTTAAAAGGGTGTTAAATTCGGTTTTAAAATCACCGTCAAGCATGGTGTTTACCTCACTGTAGGAAAGCCAAACGCCGCTATGCTTCAAACTTGCTTTTGGTGGTGTGCTGCCACACCCCGCAAGCATTACCGCCAGTAACAAAACTGCCAAAACCTTTTTCATAAAATCAACCCGTTTTTCTGTAAAAAATTTCAATATCGCCTATGGCAAAATCACTATCGGACGAAACGGTTAGCTTAATGCGTTCGGTATCATAAAGATAGGGACGAAGCATTATTGTTTTATATTCGCCCTTGTCGTAATCATCGGTAGAAAAGCGCAAATCCGCAAGGCAGCTTACCCTGTCGTTTACCTTTATTTCTACCCTACCCTTGCCTGATACCGCAATATAAATACTTTCAATGCTGTTTTTGTGGTTTTGCCCCGACACAGCATAGCTATGTGTTTGTAATATGCTTTCAATTTTAACAGGGTCGGCCTGAATAACGCCATCCTCGTTATAGTACATTTCAACGTCCTTTTCGCCTTCAAGTGCGGCAATATAAAAAACTCCGCTACCCTGCGCATCACACAAAAACCACACCTTGCCGTTGCGGTAAAATGCACCGCTTAGGGTAACGCCGCTACCGAACTGCCACAGATACCATTTTGGCACCGAAAGATTGCTTATATCACATACAAAGGCTTTATCGGCCGCTGTTAAAATATAATAACTTCCGTTACACACCGCAAAGGAGTCCATATATTCGTAATCAACACTTGGCTTAACCGTATTTGAAAGCTTTTTAACACCGTCAAACCCGATGTCGTTAAGGGCATAAATTTCACAGTCCTGTCCAAGCCAAAGTGTTTTGTCTAAAACCTTACAAACCGTGTTTTTAAATTCACAGCCGACTGTTTTGGATATAAGTTCGCTATGTAAAATATCATCGGTTTTAAAAAGCTTATCGTTATCGGGCAAAAGACCAATTTCGTTAAGGCGGTCGCCTTTGCGAAGGGTTGCAAAATAACATTCGCTTTTTTTAAAGGCAATAATCTTTTTATCCTGTATTGAAAGCGCCGTAATAGGCTCGGCACCACCAACCTCTACGGTGGAACGTTGCGGAAAATAAAGCGGGTTTTCACTTTTTGCAAGCATTAAAAGATTACCATTTGTGCCACCTGCCAAATATAACCGCCCATCAGCTGACAGTGAACAGGTTGAATCCACCACCTGTGCAAAACCGTTTGCCGTTTCTTTAACGGCGGTAATTTTTATGTTGTTTTCGTTATAGGTTGGCATTATGGGTATAGCATACGCTTCGCCCTGCCTTGTGAATGACAGTGTACCTTTTTCACGGTCGACCTCTAGCATAATATCGGCACCCATAAAGCTTTGGGTATCCACAACCGACTGACCGCTTACTACCCATTCGGCATAAAAATCCGCAGTATAGTTTATGCGGCAAACCACCGCATCGTAGGACAAATTACAAACAGGCAGGCGAAACATATTTGAACGCCCGTCTGAAGTATAGTAAGCGTGAAATTTACCGTTTAACAGGTTTTGCGATTCTATTGTTTTGGGGCTTTTGTAATCTACCGTTTTTTCAGCATAGGCAATATCGTAATTATTGCCACGTCCATTAATAATCACGGTGGGTATGTAAAAGTCATAAACACGTTGCCATTCGGTAAATTCGGTATTGATTTCATAAACATTAAAGCTTTTATCGGCCGTGTTTTCAAGGTTTTTAAGGCTTATAAGCGCAAAAACACCACCGCCCGTTTGTCTTTCACCCGTATAAAATGTAATATTGTCTGGCACCTTATGGCTGTTGCTTGAAAGACGCAAAAACTGCAAATTACCAACAGGCAAAATGTTATATTCACTTGCAACGAAATAAATATAAAGGGTGTACATAAAGTCGTCACTGTTAACGCCAACCGTCATAATGCGGTAATCGGTATCAAGATAATTTACAACCGTGTCATACAAGCGGTAATCAAACTGGTCGTATATGCTTTCCTTCGGCACGGTTTGGGCATTTTGCCCTTTTGCAAATATACCGGGGCGGGTTTGCAGTCGACCATCCTTAAACCAAAGGTTCTTACCTTCCAAAATGCAGTTGTCACCAATCGTATTTATACCTCCGTCAAGACGTGGAAATTTAAAACACTTAAGCTCTTTTGGTGTTATGTGGCTGTATTTCAAATTAAATCGCTCCCCCGTCTATGTTTGGCATTGCATCAGTAATATTATCAACCGTATTTAAAGCACCGCCACGTTTGGCATTGTAAATATTTGCAAAAAGGCGGTTTCTTTCACCGTCACCGCCAATTAATGAAAGCATCATCGCTACACCGTAAACCAATGCGTCAAGCTGTGCTTTTGAAAGGTTAATTTCACAGTTCATATCCTCAATTTCGTTTTGACCTAAATCTAACAAAATTTGGTTTATAGCATAAAGCGCGCGCTTGTATAAAAGGTTGTCACTTGTTATACCGTCATCACTATACATATACCCAAGTAAATTTAAAACACGCTTATAAAGGTCATACCCCTTCATTACCGTCACCCCTTACAATTTCTTCAAGCAGCTGCTTTTTATCGGTTATAACTCCGTCAGGTAGTCTTGCAACAAGCTGCTTTTTATCAATAACACCCTTCTCAAAAAGTGAAAGCAGTGTATCAAGCCTTTCACCGTCGCCATAAAGCGCACCGGCTGAAACCTCTACCCTTGTTGAAAAAATCATATTTTTATATTTTTCGGCATCAAACGGCATATAGCTTATTCCCTGTGCATCACGAAGCTTTAATGCTCGTTTGGAATATTTAGTCACCCAAAAATCCGCCCAAATACGTGCTGTATCTTCAACAAAGCTGTAAAAACGGTTTTTGGTAATAATAAGTGGCATTAAGCTTGCTTCACGCATAGTGCGAAGGGCCGCATTGTTATCGGCACGGTGGTCGCCAAGAGCAACCTCGTTAGCGCCGCTTTGCGAAAGGGTGTTTTCTACGAGCGCCTTTATTGAGGATTCATATTCCTTACTAAAGGTTGGGGGTGTTAAATATTTAACCGCACCTGTAACGTCCTCGTTACTGCCGTAAACCTTAATAATTTGCCCCGGCTCGTTAGTGATTTTTTGGGTAATGGTATCGCCGTTTACAAGCATTATGGGCATACCTGTTGTCATAGCCGACCAAACGTTTGCCGTTATCATACGATTTATCGCAATTTGGTTTGGAATAAGGTAGGTTATTTCACTTTCGCCATAGGGTGAATTGTTTTTTCTTTCCCACTTAAAAAGTGATAGCGGGTAAAGCCTTAAAAATGTATCAAATTGTGGGCGTATTGTTGCAGCTTCGCATACCTTTACACCTTTAATTGTATAGCTTGTGTTTGTTTTATATTCCTTAAAAAGCTTTGTAAGAACCAAAACCTTACCGTCCACGGCGGCATTTTCAATATTGCGAAGACCTGTAATATCCGCCCCGTTTATTCTGGCTTCCTTTAATACCTCGTCAATAGGTTGATAAGCGGCGATAATAACGTAAGGCTGTTGCTGAATATCCTCAATATATTCGTCACCAAAATATATATCGTCAATATCCAAAACCTCACAACAAATGTCACCCATAATCTCACTGGTCTTTTTATCGTCGGCAAAAAGACCAGTTTTTAAATTAGGGTTCCAATAGGTGTATAGCACACCGCTACCTGTAACAAAAGCATTTCGAAGCAGCTTTTCCTGTAAGGTGTTAAACCCTAGTCTTTCGGCAGTTACGTCGAAATATTTGCTAAACGCTAAGGTTAGTGAATTAATATTATCATTATCGTTTAAAGCGGCTTCGTTTTGCTTTGGCACACCCTCGACCGAAAAGTCCACCGTTATGGGACTACTTAGTATTTGTGACATTTTATAGTCACCAATACGTTTAATTACGTTATACCTTACAAGCGGGCGGTCATTACCACACTTTGCGCCGTGCCATTGGTCACCGATAAAAAAGCGTTCGTTAATTTTGTTTTGTTCAAAAAGACCGTGCTTTCCAAGTGATGCTTTGTGTTGCACGCCCCTTTGATATTCTTCATAAATTTCATTAGGCTGTAGCTTCATTTAAGTTACCTTCCCTTTCACCTGAAGGGTGTTGCCACCCTTCAGGCTTTTAAATTTAGGCAACAGTTACAACTGCTGCTTAAGATTCGCTTGCGGCCGCACCGTCAACAATAATCTTTACAAAGAAGTAATGCTTACCGGCGGTAAGGTCGGTTGGAATATTAAGAGAAGCCGCGTTGCCGCCTGAAACCTTAACAGCGCCTGACTTGTTTTCGTCCTTGCACTTATACCATTGGTAGGTAAGAGCGCCTTCGCTAGTAGCAGTAACAGTTAATTTACCGCTGATAGCGCCTTCGTTTACGCTAACCGATGTGGGCTGTGCAGTAATATTAACTGTGGGAGATACCCACGCCCAAACTGAATCAAGCGCGCTTTTGTTTACAAATACATCGTAATAAATGCGGTAGTCAAACTTGTATGCATCGGCATCAATATTTTGTTCGGGTGTGAAAATGCGCATATTTTAGGTTTTCTTAACCAAATGTGCCGCAGTTTTGGGAAGCACAAGCATATAAATTTCACGGGCATTTGAAAGAGGCTTAAAGCCGCCCAAATCTCCGCCGTTAAAGGTATAAGCGGTTTTCATTCTTTCACTTACAACGGGAATAATGCTTACCCCGTTAATTGATTTAACCTTAAGGCTTACATCACCCTGCTTAAAGTCGCTAACGGTAATCATTTTTGAAATTTCGGCAGAATTTTGTAAAGCGGCAAACATATAACCGTCCACAAAAGCCACCAATTCCTCGTCATAGCCCACAACCGACTGTACCTCGTTAATGAGCTGACATAAAGCCTTATAGGGATTTTCAATTTCGCCGTTTATAACGTTGCTTCTGCCCATTGCAAGACCGCCGAGCTTTGATAAAACGTAGGCGTCGCATTCGGGCACAACCTTGGTGCGAACGTATTCACCCAAAATTTTACCCGCTAAATTTGCAATACCGGTTTCGTCCATATCCTCGCGGTCGATTTGTAATGAACGTGCACGGTCCATTGCCATTGTGTATGAGGTATTTGAAACGGTAATTGCGCCCTTGGTATAGCCTGTGTCACGGTCGTAATCGGCAAGGCCTTGGAAATCTACATCGGGAATAATTACGGTTTTTGCACCCACAAACTTTGTTGCAAGGGCATTGTCGGCAAAAAAGCCAGTTGCGCTTTTTTGTGCAAACATTTTGTCAAGCTCGGTTGAATATTTTACTGCATTTTCAATTGAATTAATTGCCATATCTATTTCCTCCAAAAATTACTTTCGCCAAAGTCCTTTTAAAAACTCGGTGGTTTCGGGGTTTTCGCCCCCTGTTTTATTAATTTGTGACCCTGTTGACGACAAACGTCCCCTTTGCTGTGATAAAAGATTTTCTTTTACGGCCTTTTCTTGCAAAAGTCGGTAACGTAAAAATTCGTCAAGCAAGGGTCGTGATAAAAGCTTTGCATTATCCAAAACGCTTTCGGGTAAATCGTCACGGTTTTTAATTTCGGGAAAATATTTTTGCACCTCTGAAAAGCCGTCGTTTTCCTCATCACGTTTAGAAAAAAGCTTTGTTACCTTGTCGGCCAAGACTGTGTCATCACCGCATTTTTCCATAAGAGAATTAACCGCATCAGCATCGTTTTGTTTCTTTATAGAATTTAAAAACTGCATAACGGTTTGGCCACTTTGGGCTGCAAGCTGCTTTAAAACCGCCAATTCGTCCGAAATGGCTTCAAACTTCATACCCTTTTGGGCTAATTCCCCTGCTTCTTCAAGGCTTAAATTAATAACTTCCTTGTTATACTTTACGGGAACAAACGCTTTATTTTCTTGCTGCGCTGTGGTGGGCGCATTTTCGTTTTGTTCGCTGTCCTGTGGTGTGGACAACATATTTTCATTTTCGTTCATATAATCACCTTTTCACCTACTGCTGTTCGGTGCCATCATAATTTAAAAAGTTTTCATACTCTTTTTGAATTTTTTCATAATCATAATCCGTTTTAGGCTTTACTGCCCTTTGCGGCTTGTGATTATTACTACCCAAAATAAAGCCGATTAAAAAAGCGGAAACTGCTATAAGCAGAAATGGGAAAATCAACGGTCCCAGCCTCCTTTAAAATCTCTGACAGATATTGCACCATCATCGCTTTCGTTAATAACTTTAACCGTTGGCTTAAAGAATTTAACGTCCTCAAAAGCATATCTCAGCGCGTCACACAAATGGTTTTCACTGTCCTTTGGAAGCTTTAAGCCGTTTTCCTGACGTCGTTCATCATAAACGTAGGACGATAATTCCCTTATCATGTTTACACACTTGGCCGCAACGGTTATTTTATATTCGTTAATGGTTGCAATACCGTTTAAAATACTGTCCCGTCCTTTGTACGACGGGGCAATTCGACTTATGCCAAGCCGACGCAAATCATCGTTTGATTTCGGCTCGGCACAGTCGGCGCGAATACGTTCCTTGGCAAAGCCTAAAGACTTTATTCTTTCGGCAATGTCCGAGTTCAGCATTCGCTTTTCATAAAATTCGTTATAAATAAATATTTGCTTGTCAACGGGGTTTACCATAAGGGCTATAAATGCAGTGGGGTCGTTTGTATAACCATAATCAAGACCAAAAAAACTTTTCCATTTATATTCGTCTTGCTTTGGTATAGCCACTTCCCCCACGCACCAATTTTCAAAAACAAGCCCGTCGGTAACGCCCCAATTTCCAAGCCCTGCCACCTCATACCTACGGCGATTTTGCTTTTTCATTCTTTCAAAAACCGCACGGTCGCAATCGTCCAAAAATTCATTGATAAGATAATTGGTCGAAAAGGTGTCGACGTCACGGCTTTTTTGGTCAAAAAAGCGTTTTTTAAGCCAATGGCTTTCGCTCCAGGGGTTGAAGGTCAAGGTGGTTTGCTTGTAAAGCGGCGGCGGTATTTTACCGCGCGGAACCGAAAGGTCTAATTTGTCAAAATCGGCTTCTTTTGCAATTTCAAAGGCTTCCTCTATCCAGACATAGTTTAAATATCCCTGCGGCACCGTAGTGGAAGCAAGCTTTAAAACGTCGTCAAAGCCACGAAATAAAATTTTTTGACCCGTCGGCTTATAGGTCATTTCAAGGGGACTAACGGTATTTGACCAATAATCGCTAACCCCTAGCTTTTCCTGTGCCCATTTAAGCTGAGCAAAGGTACTGTCCCTATGGGTGTTCATAACCTGCCGCACGACTAAAAGGTTAGATTTTTCCTCACGCATCAACCTAAAAATAAAGTTAAGCGCCGTCGTTGTCGATTTTTTAGAACCCTTACCGCCCTTTAAAACACGGTAACGTTTTTTGCTGTTCCAAAACTTTTCATAACCGCCGCCGACAATTTCTGACATCTTAATTTCGGATGTCGTCAATAATCATCACCGCTTTTTCGCCGCTTGGCTTTTCAATGTTTTTTTCACTTACGATTGAACGCAACTCCTTTATAGCTGAAAGGTCCCCCGAAGCCGCTTTTTTATAAAGCGCCACCATAACGGCCGTTTTACGTGTTGGGTTTTTAATTTCAAATCCTTCTTCCCTAAGGGACTGGGCCTCCTCGTCGGACAGCTTTTCATTCAAAAGTGTTTTCAGGGTTTTATAAAGCAGTTTGTCGTTTTCTCGCAATGTGATTCCTCCTTCAGCGCTTTTATTATAGCAAACCAAAAACCGCCATTCACCGACATAAATTTAACCCCCTAACGTAGTTAGGGGGTTAAAAAGATAAGGAATAAAAAATACACCTTCAAAACAAAGGTATATTTTTACCTATTCACTTAAATTTATAATGTTATCACAAAGGTTAAGGTTAGATGTGCGGTGGGTTACCAAAATAACCGTTTTACCCGCCATATCTTTAATATTTTTAAGCACCTTTGCTTCGGTTGGTTTATCAAGTGCCGAGGTTGCCTCGTCAAGTAAAAGAATTGGCGACTGTGCCACAATTGCCCTTGCAATTGCAATACGCTGAAGCTGACCTTCCGATAAACCGCTACCCTTTTCAGAAAGAATGGTATCCAAACCGGTGGGCAGGGTTTCAATATAATCGTAAATTTCGGCAATTTCACAAGCCTTTATAATTTCTTCCTCGGTTATATCGGGGTTGCACATTGCAATATTTTCCCTAATACTGCCCGAAATTATCATATTGCCCTGCGGCACGTATGCAAACATACCCCTGACTGACGCATCTACTGCAGTGTCACCGTTAAAGGTAATGCTGCCGCTATCGGCTTCATAAAGGTTCAAAAGCAGTTTAAACAGGGTACTTTTACCCGTGCCACTTTCACCCATAATTGCCGTCATACTGCCACGGTCAATTTTAAAAGTACAATTGTGAAGCAAGTCGTCTTCACCATAAGCAAAGCAAACCCTATCTCCCGAAATAAATTTAAATTCGTCACTGCATTTTTCAAGCAGCTCTGCTGTTAGGGCAGCATTTTCGTTGTCGATTTCTTCAATCTCCATTAATCGCTCGGCAGATGCCATGCAAGAATAATACTGCGGTATAATACCCGAAACGTTTTGAAGTGGCATACGAAGCTGTGAAATAAGCTGCATAAAGGCTGTAAGTGTACCAAAGGTAAATGCAACCTCGGGCTTGGCAATTTGTATAGCGCCCCACACCAAAACCGCATAATAGCCAATGGTAAAAAGTGAATATAGCCCTAAGTGCATACAAATCGAAACAACCGAACGCTTAATTTTAAACTTATAATTTTCGGTCATATAATCAGATAAACGATCGGTAATTGCCTTGGTGGATTTAAAGGTTTTCATAACCGATAAATTCATAAAGCATTCCTGCATAAAGGAACGTGTAAGCCCCTCGCTTCGTTGAACCTCTTTATGTAAAAAACGGAATTTTTTACTTAAAAGTCTGCCAAAAGCGGGAAAAAGCACACCAACCAAAAGCACTAAAATTGCAACCTTAGGCTCAAGCCAAATAAGCGCCGCAACACAACCAATAATTTTAGTAACCATTGAAACGGCGCCCGAAACCGTATTTACCACAAAGGACTGTATAACCTCAACGTCGCCCGTAACACGATTTAATAAATCGCCAGAATGGTGCTTTGAAATTTCGCTATATTTTTTAAGACCGATTTGTGAAAACAAATACTGCCTTAAACCAATAATATACTTGGCCGAGGTGCATGCCTTCAAATAACTTTCAAGCGCAGAAAAAACAACCTGCAAAATAACAAACACTGCAAGTAAAATGCCATAATTTAAAATATTGCCGCTTTGGTCACCTGTTGCAATTTCCAAAACTGTTTTAGAAACAAGCGCCATTGCCACAAACAGAATGGATATGAAAGCCGCTAAAAGCGATATTAATAAAACCGATGGAATATAACGCTTACTGCGGTTATATATCCACCCTAAAACCGCTTTGTTACTGTTTTTATTCATTATTAGTTAATACCGTATTCCTTTAATTTTTTAATAAAAGTATCAATTTCGCCCAAAGCTAAAACTGTGGAAATTTCGAACTTTTTTAAAATTTCGTTAAGCATTTCCTGTTTGGTGATTTCTTTAGCCCTTGCCCAATCCCACAAAAACATTTGAATTTCACCAAAATCAACCTCGCCGCAAACCTTACCGCTTTGATTGTCAATAATAACCCTATGCTCGTTTAAAACCTGTATGCTGAATTTTTCGTTTATTCTCATTTTCCACACCTCTTTAATTAAATATTATATACTAAAATATTTACTATTGCAAGTAGCAACCGTTTTGTAGTATAATATAAAAAACTTTTATTTGGAGTAAAATTATGGATACCTTTTTCGAACAAATTGTAAGCATTAAAAAAAGTGGCAAATCAATTGCGTTGTTTCTACTTATATGGATATTAGCCTTAACACTTTGTGCATTGATACTTTTGTTTGGCGTTCCTCTCGCCCCCTTTCTAATTGTCGGTCTTGGCTACGGTGCGTGGTGGCTTACCTCAAGGTTTAATGTTGAATATGAATATATCGTAACCAACGGCACAATGGATGTTGATAAAATTATTAACAAGTCATCACGCCAACGTATTTCTAGCTTCGAACTTCCAAACGTTGAACGCTTGGAAAAATATAACGACCATCTTTTACAAAACGTCAAAAAAGAAAATATTGTTTTTGCTTGCAATAAAAACGACCCCAACGCTTACCTTTTAGTTGCCGCCGCAAAGGACACTAAGGTAAACTACATCGTTTTTTCACCAAGCGAAAAATTGCAAGCCGCAATCAAAAAATCTCTTCCCAAGTTCCTTGCATTATCCGCATTTAAATAATAAATTAAAGGTGTCGCCGCTATGAACGTATTAACTCGCAATTTAATTAAATTGTCAGAGGAAAATGCCGTCTCCCGCGGCGATTTTTCTTTTGCTGATTTAATGCAAACCGCAGGCAACAAAGCTACCGAAATTATAATCCAAAATTACAACCTAAAAAACAAAAAGGTTGCCGTTATTTGCGGCAACGGTAATAACGGTGGCGACGGCTTTGTAATTGCAAATAATCTTTTAAAAATAGGGGCCGATGTTTCGGTATTTTTACCCCTTGGCAGTCCCAAAACCGATACTGCAAAGTATTACTTTTTGCTTTTACCACAAAATATTATTTTTAATGATTTTTGCGGCGAATTTGATTTTATAATTGATGCAATCTTCGGCATCGGCCTTTGCCGTGCTTTAAGTAGCGATATTATAAACCTTATTGAAAGCTTAAACCGCCAAAACGCTGTAAGAATTGCAATAGATATTCCATCCGGCATTGACTGTGACACAGGTTTAGCTTTAGGCGCCGCCTTTAAAGCTGATTTAACAATTACATTTATATCCCCTAAGCCTTGCTTTTATTTGCCCTGTAACGACGATTATTTCGGCAAAGTAGAAGTTGCAGACATTGGCGTAAAACCGCTTGAAAGCTATTTAAAGCTACTTTTAGCCCCCGTTTTACCTGACCGCCCCAAAAATTCACACAAGGGCACCTTTGGTACTGCCCTGCTTATATGCGGCAGCTACGGTATGGCGGGCGCCGCCATTTTAGCAACAAGGGCATGCATTAAAAGTGGTGTGGGCATTGCAAAATGCCTTTTGCCAAAATCTATATACCCCATTTTAACCACCGCAATACCCGAAGCGGTTTGCCTACCAAAGCCCCAAACAATAAAGGGTGGCTTATCATCATTTATAAACCTTAAACCCGCACTTCACAAAACCAACGCTGTGCTTTTTGGGTGTGGGCTTTCAAACACAAGCCACACCTTAAGGCTTTTAAAAAAGCTTATAAAAAATGCCAACTGCCCAATTGTGATTGATGCCGATGGCATAAATGCATTAGCCCGCTGCATAGACTTATTAAAAAAGGCTAATGCTTCAATTATATTAACACCCCACCCTGCCGAAATGGCAAGGCTTTTAAAATGCGACACAAAAACGGTTGAGCAAAACCGCATTGAAATTGCGACCGATTTTGCCAAAAAATATAACTGCATTTTGGTGCTTAAGGGCACTAACACCCTTATTGCCGACCCGTCGGGCGAGGTATACATAAACACCCTTGGTAACAGCGGTATGGCAACCGGCGGCAGCGGTGACGTTTTAAGCGGTATAACCGTTTCACTTTTAGCACAGGGGATGTCCCCCGTTGATGCCGCAAAAGCCGCGGTGTACCTACACAGCCTTTCGGCTGATAATGCCGTAAAAATTACAGGCGAAGCGGCGCTAACCCCAAGTGATATGATTGAAGCACTTTAAAAAGGGGCGGTATTTTGAAAAAAATTATTTGCTGTTTATTTGTTTTAATTTTAACAGGCTGTACGCAAAAAACCAATATAACACCCGTTATTCGCAGCATATCCTTCACCGCTGAAATGACCTATTATAACGAATATTACGAAATAGCGGTTAATATTGACAAAAACGGCGTTTTAACAGGCGCAATGCTTCACCCAAGCGAGCTTGACGGCCTTGTTTTTACTGTCAAAAACGGCCAAACCACCGCCGAATTTGACGGTATTAAAATAACAACCGACAGTTATAAAACCGCCGCAATAAGCTTTCTTTATTCCGCCTTTAAAACCGAAAAAAATAAGGTGTATAAAAACGAAAACCGCTTTTTTTTAAAGGGCGACTGTGAAGGCGGCGAATATACAATGTATATTTCAGAAGGTGGTTTGCCACTTAAAATTTGTGACAGCGCCGACCGTTTTGAAATTATAATTAAAAATTTAAAAATAAATAAAGAAAAAGAACCGTAGAAAAACTACGGTTCTTTCTCTTTTTAAGGGGTTTGAGGAGAGGACTTTTTCTTGCGAAAAAGCCATACCTTAATAGTTGCGGCTTCCTTTAAGGTACAAGTATACTATAAAGCATAAATTTTAATACAATATGAACATTTTTTTAATTTTTTAAAGAATATTAAAAAGCTTTATTGGCAATAATAATGCTGAAAGGACGGATAAAAAATGAACTATACACCCTATTCCGAAAACAAAAATAAAAATTACATTTTTTATATAATAATTGTTGTTGCGCTTATCATAATTGCCGTTGTTGCTTGGATTGGTCTTTCAAATATGAACGACGATACACCCACCGACCCCGACACCTCTATGAATGAAAGCCCCAACAGCAACAACAATTCGCAAGAATATAACAGCAACGATTCGTCATATAATGATAGTATCACCGAAACACCGAAGGATTTTGTGTCGGAAATTATTCCCTCTACCCCAACCGACGACACGGTTAGCAATCAGCCTTATGAAAAAAGCTATACAATGCCAATTAACGGCGATATTTTAAAGGATTTCAGCACCGAAACACTTCAGTTTTCGCAAACCTTTGGTGATATGCGTTTGCACACAGCGGTAGATATTGCCTGTAAGGAAGGTGCCTTTATCAGCGCCCTTACCGACGGCAAGGTGCTATCCTTTGAAGAAAGCACAGCGCTTGGCGGTGTTTTAACTATTGACCACGGCGACGGCTTAATTGTTAAATACGCCTGCATTAAGGACCCAAAATTCAAAGCTGGCGATACCCTTAAAAGCGGCGATTTAATCGGCGCTGTGGGAACAGTTCCCAATGAATCAAGCGACCAATCACACCTTCATATTGAAGCGACAAAAAACAATAAACCCATTTCAATTTTAGACTTTTTTAAATAATACTGCCCTCGGCTTAAATTCGTTTAGGGGCAAAAGAGATACCGCAAAAAAATTGCGGTATCTCTTGTTTTTTATACAGTTTTATGTTATTATAAAAATATAATTTAAAGGAGGTTTTTATCTATGTCAAAATATGCAGGTACTCAAACCGAAAAAAATCTTGAAGCCGCTTTCGCGGGTGAATCTCAGGCAAGAAATAAATATACCTACTTTGCTTCAAAGGCTAAGAAGGAAGGCTTTGAACAAATTGCAGCACTTTTCCTTAAAACCGCTGACAATGAAAAAGAACACGCAAAAATGTGGTTTAAGGAGCTTAACGGCATTGGCGACACCGCTGAAAATTTAGCACACGCTGCCGAAGGCGAAAATTATGAATGGACCGATATGTACGAAGGCTTTGCAAAAACTGCTGACGAGGAAGGCTTCCCCGAGCTTGCTAAGAAGTTCCGCCTTGTTGCAGCAATTGAAAAGCACCATGAAGAACGTTATCGCGCACTTCTTAAAAACGTTGAAACCGCCGCTGTTTTCGAAAAGAGCGAGGTTAAGGTTTGGGAATGCCGTAACTGCGGTCATTTAGTTGTTGGCACAGCTGCGCCTGACCTTTGTCCCACCTGCGCACACCCCAAAGCATATTTCGAAGTTCACGCTGAAAATTATTAATCTGCAAAATACAAACAGCCAAGTCCTAGGACTTGGCTGTTCTTTTGTTAAAACCTTTTAATTTAAGCAACCATTTCGCTTAAAAATGCAAAAATCAAGAAAAACGTCGGCAACCAGACAATGCTTGTTAAAATATCAATTATAACGCCTTTAAACGACCATTTTTTTATTCGTAGTATGCAATACGTTACAATTAAAGCAACAAACGCAAAAAAGCACAGCAAGCCAAGTATTACACTAACAGGATATTCAATAGGGTGCTTTGACATTTCGTGAAATACAACTATCGCATACCACCTTAAAACACAAAAAACTCCTAATCCACCGACAGCCGACAAGCTTAGTGAAATAATAGAGGTAGTCAAACCGCAATGCACCTTAACGGTTTTTGAGAACACTAAACAAAAAACAGCCGAAATTATTAAGGTTATCCCTATTGAAATTAAAGCTACAGGCCAACCGTTTAATAACTGCCAGGTCAAAAAAGTCATTGAAGGCAAATCCGCACCGCCTATAATACCTACCGATCCGCCCGACGCCATACTAAAGTGTGTCAAAATCACGGGTATTAACAAGCCCGACAAAGCCAAAATTATACCAAAGCCCAAAACCGCCAAAGCCGCCTGCTTTAATTTCATATAATCAGCTCCTATATGTTTTAAATTTCTGATCTATAACTTTACCCCAAAAATTAGCAATAAAACCAATGCTATAACGGTTGGTAAAAGTGGATAAAACCAAATATATTTATCGCACTTTACCTTAATATTGGGGTTATATTTTTTAATTTTTCTTATACCGTAAAGTGGGAAATGATTCACGTCAATCGCTTCTAATTTATTATTAGACTGCACACTAATAGTCGCGTGGCAATATTCATATCTCGATGCAAATCTTGGGTGGTAAGCAATTTCTTTAATATTATTTATTGGTATATCGCGGTTTTTAATAAAAAGTGTGGTTTCGTTAACTACACAAACCACCTTACCAAAACAAAAGCGGTTTAAAACAGATAAAATAACTAACGGACCTATAAAAATACACCACATTACCAACACAACCGGCGTTGCTTCAAGCGTTTCCGAAATCAGACTCCGAATATTAAAATCACCTTCAAGCAACTCTAAGCCTATAACTATCACAGCAACTGTGGGGACAAACGAGAGCATGGCATAAATAGGAATATTAAAATACTGCCAACGTATTTTTTCGCCGTTTTTCTCTAAAAGGTCGGCATTTTTGGCGGCGCGCTTTTCTTTTTCATATTCTTCCTGTGTGACTAAAAACTTTTTCCTTGTTTTCAGAAGGTATATTAAACAGCCTATCACCAATGCAGAAAGTATAAACCCTATCCAAAAGAAGACGCTCCCCACGCTGACCGACCGTGGCGAAGCAATTATTTCGGGGTTTTGGGGATCATAATAAATTTGAAGCTTATCCCCAACCGAATAATTAGCAGCCAGTCCCGGTCCAAAGGATATTGCAGTGTCGGTGGCTAATTCGCGGTTATAAACCACACCGTCAACCTCGTATGTAATGTCAATTTCCTGCTCGTCTGGTCCGCGTCGATTATAATCTAAAGTAATATCGACAATAGTGGCTTCAACGGTTTCCATATTTGCAACCAAACTGTTATATTGAATTCTAGCAACAACGGCGAAGGTTGCAAAGCCCCCAAAAAGCAAAAGGCAAAACAAAAGCGCACCTATCCCCTGCCTGAATGCCTTGTTGTATTTTAATTTTTCCATATAACCACCGCCTTTATTTATTAGACGTATAAACCCTTAAAAACTCTCAACTTTTTACAATTTAATTTATTATACCACAAATTGCATTTGTGAACAAATATTTTTATTTATATAATTTTAAATATTTTTTATCTGAAATTTGACTTGTGTTTCCATTATTTGTGCGCTCTCCTCGGCGGATATAAATTGGGAGTTTATCGCTGCGCGAATGAATGATGAATAATGAAAAATGAAGAATTTCGGTGTCGCTTCGCGACGGATATAAATTGGGGTTTATCTATGCCTTCCCCTTGAGGGGAAGGGGGACCACGGCAGTGGTGGATGAGGTGGAAAACCGTTTAATTATTGCAAATTACACCTCATCAGTCACTTTGTGACAGCTTCCCCTCAAGGGGAAGCC